>CAMHHO010000043.1:0-25192 GCA_946184965.1 uncultured Prevotellaceae bacterium | reverse complement strand
CATCCTCCCTAACTGCTCCGTAATCCGCCACCTTCTTCGTCTGCGGATTCACCTCTGTATCAATAAATGCAATCATATCTTCATTTTTGTTTTTATTCTTTTGTTTACTTCTTACTGTCTTCTTACCCTATCGAGAGACTATCGAACGTCTATCCTATGCCTACGCGTTCTGCGAGAACGACTCTTATACCATTCAACTTTGCCATGATAGATTACTGTTGTTTGACGGCAAAATTACAAAAAATAATTGAGACATGTGCTGTTATGTTCAAGAAACTCCATAAATAAGCCAAAGTTTGATTAAAAGGCCTATCTTTTGACGAGTTAAAGACAGAACAAGACACTATCAAAATGGCGTGTAGCTCTGGTGAGTTACACGCCATTAGTTTTTTGAGGGGGCTTAAGCTCTAATACTCCAAAATCAGATACTGGAAGGGAGAGAGGACGATGGTCTTTTCTAATTGGAGGTCTTTGCCAGTCATCTTGTCTTTCGCTCCATGACCAATCCAGTTTTCAGGAATCTGAGCCGTCTTCGCCTCGTTACGTACATTGACTAGCACGAGGAAACGCTCTTTGCCGTCAGTCTTTTCAAATACCAGCACATCTGGGTCTGCGTAGGTGGTCAACTCTCCTTTCCGCAGAGCAGGATGCTCATTGTAAAGACCTATCAGTTCTTTGTATTCCTGATAAATCTCGGGTTTGGCGCTCCAGTCCACTGGAACATATTTGAAGAAGTTAATAGGTTCAGGATAACCAACCTCCTGCGAACCATATATCAGAGCGCCGCCATGTGGGAAGATGCTGGCCACATAGGCTGCCATAGCCCCGCGGTCGTTGGTAAATTGAACACAAGGCTCTTTCTCGGTGGCATGGTCGTGGTTGGTGGTGAAACGAAGTTTAACCTTCCCTGCAGGCAGGCTGTCGTATTCGGCCTTGTCGGCTGCTATCAGGTCTGATGCGGGCGCGCCGTCAAATACCTTGACCAACGAATCCTTGTAATCCCAGCCATAGTTCATATCGAAACCGCCAATGGTGAAGTTGTCCGAACGCTTGCCTTCAGCCAACATCACAATCTTTCGGTTGCCGGCAGCAGCACGGAGCTGGTCGATTGCATCCTTCCAGAAGTCGGCCGGCACGCCATCGGCCACATCACAGCGGAAGCCATCGATGCCAACTTCGACAATCCAGAACTTCATGGCGTCAATCATCGCCTTCCTCATTTCCTCATTGTCATAATTCAGGTCGGCCACATCGTACCAATCCCACGGGCGGGGATGAATGATGGTGTCGGCCTTTTCATCATGGGTGTACCAGTCGGGATGGTCTTTAACCCAGGGATGATCCCATGCGGTGTGATTGGCCACCCAGTCAAGAATAATGCCCATGCCTTTCTCATGACATGTGTTGGTCAGATTCTTAAAGTCGTCTATGGTACCGAATTCTGGTGCGATGGCTTTGTAGTCACTGATGCAATAGGGCGAGTTCTTTCCTTTTTCTATACCGATGGGATAGATGGGCATCACCCACATTACATTGACGCCCAAATCGCGGATGGAGTCAATACGGCTGGCTACCGCATTGAGAGAGTTTTCAGCAGCGAACACGCGAGGGTTCACCTGATACATGGCAATGTCTGCAACTGCCGGCATTTCGAAAACAGAAGCACGCTCCTTTGGCGGTTCGCAGGAAATGGCAATTGCTAAAATGGAGATGGATAAAAGAAACTTTTTCATATAAGTAATAACATGATGATTTCGGCTGCAAAAATAAGAAAAAAAGCAACAGAGGGGATTCCAAATTGTAAAGAAACAGGTCTCTGTTTTGTGCAAACGATTGAATAACGCCCCCATAAGGGTGGAGTGAGGTTGGGAGTGAAGTTGGGAGTGAGGTTAGGAGTGAGGTTCCAAAATCGTGAAACGCTTTGAGAATCAGGGTTTCAGGAGATCGGAGTGAGGTTAAGGCCACTTTTTCATTAACTTGTTCCCCAGATTCAGCTGTATACTTATGCATGTTGTGCATAAACATTCGGCAAAAAGATACCCCGCCACTTGAGCGTAGTAACCCGGCGGTTTAGTCGTACCAACCCGCCGAGTTAGTAACGGCAAGCGGCCAGTTTGCTACGCATAGTTGTAAGTGCATAAACATGCATGGAAATCTTTCTTTGGGAATAGTTGTCTTTTTCTCATATTAATTTTGCTGTTCCGAAAGAAAATTGTATATTTGCAATCGAAAAATAACAACAACAGCTAAAGGACAATGAACAACGCAGATTTTTGGGCATCCGTACGCACTATCATAGCCGAGGGCTTCACTCCTGAAGGTCTGCTATCCAAGAATTAATAATTAAAATTGAAGATTATGAAAGGTAAGACTTTTTTAGGTATAATAGCAACGGCAATAATTTGTGTTGTTTTAGGGCATATTATGATAACACAAAAAGGAAAGTCCAATAAAAAGTTTCAAGAGGCTCTAGAAAGGTATGAGAATTCTTCCAATATTCAAAGTGATTCCATTGCTCGGCAACAAATGATGGATGATGTTGAGAAATTGAAAGAGAAATATGAACAGAGTATATTTCCTACAAAGGGAGAAATAGACTCTGTTAATGCGAAATTGCCCATTATGGTATCAGAAGGGACATTGAACACAAAGATTGAGTATAATGAAAGGACTAAAGTGCAAACTTTTTATTATCGCTTTACGCAAGAGGTGGATGAAAGTATGGTAACAAATGAAGTCATTAGCCAGTTAAAGACTCAAATGGTTTCTGTTTTACGTAATGATCAGAACAATGTTAGGAGACTAAATGCAGGAATGACCTTTCTCTATGTATATAATTCTGTCGATGGCAGAAGATTGTATGAAATTGAGATCAACTCAAATGATATAAACCAATAATTCTAAAACATTTATAGATTATGAAGAAGGCTATAATCTTACTTTTGCTCATCTTTGCTACACTATCTGTAGGAGCACAAATAAAACGAAATATAGATGGTGTTGTATTGGGAAAGACTACAAAGAAAGAAGTGAAATCGTATCTTTCAAAAAAAAGGCACTATTATGAAGATAAAGAAGATGGCAATGCTATCCTTAGTGAAAATGAAACTTCTTTTGGTGGTGTCTTGTGGGACGGCACATATTATTGTTTTCACAAGGACACACTATATCGTGTGACTTATACTAAGATTGTAAAAGGTAAGGAAAAAGATTTAAGAGCGAAATATAAAGAACTTAGGACTGCTTATTACAAGAAATACGTAAAACGTACTCCTAAAGACAATAGTAATGATTATTCTCCTGAAACGATGATAAAAGATAAATCAACCTTTATAAAACTATCAATAATGCATCATAACAAAATGCCGGGAATAAAATATTTAAAATTGTCATACATTGATACAAAATTGGAAAATAAGGTTAAGAAGCAAAACATAGATGAATTGTAAGTCGGATTTGTAAACAGTCTTTTTAACATTTTAATAAGAAATAAGATGAGTAAAAAATTAATTTTGTTTGTCACCATATTCTCTGTGTTAATGTTTTATACTGACGATGTAAACGCTGCTCAGACAAATTGGTTCACTATAAACCTTCCAAAAGGGGCTACTATTAGTGCTCAAACAGATGGAATTGGTATATATGCAGAAATAAAAAACACAAGTAGCACTCAAATTCTCATAGAAGCACTACCATTCAAGGCTTCATTGCAAGATGCATACAAATTGATAGGGAGAAAATACCCTGTTTTGTTTTCAAGACAAGGTATGCCAGAACGTTTCAATTATTCACGCGTCAATGGCCTAAAAGCAGAAATAGGTGATAAAAAGATTAAGGGTGAGGCTTTTTGCTTTCACAAGGATGGCTATACTGTTTATATATGTAGTTATGGGGAAAGGAACGTTTACAAAAACATCAGCGAAATTGTGAATAGCTTGGCGTTTACTAAAAAGGCCTACAATGAAAGCCAAATGGGAGAATTGGTAACCTTACTCAAAAAGGCTCTTCCGTATCAAGTAAAATCTGCACTTTCCCAAATCATGCCTAACGGATATGCATGTAACGATGTTGTCTTAAATATAGGTAATGGCTATTGTCATTTTAAGTGTACTCTGACTGGTGACTATGGATATCCACATTTTCCTAATGATGTATCAAGATCGAATCCCAAAGCTAAACTTCTTGCGAAAGCTATAAAAAGCCCCTCTATTGAAACAATAGACGCACCTCTTTTGAGTACAGCTTATCTTCTGGGGGCTAAACTGAGTTTTAGCTTTGTAAAGCCAGATGGCAAACAAATCAAATTAGACAGATAGAATTACGGAAATTTCGAATATACAGAAGACTCTGAAGTTTATTGTAATATTGGTAAAAAGTAGAAAAGATTTTATATGAAGGCGATAAAAGCATTATTCATTACAAAGAAAGAACTAAAAAGGGTAATGGAACAGTACAAAGAGTTCTTTACCTTTTGTGAACAATATGGATATATCATTGAGTCTTATGATGTCTGCATTGTGCGGGATGACGACATTAACAATCATTCTGGCGTTTATTATGGAGAAAGGAACGAGTTGACTACTGATTATATTCGCGTAGAAGTGATTTTTAAAAGAAGTGCTGATTTTGTTAGCATACGTAATGCTTTTAAACTGGAAACAGGTCACGATTTGCCAATACCACCTGATCTTAATGCAGATCAGATAATAGGGTTTAGTACGATTCGGCCCGATAGTAAGGAGGAGTACCATCAGCATTATAAAGCCTATTGCATGCGCTTTGGAGTCATAAGAAGTGATGTTAAAATTATTCACTACCAAATATTTGAAAACAGATTGCATGGGCATGAGTTTAATTTATGGCCATCTAATAGATTTCCTTGTAAAGGATACCCCATAGGGTTCTTTACCTCTGCCTACAATGATGCAATTAAAGAATGCGCTGTAAAACTAAAATATAGTATTGAATATTATAACTCAGACCATTTGGGAAATGATTGGTATGTAGGGTATATGAAAGATCATCATCCGAAGCTCATCCCCATTCTGTCTAAACGAGATGGTGCTGAACATAATGAAACAGTTTCAAGTTGAGTATATATTATGAGAAGAATCATTTTTCTTGAAATAGACGGTGTATTGAATCCTAGGTGGTGGGAGAATAAGTTCTATAAAACACATTTAGGTGTCAAGGGACAGTCCCCTGGCATCTCCCAGATGAAGGGTATGATGGTGATTATGAATCTTTAGGCTATTGAGTATATGAAAAGGGAAGAAATCATTAATAACTTATTAATACCGTCTTTACAAAGACTATATGAGGTGGATTATTTCAATGTAAGCAATGGAGTGTCTGAACGAAATATATGTGCCAGACTAGCTCACCATATGGAATATATAATGCATGAGCATGAAAACTATAAGGGATACTTTGCTGATGTTGAATATAATAGAAAGAATGATGGTACAGGAAAGTGTTATGAAAATAAACAAAAAGTTTCGAGTCCTATGGTAAGTGACCTTATTGTTCATAAAAGGGATGCTTCCCCTAATTTATTGGCAATAGAATTGAAACGCTGGAATAATCATGATAAAAGAGATACAGATAGAGAAAGATTGGAATCTGTTGTTTCATCGCCTAATATAACTGAAAGAAAATGCGATTGCGTATATGATACATTGCTTGGAGTATTCATTATTTATTCTCCAACAAAGCTGGAAATCGAATTATATGAAAAAGATATAGAGGGGAAAGTTCAAAGAAATGTATTACCGCCTTATATGTATGACGCAACGAGTCAAAGCCTAATTGTATAATTCACGTAACCTTCAAAAGCGATATAGTTTATGCACATATTTCAGAATCTCAAAACATACGACAGACCTTCACGCCAAGGTGGTCGCAAGGAACCGGTAAAAGAGCCAGATAACTGGTTCGATGCTATCAAAGGATGTCTGTTTGCTATAGTTTTATTCGTTGGCTCAATTGCAATACTCTATGGTGTTGGTAGTGCAATTGAATATTCAGAGATAGGAAGATATATTCTAATTATAGTTGGAATACTATTCGTAGTTGGCCTTGTTGCGTTTTATCTCTGCACTCCAGTATTTCTTACATTTTGGGCATTTCTGGATAAGGGGAGAGATAATCGCTATCTGAAGGCAATAGTGGTTCTTTTTTTGACGATATTAGTGGTTGGATTGGTTTTATATACCTGTGGCTCTATGGGTAGTGGTGGTACTGATTTATATGAACCAGGAAAGTTAAGACCAGATAAATTTTGAAGTACAGAAGAAGAATGTTTAGGATATCGGGGGCTGATGGACCATTTAAAGATAGAAACAAGAATCAAAAAAATTATGCAAATATGAGTAACATAGATCAAAAAATACGGAAAGAGGCAACGAACGTACTGTTGCGTATCATACTATTTCTAATATATTATTATGGCCTCGTGTTGGTTGGTATAGGGCTTTTTGCCCTCGCAGGCTGGGTATCATGGTATATTTTAGATTTCTTTTTTGGATTAGGTGTCTTTAATATCCGATTAGTGATAGTCTTAGGCCTTGCGCTTGCCGCGATGTGGCTCTTTTGTTTCCAAATTGGCATGTATCTTATTAGACCATTATTCGGAATTGAAAGAAATAACCAAGAGTTGATTAGGCCTGAGGTTACAGAAGAAGAATGCCCAGAACTATTCACAATGATTGGAGAGATAGCAAATGCTACTGGTAACAAGATGCCAAAGCACGTTTTTCTTAGTTCAGAAGTTAATGCTTATGTCGCGTATAATTCGCCAAGTATATGGTCTGTTTTTGTGCCTTCCAGGAAGAACCTGACTTTAGGCATTGGATTGCTTTATGGAATGAATAAGACGGAATTGAAAGCAATCATAGGTCATGAATATGGTCATTTCTCACAAAAAACGATGCGTATAGGTACACTTACATACAGATTGCTATTAGTAATTCAAAACATCATTGACTTTACGGAAGAGAACCAGAAGGAGGATGCCATTGCACGAGCATCAGCAGATTATAAGTGGTATTTTCATTTAGCAGCCTACCCAATTAAGTACATTACTGGACGTACCATTGCATTTTACAAATACATTGAAAAGAAGAACAGGAGCCTGTCCAGATTGATGGAATACGAGGCAGACAATGTGGCTTGCCAAATTGCTGGTACTGAGTCTCAAATTTCTGCTTTATGCAAATTGGATATCTTGTCGAACAGATTTAACCTTTTCGAGAATGTTCTCCAAAGTTTATTGTCAGAGGGCCACTATCTTGAAGAGTTTATGGAGGGATATCAATATTGCTTTGGATTACTTGCAGAAGATGAGTCATTACGTCTTAGCAATACGGATATTCTAACTGCCCCAATAGGAGCTGGTACTTCATTTCCTTCTCGTATCAAAGTTGTTGATGGATGGAATACACATCCGACAGTAGAAGAACGTATAGCCAATGCAAAATTGCAGAAATCAAATCAATCAGTTGTTGATACTGCTAGTGCTGGCGAGCTGATATCGAATGAAATTACTAATTCGGTGGGGCTTTCACGTCAGAAAGATATTGTATCGAATCTGAATTTGCAGTATGGCTGGAATAGTGTTAAGCCAATGGCAATCGATGACTTTAGGATCTGGTTACCTAACAGTTTTAGAAAACACAGAATTCCTAACTATATTTATCCATTCTTGAATAATACGATTGTTGCCTTTGAAATACCCGCTGATGAGGATTTAGAAAAGGAAGAAATCGTATCACCATTTACTGATGAAAACAGAAGTATGCTCTTGGAGTTTGCCCAAGCTAATCGTGATTGGGATACTCTTGGCAGTATTCATCAAAGTAATGACGATGTGCATTTAAACTACAATGGCAAAGAGAACATGGAATTATCAGCGGCTATTGAAGAACAAAAGGCTTATATTTCTTCCTTTAATCCACTTTTACAAGATCTGGATATTAAAATATTTAAGTATCTTTGGAAATCAACTGACAATAAGAACCGTTTGAGGAACGTATATTGGCTATTATTCTTTAGCAATGCAGGTCTTTACGGATTGAGGCAAATCCATGATGCTACTGACAACATTTTCTCCACACTCCAGTTCTATAAGGATAATGGGGCAAGCGTAAGTGTAAACGATGATTACTTACGCCAAATATCTGTTGAATTCAGAAAGTTCATGGGTGGTTTTGACTTTGAGCACATATCACTCTTATGTGGCAATTGGCCAGTGGACAATGAAAAGAATGTTGATTCGTTATTAAAAGAGTGGCAAGAATATCTAATTGCGGATAGTTCATCATTTGATGGTACAATATACAAAGTTCAAGAAGTGTGGAACTTGCTAGTAAGGCTTTACAATTTTGCTAACGGTGAGAGAAAACAGCGTGCAGTATGTGCTTATCGTGGTGAGATTTTCAAGGAAAACGATATTAATGAATAATATAAATAGTGGGACTGTTTTTTTGAAGAGATATAGCACAAGATACGAAAAGTAATTTGGAGTATATGAGCAAGAAAGGTCATCTCATAGTAATACTGATGCTACTGGTATTGGAAGGTAGTGCGGTGACGGTTGAGACGACGGCTAATCTGAATGTGTATTATCCGGAGTACTCGAAGGTTGATTTGGTATGCGGGCAGATGCCGAAGGGGGCTGATAAGAGCGTGGAGTTCTGCTGTGAGGCTGCTTTTACTGGCGAGCTGCTGGCGGAGTTCAAGCATTCGAATATCGCTGACAATCATATCTGTAATGGGGTGATGAAGAAGGGGTATCGCTGCAAGGCGAATACCGGCGGCTTCGTTTGGGGCAAAGGCAAGTGGAAGTTCATGAGAAAGGCTGACTACCCTGCGGAGGCGAAGGGCTGGAACATGGGGTTCTGCCAGTTGCTGATTATCAAGGATGGCGCGGTCAGGCCCATTGGTGCTAAGATGAAGAACAACAGGAACATCTACAGGGCTTTGTGCGAGAAGGATGGGAAACTGTGTATCGTAGAATCAAGGAAGTATATGAAGTATGAGTTTTTCGTCAAGTGCTTGAGTGCATACAAGGTTACCCATGCCCTTTATCTGGACATGGGACTTGGCTGGAACTATGCCTGGTACCGAGACAAGTCGGGACAGGTGAAGGAAGTGTTCCCTGAAAGTAAATATGCTTCCAGCTACAAATACCGGACCAACTGGATTACATTCTATAAGTAACAACTTGGCTGGGTATTCCAGGCGGCTCATTAGCCATAGTGGCCGGCGTAGACCGTATTGTCGACATGGGGCGCACGGTAATGTCGGTTACCGGCGATGCCTCTTGTGCCGTTGTCATGCAAAACAGGCTCAAGTAATACGTTCTACGCCGACCAGCGTCTGGGTAAATTGCTTGTTATTCCGACTGGAAGCGATAAGTCTGGCCGGCGACGGTCTCAATGTCGTATTCGTAGACCTGGCGCAGCGACAGCTGCTTGAAGTCCTTCAGCTCCTTTGAACGCAGCGGATTGCTGACGGCAGCGGGGGCGAAGAGCGGGTTGGGGCAGTCGCCCTCAGCTTTGGTCAGGCCCTTGCCTTTCAGAGGAACGTAGGAGCGCAGGCGCAGCTTGCCGCCAATGGTGGAGCGCACCACTGCGGTGCTGAGCTTTGCTCCGTTCCAGGTCTCGTCGATGATGAATCCGCCACGGGCTCGCAGTCCGCGGACCTCGCCTTTCTGCCAGTCATCGGGCAGGGCGGGCAGCAGGTGGACGGCTCCGTCGTGGCTCTGGAGGAGCATCTCGCAGATGCCGGCTGACACGCCGAAGTTACCGTCGATCTGGAACGGCGGATGGGCATCGAAGAGGTTAGGGTAGGTGCGGCCGTCGGGATGCTGGCGGGCAGCACGGTCGTCGGGCAGCAGGTGGAGCATGTTCTTGATGATCAGGAAGGCGTGGTTGCCGTCGAGCATGCGGGCCCAGAAGTTGGTCTTCCAGCCGAGACTCCAGCCGGTGGCCTTGTCGCCACGCTGGGCGAGCGTGTTGGCAGCGGCGGTGAAGAGGTCGGGATGGGCGTAGGGCGAAATCTGGTTCGACGGGTACAGGCCGTAGAGGTGTGAGATGTGGCGGTGCTCGTCGCGTGGGTCGTCGCCGTCGATGAGCCACTCCTGCAGCTGACCGTAGCGGCCTATCTGCATCGGGGGCAGGCAGGCGATGGCAAACTTGAGGCTCTCGATGTAGGACTGGTCCTTGCCCAGCGCCTCAGCGGCCTGCAGCGTCTGCGAGAGCACGTCGAAGGCAATCTGGTTGTCCATCGTCGAGCCGGCGGTGACGTTGGTGTTCTTGCCGCGCGGGCCGTGCTCAGGCGACACGGTGGGTACGGTCATCAGCCAGCCTGCGGCCTGCTTCATCTCGCCGGCAGCAGGATAGACCTGCATGAAGTCAAGCAGGAAGTCGGCAGCTCCCTTCAGTACGGGATACCACGACTCCAGGAACTGCTTGTCGCCGGTGTAGAGGTAGTGCTGCCAGAGGTGCGTCGTCAGCCAGGCGCCGCCAGTGGGGAACATGCCCCAGGGCGTGCCGTCGACAGGACCGGCGATGCGCCAGATGTCGGTATTGTGGTGGGCCACCCAGCCTCGGCAGCCGTACATGACGCGGGCTGTCTCGGCACCCGTCTCGCTGAGGTCGCGGATCATCGAGAACAGCGGCTCCTGCGTCTCGGCGAGGTTGCCGATGAGTGCAGGCCAGTAGTTCATCTCGGCATTGATGTTGATGGTGTACTTCGAGTCCCACGGGGCGTTCATCTTGTCGTTCCACACGCCCTGCAGATTGGCGGCCTGACCGCCGGGCTGGCTCGACGAGATGAGCAGGTAGCGGCCGTACTGCATCATCAGCGCCACCATGTCGAGGTCGGAAGCATCCGTCTCGAAGGCAGCCACGCGCTTGTCGGTCTCCAGGCCGGAGTTAGCCGACTTCGGCAGCGTCAGGCTGACGCGGTTGTACTGCTCCTGGTACTTTTTGACATGGTCGGCCAGCAACTGCTTGTAGGGCTTGCCCTTGACACTGGCCAGCGCCTGGTTGTTCTTCTTCACAGGATTGCCGCTGACGTCCTTGTAGTTCACGAAGTTGGTGGCAGCGGTGATATAGAGCGTGGCGGTGGTGGCATCGTCGACGGTCAGCTTGTCAACGCCACGTTTCACTTCACCGTCGGTCTCGACCATGACGCGGCACTCGGCCTTCAGTCCGGCCTTGATGCCCTCCTGCTCCACGCCTTCGACAACAGCAGCCAGTTCATTGACTTTTCCGCTGATGCCTTCATGCTCGGAAACAGTAAACACCTGTTTCTGCAGCTGGGTGGTGAAATCAATACCGAACTCCAGTTCGCCCTTCTTCGAAGCCTTCAGCTGCACGATGATGACGTTGTCGGCCTGCGAGGCAAAGACGGTGCGCTCGTACTTCACACCTTTATATATATAAGAGGTGGTGGCGGTGGCGTCGCCGAGGTTCAGCGCACGCTCGTATTTCTGCACGTCCTTATGGCCTAACGACAGCTTCAGACTGCCTAAGGGCAGGAAGCGCATGCCGTGAGGGCCTGGCACGAAGTACTTGTCAAGGAGCTTGGCGGCCTCGCCCTCCTTGCCCTGGAAGATGAGGCTGCGCACCTCGGGCAGATATGTCAGCGCCTCCTTGGGATTGTTGTTGTGGGGCTGTCCGCTCCAGAACGTCTCCTCGTTCAACTGGATCTCCTCGACGTCGGTGCCGCCATAGACCATGGCTCCGAGATGAGAGTTACCTACGGGCAGTGCCTCGAGCCAGTGGCTGGCGGGCTTTGCATACCACATGCGGTGTGGCTGGGCTGTCGCTGCCATGCACACGACGGCGAGTGACAGAATGGCAAAAAGTCTTTTTTTCATATTTCCTTTAGTCTTATTGTTTGAACTGCCACCAGTCGAGGCGCACGTCGCCGGCGGTTTTGCTGAAACAGATGTAGAGGTCGTGGACGCCAGTGGCACCACTGACCTTGCCCGAGAACGGCTTGTATTTCTCGACAGAGCCGGTCGAGCCGATGACGGCCGTGCCGACGGCGGGTCCGTCCTGACTGTCGAGGCGCAGGGTGACGGTAGCCGTGCCGGTGGCAGCAGCCGTGATGGCAAACGACTTGGCACCCTTCGAGCCGAAGTCGACGCCGCGCAGGCGGATGTACTCGTTGTCATCGACGTCGAAGATGTACATGTTCTTCTTGCCCGTTGACTCAGGCATGTCCTTCACCACGCCCGTGTTCTCGATGCCCATCTTGGCCGACTTCAGGCCGAAGCCCCAGTTCATGGTCTCAGCCTCGACGCGGCGGTAGGGGTTGAGCCACTGCAGCTGCTTCATGGGCTGCTGGTCGAGCCAGTAGGGAATCGTCTGGATGGTGCCGTCGGCATTATAGGTTATCTCCTGTGCCGAGACGGAGCGGCGCTCGTGGTGGACGAAGGTCTCAAGGTGCATCAGGTCGTAGTCCTGACCGAAGACGTAAGAGTGGCCCTTGAAGTCGCAGATGCCGGGATGGTTGCCCCGGTCGCGCTGCGTGGGTTCCATGATATAGCCCTTCCACTCCCAGGGGCCTGTGGGCGAGTCGCTCATGGCATAGCCGAGAGCCTCTGGACAGCAGGTAGTGGCATAGCCGAGGTAATAGTGGCCGTTGCGCTTATAGAGCCACGGACCCTCCTGATAGTTCTTCACGGTCCAGGTGGCCTTCTCGCTCCAAGGGGCACGGAGGTTGATCTTGGCGCGCTCCTCCTTGACGGGACGCATCACGCCGTCCTTGGGATTGAGCACGTAGATATCGCCCTGGGTCGAAATCATGTCGGCATTCAGCTTGGTGTAGTAGACGTGGGGATTGCCCCAGTACATATAGGCCTGGCCGTCGTCATCGGTATAGACGGTGGGGTCGATGTCGTCCCAGTGCTCCTTCTGCCAGACGAGCGGCTCGCCCAGCGGGTCGCGGAACGGACCGTAAGGCGTATCGGCCACGAGCACGCCGATGCCATGACCGTGCAGGGGGGCATAGAGGTAGTACTTGCCATTGCGCTCAACGGTCTGGATGGCCCAGGCGCCGTTCTCGCGGCTGCGCCATGCGAACTCCTTCAGCGAGGCCACGGCGCCGTGCTCGGTCCAGTTGACCATGTCGGTGGTCGACCACAGCAGCCAGTCGTACATGAAGAAGCCGGCTGAGTTGCGCTCGTTGGGGTCGGGGATGTCCTCGGGCGAGGCATCGTGCGACGTATATAAGAATAAGGTGTCGCCAACCACCAGAGGCGACGGGTCGGCAGTGTACTTGGTCTGGAAGAGCGGCATGTTCACCTGCTCCAGTCCCTGCATCTCCCACCAGTCGAAGTTGAAGAGCTTCGGACCCTTGCGGCCCTTGAAGACGATGTAGAGGTCGACGGTCTCGGGCAGGGTGACGCCGGCGACGGTGCGCTTGGGCGAGTTCAGGTCGGTGATGGTGGAGTAGTCGAGGTCGAGGTTCAGCGTCTGCCACTTCTCCCAACCGCCGGTGCCCGGCACGTTGAGCGTACCAATCAGACGGCCTTTGAGGCTGTCGATGCGCAGCTCAATCTGTCCGCCACGCAGTCCGCTGGCCACGCGGGCCTTGAACGTGCGGGGAATCTTGGTGCCGAAGCCGACGTTCTGCAGCTTGATATAGTCGCCGTTGTGGATATCGGTCACATAGACACCCACCTCGCTGTTCTGCTCGGTCTTGATGCCCTTCGAGAAGGCCATTGTCTCGGCCTCCACACGGCGGAAAGGGTCGAACTTGGCGATGGGCTTCACGCCCTCGCTGGTAGGCAGAATCGTGGGGAACGTACCGTCGGCATTGAACTTGAACTCCTCGACGGCCACGCTACGGCCGAAGCCGCCGCCACCGGGCAGCTTGCCCGTGTGGTAGAAGAAGTAGTCGTGACCCATGAAGTGTTCGTAGCCACAGTGGTTGGTGAACGAGCCTGTGCCGCCCTCGGGCATGATGGTTCCCTTGTAGGTCCAGGGACCAGTAGGCGTGGGGGCCTCCGAGTAAGCGAGGTGCTCAGGCACGCCGCCGGCTGCATAGAGCAGGTAGTAGCCCTTTGCCGGGTTGCCCTTCTTGGCATTGGCATTGGCCACCTGCGGCTTCTTCATAATCCACGGACCTTCGGTATAGACATCCTTGTACTTCTTGTTCTTGTCGCGCTTCGACGGGTCGGGCGCGCCGAAGCCTTCCTCGGTCATCTCTAAGTTGAACACCTCGCCATCGAGGCTGACCATGTCATCCTTCAGCTTCACGCAGTAGATGCGGGGATTGCCCCAGTAGAGCCATGCCTGACCGTCATCGTCGATCATTACCGTCGGGTCGATATGGTCCCACGAGCCGTTCTCGTAGAGCGGCTTGCCGATGGCATCGCGGAACGGACCGGTGGGTGAGTCGCTGACAGCCACGCCGATGGCCATGCCGCGCGACAGCCGGCTGTGGGCACAGACGTACCAGTAGAACTTGCCGTTGCGCTCGATGGTCTGCGAGGCCCAGGCACGGTCGTCGGCCCAGGAGAAGCTCTCGAGAGCCAAAGGCGAGCCGTGGTCCTGCCAGTTGACCATGTCCTTGGTCGAATAGACGCGCCACTCCTGCATCCAGAAGAAGTCGGCACCGTCCTCGTCGTGACCGGTATAGACGTACATCGTGCCGTCGTGGACCATCGGTGCCGGGTCGCTGGTAAACCAAGTCTGCACAAAGGGATTCTGGGCTGTCAGCGTCAGTGCAGTCAACGCCGTCAGTGCGGTTGTCAATAGTCTTTTCATTATTCTTTGTTTTTAGTTGTTGCTTATGTTCGGCAAAGATACGGAAAAACTGACAAACGGCAATATGATTACGTCTCATTTTCTTTCGTTACAGGCAAGAAAAAGCAAAAAAAACTTAAAGTGTCGGTTCTTTTTACCTAAAAAGGTACAACGAAACGCTTTTTTAACTATATTTGCAAAGTTTCCGATTTGTTTTAAGACACAAAGATAAATTCAACCTTTATTATTAACTCTAAAAAACAAGAACAATGGAAAACGTAATTAAGACACCCTCGATGTCATTCGGGGAAGCCTTGAAGACTTGCTTCAAGAAGTATGCAACATTCAGCGGACGTGCCCGTCGCTCAGAGTTCTGGTGGTTCAGCGTGCTTAACTGGCTGCTCTCTATTGCCACTTATGCCGTGGTGTGGTGGAAGATGGCCAAAATAAGCGAGATTGAAGGCCAGGTGGCCGAAGTGATGTTTGACGAGGAGAAGATGGCTGCGCTTACCGCCCAGGCCGACAGCTTCGACACCACGTTCTATCTGCTGATTGCCGTCATCGGCATCATCGGTCTGCTGCTGTTGCTGCCGTCGCTGGCAGTGACCGTGCGCCGTTTGCACGATACTGGCAAGTCGGGCTGGTGGCTCCTTGCCATGATTATTCCTATCGTGAACTTTGTCATCGCCATCATCCTGCTGATTTACTATCTGAAGGACAGCGACCGCAACCCCAACAAGTTTGGCCCGTCGCCGAAATACATTGTCAGAGAGGCGGTCGAATAGGCTTGCCGTTGTGCGTATAAGAATAAGGCCAGGTTCCTTTTGGGGAGCCTGGCCTTGACGTTATCACTGGTTGGTGATGACGAAACCACCGTTGCAGGGAATCTCAATCTTATACTTCGTGCTCTTCACCTTTTGCTCCTTCAGGCTGCCCTGAAGCTGGGCGTCGTCGCTGTAGAAGGCGATGGAAGTGCCCTTGGCGAACATCGGCAACTGGAGGGTCAACTTCTGAGGCTGTTTCTCGGCATTGGCGCCGACCACGAACCACTTGTCGCCGGAGCGGCGGGCCAGGACGACATACTTGCCGGGATAGCCGTCGATGAAGCGCACCTCGTCCCACGTCGTGGGTACCCGCTTCATGAAGTCGACAGCCCAGGCGGGAGCATCGGTCAGGTTGTTGGGCGCCATAGCGAAGTGCTGAACGCTCGACTGGAACAGCACGGCAGCAGCCAGAGCATAGACATCGCTGGTGCGGCGGATGGACCCGCGCTTGTTGTCGGCGTTGTAGAACTTGTTGAGCGTGGAGCCGCCGAAGTCCATCGAACCGACGGTGTTGCGGATGAAGGGATGGATACAGCCGTTCATGGCCTCAGCATCGCAGGCGCCTTGTCCGAAGTGCAGGTTCTCTGAAGCAAGCACAGCCTCCGAGGCCACATAGTTGGGGTACATGCGCTCCCAGCCACGAGGCAGCGTACAACCGTGGAAGATGCACTGAATACCGAACTCGTTGGCATCGGTCAGGATGTCCTCGTAGAGCTGCATCATCGGCTGCTTGTCGCCGCCGAAGAAGTCGACCTTGATGCCGAGGATGCCGTTGTCCTTCATCCACTTCATCTCCTGGCGGCGGACTGCCGAGCGGTCCATCTTGCCGATAGGTGTCTGCGGGGCGTCGTTCCACTGGCCGTTGCTGTTGTACCACAGGAAGATGCCTACGCCTTTCTCACGGCCATAGCGTGCCAGTTCGGCCATCTTCTCATAGCCTATCTGCTTGTCCCAGAAGGCATCGATGAGTACCGAGCGCCAGCCCATGGCGGCCGAGAAGTCGATGTAGCGCTTCTGCTCGTCGAAGTTGCAGCTGGAGTCCATGCCGATGATCCACGACCACGAGCCCTTGCCGTAGGTATAGTCCTTCGAGGCCTTATACTTGGGCTGCACGAGGTCGTTGGCAACGGTGGTCTCCACCACATTGGCCAGCGTCTCGCCGCAGGTGATGGTGCGCCAGGGCGTCTCACTGGGCAGCGAGACGGCAGGCGTCGTAGAGCCGACGCCGTTGAGCTCGCCCTGCTGCGGGAAGCCAATCTTATACTTCGCCCCGCCGTCGTTCAGCAGTCGGCAGGCCACGTAGCCGCCGTCGGTGCCGGTCTCTGAGATGAGCACCCAGCCCTGTCCTTTTTGTTGCTGTGGTACAGCAACAGACGGAACTTTGAAGAGGCAGGGGAAGGAGTAGCCCTCGCCCCAGCCGTTCTTGCCCATCTCGTCGTCGAGGGTGTAGCCCGTCTCATAAGAAGGAGAGGTACGCGCGAAGCCGCCCATGGGCTTCGACTGCGGACAGAGGAACGTCGTGGTGCCCTCGGGCAGCACGAAGCCGCTGGCCTCTTCCAGAACGACGGCCACGAGCGTCTCGCCGCCACGGCCCCTGCGCGGATAGAACTTATAGCGGTAGGCCACGTCGCGGTTGCTGACGCGGAAGATGATGTCCATGCGGTAGTTGCCCTTGTCGAACTGGCACACGCCCTCGGTGGCCTCGTACTGCACATGGCGCTGCTTCGTGGTCATGATGTCGTACTCGTCGTTCACGGTCTTCACGTCGCAGGCCTTCATCGTCAGGCCCTCGGTCATGTCGATGAAGTTGAGCTTCACGCCCAACGGCGACTTCTCAAGGAACGTGGCGCCGCTGCGGCTCACGGTGTAGGTAGGCTTGCCGCCCTCGTCGCTCACGGTGACGGTCATGCGTCCGTCGGGACTCGTCAGCGTTTTCTCCTCGGCCACGGCACAGCCGGCCACGACCATTGCCAATGCCATCAGAATGGCACGTCTGTAATGCTTCATATCGTTTTACTTTTTAAGGATTTTACGTGTCTTGCCGTCAGCTGAGCGAAGGATGATCACACCCTTGGCACTGCTGTCAGCGCGGCGACCATTGAGGTCGTAGATGGCTGTTGATTCGCCATTGGCCATATTGACGAGTTCGATGCCCGTACCGTCGTCAACCATGCTGACGCGACAGTCGAGGAGCAGATACTCCTGATAGCCCGTGCCGGCTGCCTTGAAGCTGACGACATACTTGCCCTTCTGAGTGACGGTAAACTCCAGCTCCTGCGTCTTTGCCGAAGCGAGGTTCGCTGTCGTGCTGCCATTGGCATTTGGCGCAGCAGTCAGGGCGGCTGATGTAGCAAGGGCTGAGCCGGTAGTGGCCGGAAGGATGGAAGCCGTGTAAGTAGGCGTACCCTTCCAGGCAGCCATAGCCCATGTAAGTTTGTACTTGCCGGGTTCAAGGTTGAAGGGGAATGCACTCTGACGGCCAAACTCAGCACTGGTGTTGCGCCAATAGAGGCCCTTACCCTGATAGCCACCGAAGCCAACCATCGTGCGTGCTCCAGAACCATAGGAACTGGGATATTCGTGAACATCGCTACCGTCGGTCGTGCGCCATCCGTCGGGAATGGTGCCGTTGATAACCGTGGTATAATCAAGCACGTAGCCAGGCTTGTCGCTGTCGCCTGTGTCGATGCCGAAGATGGGCAGAAGGGTAACGTTGTCTTCAGGCATGACGAAGGTCACCTCGTTCTTGTCGGTGACGTTGATGGTCTTGGCCATTGTATAGAAGACGGAGTTGACGACGCGCAGCTGCTTCAGCTGGTAGCCCTCCTTGGCGTTGACGGTGAGTGTGACGGTGTCGCCCTCGGCAGCCTCGCTGACATTCGGCGTGACGGTGCCACGATTGTCCTCACGTACGGTGACGAGGAACTTCTCGGCCGGCGTGCCGGCAGGCATATAGATAATCTGGTCGATGACGAGTCCTGTGCCGCCCGTGTTGGTGATGATGAGGTTGTTGCTGCCCTCTTTCAGCTGAGCAGGAACCTTGAGCTTGCGCCAGTCGTTCTTGGCCACCTTCTCGCAGGCCACGTTGACAGCAGTGCCGTTGACCGTCACCTTGACGTTGCCGGCCTTCGAGGTGTTGCAGTAGCGGATAAGGATGTCGTAGTCGCCGCCCTGCTGCAGCTTCAGCTGATGGCGCAGGCTGGCTGCCGTGTTGGTACCCATCTCCACATAGCCCATGCCGGTAAACTCAGAGTAGTCGGGAGCACACCAGCCGGAGTGGGTGAGTGCGACGCTCTTCACGCTCTTGTAGTCCATGTTCTCAGCCTCGATGACCACGGGGCCGACAAACGGCTCGGGCTGCTGGGGCGTGGGGAGTGCCTCGGAGGGAAGCACGTCGGTCAGACGGTCGGTAGCGGCACCTGAGCAGTTGATGGTAACGTCGACAGGTCCCATGTGCTTGACGGAGACGGTGTATGTGTGGTTCTCAGCGTCATAGTTGGGCGTAACCGAGGCGTTCTGTCCGGTAGCGCCAGTAGCATGCTTGGTCATCACATAGCCAGGCTCTGCCGTCACGCCGGTGATGGTGATGACATCGGTCTGCTGGGCTATGGAGTCGCTGCGGTAGTTGTTAAGATACACCTCGATACGGTCGGCATACTCGCGGATATGACCGCTCGACAGCTTGCCGTAGTTCAGCTTCAGCGAGTCGCAGGTATTGTAGAGCAGGGGCAGTTCTGCCGAAGCCGACTTCTTCTTGTTCATATAAGTGAACGGCGTGTAGGTGACGAGGTGGTTACGGTAGCGGTTGACGTAGAGGTCGCCCTTGCTGACCTCAGGGTACTGGGCGTTGAAGTCGCTCACCTTCTTGGTCTGCGACGTGCTCTGGTACGTCGACTTCTTCAGCTGCACGGGGATAGCCTTGGCCACGTCGTCGTAGAATCCGATGACGAGGGGGATAGTGCCATAGCGGCCCGTCCTCTTGAAGTAGCAGAAGTTGTCCATCCACTGGCCGTTACCGCGGTTGAACGGGTCGGTCTGCTTGTACAGGCCGTCGTAGAGACTGCCCCAGACGGCATACTTGTTCTCGTCGTTGCCGCTGCTCACGTTGTTCTGAATGGCAATCTTGATGTTGCCCACCACTTCCTCGCGGCTGGGGATATAGAGATGGCCCTTGATAACCTGGCGGAACATATCCATCCACACGCCCTTGAAGTTGGCGAAGGTGCCCCAGTTGCGGCGGGTGTAGCCGTCGACCGTCGAGTTGCTCTGGTTCTGGAAGTCCTCAGTCCAGATCAGCTCAGGTCCGTCCCAGACGGCACCACCGTTGACGCACGTCTGCTCCATCACCGTACCGATACCTGCAGCTCCGGGATATTTCTTGCCGTGACCGTCGCCGTAAATGGCATCGAGCGCACCATTGTAGCCGCAGTTGTCGTAGCGCACGCCGTAGTTCTTGGCCAGTCCGCTGACGAAGGGGCCGAAGGTGACGCTCTCGTTGGCATACCAGCAGCTGCTCGTCGTGTACTTATAGAGCCACAGACAGGCCTCGGGATAGTCCTTGCAGGCCTGCAGCAGCTTGGTGTTGCGCTTCATCATGCCCATGGGGTTCAGCGCGTGGCTCCAGATGTTGCCGCAGAACGAGATGGTGAGGAATCCGCCGTACTTATGGTGCATGGGCACCAGCTTCGAGAACAGCTCGATGCGCGAGGCCTGCGTACTGCTGCTCTCGTCGCCAGCCTCGTCGAAGCCCCAGAACTGCTCGGCATAGTTCCAGCCGAGGAAGTTGGGGTAGGCCTTGAAGAAGTACTCAAAGGTCTCGAGGTCGTCGTCCTGGATGTGGGTGTGGCCGCCCGAGGCAGGCTGGCACGTGAACCACATATTGTTCAGCTGGCACACCGAAGCCCACGACTTATAGGTGCGCACGGCACAGCGGGGCATGCGATACATGTCAAGGTCCTTGTCGTACTGGCACGACAGCGACAGATTCATGCAGACGTAGGGCCTGATGTCGGCCGGTATAAGGTCGATAATCTTCTGAGGGTCGGCCGAGTTCCAAACGTCGATGTGGACCAGCCACAGCGGGTGTTGGTTGTCGACAGGTCGGCGCTGCTGCGCCATCATCATCTGAAAAGTGGCCATCAGGGCCAGCACCAAAAGGGTAATCTTTTTCTTCATAGGTTTAAGAATTGCGTTTTTTGATGGTGCAAAGGTACAAAAAAACGGCGAGCCGTAGCCCGCCGTTCGTATCAGATACTATAAATAATGTCTCATCGTGAATTACTTCACAATCTTCTGAGTGCGGACGGTGCCGTCGCTCATGTGCTTCTTCACGATGACAACACCCTTCTTAGCCACGGGGATGCGCTGACCGTTGAGGTCGAACATCTCGATAGCACGCACCTTGGCAACCTGCTGCTGAGCGTCAACACCAGTCAGAACCTCCTCGTAAGCCTTGCCGTAGTCGAAGCCGGCTGCGGGATTAGCCAGGAAGACCTGAACGCGGTCGAACATCATCTGAGCGAGGTTGTTCCACTTCACACCAATGGTCAGCACACCGTCGGTCACCTCAACGTCAGTCAGGAAGTTCTCGTGACGGCCCACATACTGTCCGTAGTGGTCGATGCGAGCGTCGGCAGCAAACTGCTCCTCCTCACCCTCGACGAATTCAGGCGTGTCAGAAGTCTTCACATAGACGCGGTTCTGCTCGTGGTTAGCCTCCTTCTGGGCAGCCGTCTCCTCGTCGTCGCTGTCGCCGACGGTGAACTCGTCACTCCACTCAGCGCAGTCAATCATGACGGTGTAGACACCTGCGGGCAGGTCGGTGATGGTCTGCTCGATGCGGTTAGCCTGGTGATACTGCGTGATGCAGAGGTCCTTAGGCAGACCGTCGATGTCGCCAACATAGCTGCCGTTCCACATATCGGTCAGACCGGCAGTGCCCTCAAGCATTGTCCAGCCCGGGCAGTTCTCCTCAGTAACGCCAGCGCTACCCTTCCAGCAATAGGTGTTCGGGTTCTTGACGAATACCGTGAAGTTGTAAGTAGTAGAGGTCTCCTCGAGAGTCTCCTCGTCAATGATGGTCGGGAACATGTCCTCACCGTTCTTCATCTTGTTGAAGTACTCCAGCTTGATGCGGTTCTTGAGTCTCTCAACCAGTTCGTCGTCGTCGGAAACGGCATTGTTGGCAGCAACGATAATCTCATCGTCCTCAGCAACACCCAGCTGCTTCAGACCCTCAGCACCCTGACGGATACGGTCGACGAGCACCTTGATACCTACGTCGGAAGAAGTCTTCGACTCACCCTCAGTGAACATGTAGACAGCAGCCTGGGCAACACCAGAGAGCTCATCGACGGCAGCCTGTAGAGCAGCATCGTCAGTCAGCTTGTCGAAGGTGTAGGTGAACTCACCGCCGAGGTCGGGATCCTCAGGATCATAGGCGGTCCACTCAGAAGAGCCATGATACTTGTTGTTGATGGTTACCAACTCCTTATAGAGATCGGTAGTAGCAAACTTACCCTCACCATTCTGGCGAACAGCGTCGATCACCTTCTTCATCTGCGAGTCATAGTTGTCGCAGTTGAGGTGGTGGTTCTTCAGAGCCTGCGTAGCAGCATCGAGCGTAGCGGCAGCAGTCTTGTACTTAGAAGGAGCAGTATACTCGGGAGCCTCGGCCTCGTACTTCTTGATAGCAGCATCCAGGTCAGTGTAAGCAGCACCGGCATAACGCTCGTCACCGTTCTCCTCGAGAGTGGTCTTGGCGCTTGCAAGAGCATTGTTCAGCATCTGGGTCACCTCGACACCAGCAATATTAGGAATGTACATCACGCTGGGGTTACCAAGCAGAATCTCGTTGAATCCGGTATTGCCATCCTCGCTGGTAGCAGCGCTCCAACGGATGAGGTAGTTGCCAGTAGACTCAGGAGTGAACGAAATCTCGGTCAGTGCAGAGCCGTTGACGGCACCAGTACCGCCGTTCATGTTAGGCGTGTTGTTGATCATCTGGACAAATACGCGCTCCTCATACTCATTGAGAATCTCGAAGCGGCAGATTGTACCGTTGTCCTTCCACTGAGCGGTGTTGAAGCGGATGTTGTACTTCTTGCCTTCTTCCAGTGTCAAGGGATAACCCTCGATGCTACCGAACTGTACATAGCCCTCGCGGAAGTAGAGACCCTTCGTGAAGTCACCACCGGCACCAAAGTCGAACATACGCGGACCAGAGCCAAAGCCACCAGACTCAGCAGTACGCTCCTCCTCACCAAACAGCACGTAGAAACCGGCAGGAATGCCACCGGCATTCGTTGCAGCATAATCCTCGACGGGCAGCAGCTCCTTAGGAACGTCGTTCGGGTCGACGCTGACCTTACCAGCGTTGAACGAGAACTCGTATGTGCTGAAGTCGCTGTCGTCAAGAGGCAGCTGACAGAAGATGTTGGTCACCTTCACCGTGTAGGTACCTGTTGTCAGGTCGCCGGCACCGGTACGCTTCAGCGTAATCTCCTTGGCAAAGCCTTCTGCGGGCGAAACCGTCAGATTCTCCTTGCCCATCGTAGCCTTGATCTTGGCGCAGTTAGCCTCCTTGTCGAGGAAGATCTTGAACTCCTTAATCTCGTTAGGCAGGTTGAACGAGCCGTCCTCAGGATCAGAGGTCAGCACGGTCGGCTTTACATAAGCATACGAGTAAGCATCCTCGACGTAGGCAATTGCCTCGTTCTCCTCGGCAGCCTCCTGGAAGAAGGGCACATCGCCGCCAGGGCCGTTAGTATAGATAATGTGGAAAGCCGGGTCGGTAGGATTCTTCAGCGTGACGATAATCTCCTTACCGTCGATTGACTCCTCAGTGAAGATATAGAAGCGGCCATCGGGGAATGCCTCAATCGTAGTAATATCCATAGGCTCGCCGTCGGCAACCACCGAAGCGCAGTCCATCGGATAGAGCAGGCGCGGCATGCCAGAAGCAGCCACCAGGTCGGCAAGGTTCGTGTTGAAGCCGAAGTCGATGAGCACCACGTCATTGCTGTACTCAGCAACGATACCAGCCTTGAACACCTCGAACTTGATGTTGTCGAAGTAGTAGTTGTTGGCATCAGCCAGCTCGTTCAGGTTGAAGGCGATTGAGGTGAACAGACCACCAGAGCCGTTAGGACCAGCCTGCTGGGCAGTAACAGTACCCTCAGTCGTGAAGGTCTGCCACTCGGTAGTGAAGTCGATGTTGCCCAGCATCTCGTAGTGGATGTAGTCAGAAGGCTCGGCGTGTGCCTGTGTGCTGGCAGTAGCGGGCGTGTCGGCACGATAGTCGAACGATACGCGATACTTGGTGTCAGCGGGAACAATCTCGTTGAAACGGAACCAGAACTGGTTGTCCCAGGCGTCATTTGTCTTGGCAGTAGCGTTCACAACGATACCACGGCTGTCGTTCTTACCAACGCCGTCGGTAATCTCAGAGTTCGCGGGAGTGCCTCTCTCAATCTTCGTGAAGAAGCTGCTCACGTCGTCACCCTCCATGTCGCTGTTGTTAATCAGGTTAACCCAGCCAATCTGCTGAGCCTTGCCTGCCTTCTCAACCTCGATGCTGTTGATGATGGCCTGCGTGTTATAGGCAGAACCCTTGATGGCATGCAGATGAACAAAGCCAAACTCCTTGGCAATCTTCAGCAGGTCGATAACATACGTACCGTCGTCCTCAACAGTGTAGTACTCATTAGCCCAAGTACCCTCGTTAGGAATAACGATGCACTTCGAATTCTCCTTCGTGGCATTGAACTGACCGTTGTACTCAGTACGGTTGATGAAGATACGGGGGTTCGAACCGTTGGGGTTGCCGTCGGCGTCGCATCCCTCCATGTTGACATACAGCTTAGCATAGCTGCCAAGGTCAACACGTGCCTCACAGTTGGAGTCACCAAACGGACAGCCGCTTGGCTCGCCAATAATGTATGAAGCATCGAAGGGATCACCCTGAACAGCGTCCAGGCCGTATCCCTCGTACGAGTAGAAACCCTCCGCCGTCAGCGGAATACGCTCACCCGCACTTACACTTGCAGCACTCAGTAGCAATGCTACCAATGCAATCATCATTTGGTAAGTTTTTCTCATGTTTTTGGTTGTTTTTAGTGAATAAAAAAAAATTTGGTTACGCTTTTGCGATGCAAAGGTAAAGAGCTTTAGCGAGACAAGCTATAAAAATTGTCTCACGGACTTAAGATTTTGTTACGTCAGTGTCTCATACGCCGCAAAGATAGTTAATAATTCCGAGACCGCAAAATAATAAGCCACATTTCTTTCTCCGTCCCAGAAAAAACAAGAAGAAGGGAGACATACCGAACACAATCGGCACATCCCCCTACGCTTGTATAAGAAAATTTTGATTTATTATTCCTCTACGTCGAAGATGATTTCGCGGCTCAGGATGTTGCTGGGATCATCAATCGGCGCATCGTCATAGAGACCCATCGAGGCCTGCATCAGTTCGGTCGACTCCAGCAGAGTCACCTCAATCTGGGGAATTTCATATACCTTTTTCATAATCTATTTTTGTTTTTTGTTTTTTCTTTTAGTCGCTACGCTTTGTAAAAGCGCTAAAGCGAGTCCTTTTTTACC
>CAMHHO010000042.1:0-26379 GCA_946184965.1 uncultured Prevotellaceae bacterium | reverse complement strand
GCTCATTTATACGATAACCTTCGGCTGAATATTCTACAATATTCATATAACTGGCCCAAGTTGCTTATGGACGTATGCGTCTATATACTGGTGATGTTCCATATTGTTCTCTGTTCTTGCCTGTTCTATTCCTTCATACAGTTGATGTGCTACATTGACGACGCATGCCTTTGCCCGATTAATGACCTTTGTTTCTTCCATTGGTGCTCCCATCGTCCAGTACTTGTAGTCATCTATGTATAGGTAAGGATTGTTGTACTTCCCCCAACGCTCCTTTATCCCAAATTGTCGCTGCATTTCTACGAAATAGACAAACTCATCATTCGTCAACGGACACTTATCTCTAACAATATACTCATGTGGAGCAAATGGCATCGATTTTGCAAATGTCCATTCGCAGCGTGCAATCATCGAACGCAACTTGTCATAATTCACTATACTCATTGAAAATCAAAATTATTTTGATGCCACCAGCAACTCTCTTACATCCACATCAAGATGTTTTGCAATATCATAAAGCTGTTCCACAGATGGCTGAACTTTGTTCGTCATCCATCGTGATACGGTTCCAATATTCCTGCCCATCTGTTCTGAGAGCCAAGTCCCCGTTTTGCCTTTTTCTGCTAACACTGCTTTGACCTTCGGTCGAGCCAACTCATACTCGGCAGGACTAGTGGGAGCAACATTCTGCGCTCGCTTAATCATTGCCTTGATGCGGTTATAGTGTGGATTATCCATTGTTCTAAGTCGTTTTGTATAAAGTTAGGCGTTCTGTGTGCAAATTTAACAAATAAAATGCAAAGAAAAGAAGTTCAATGTATTTAATTGCAATCTTTAACAATGCCTATGGTGCAAAATCGGAGCCCTTTTCGGCTGCCCGGAAAAGAAATTTAGCTCAATTTCCAATAATTTCTTCCTAAAACTCTTCTATGTCTGATGTTTTTCGTACCTTTGCACGCTGAATTTAAACTTCAAACATATATTGTAGATATGGAAATCAAAATTACATTCCCCGACGGCTCTGTTCGCTCGTATGAACAGGGCGTGACGGGACTCCAGATTGCCGAGAGCATCTCGCCGGCTCTGGCACGCAGCGTCGTCAGCTGCGGCGTAAACGGTGAGACCGTAGAGCTGAACCGTCCCATCATGGAGGACGCCACCATCGCGCTCTACAAGTTTGACGACGACGAGGGTAAGCACACCTTCTGGCACACCTCTGCCCACCTGCTGGCCGAGGCCCTGCAGGAGCTGTATCCCGGCATCCAGTTTGGTTTCGGTCCGGCTGTCGAGAACGGATTCTTCTACGACGTGCTGCTGCCCGACGGACAGATGATCAAGGAGAGCGACTTCCCCACGATTGAAGCAAAGATGAAGGAGCTGGCCGGCAAGAAGGAGCCGGTGGTGCGCCGCGAGGTGGCCAAGGCCGACGCCCTGAAGGAGTTTGCCGCCGACGGCCAGACCTATAAGTGCGAGCACATCGACCAGGACCTCGAGGACGGCTCGATCACTACCTATACGCAGGGCAACTTCACTGACCTCTGCCGCGGTCCGCACCTCGTGGACACCGGCGAGATCAAGGCCGTGAAACTGACCTCGGTGGCCGGTGCCTTCTGGCGCGGCGACGCTACGCGTGAGCAGATGCAGCGCCTCTATGGCATCTCGTTCCCCAAGAAGAAGATGCTCGACGAGTATCTCGTCATGCTCGAGGAGGCCAAGAAGCGCGACCACCGCAAGATCGGCAAGGAGATGGAGCTCTTCATGTTCTCAGAGAAGGTAGGCAAGGGCCTGCCCATCTGGCTGCCTAAGGGCACCGACCTGCGCCTCCGCTTGCAGGAGCATTTGCGTAAGGTGCAGAAGCGCTACGGCTATCAGGAGGTCATCACGCCACACATCGGCGGCAAGAGCCTCTACGTCACCTCGGGCCACTACGCCCACTACGGCAAGGACTCCTTCCGCCCCATCACCACCCCCGAGGAGGGCGAGGAGTACATGCTGAAGCCCATGAACTGTCCTCACCACTGCGAGATTTTCGCCAACAAGCCCCGCTCGTATCGCGACCTGCCCCTGCGCATCGCTGAGTTCGGCACTGTCTATCGCTACGAGCAGTCGGGCGAGCTCCATGGTCTTACGCGCGTGCGTTCCTTTACTCAGGATGATGCCCACCTCTTCTGTCGTCCCGACCAGGTGAAGCAGGAATTCCTCAACGTGATGGACATCATCGGCGTCGTTCTGACGGCCTTCGGCTTCAACTTCGAGGCACAGATCTCGCTGCGCGACCCCAACGACCACGACAAGTACGTGGGCACCGACGAGGACTGGGCACTGGCCGAGCGTGCCATCCAGGAGGCCTGCGAGGAGAAGGGCCTGAAGGCCAAGGTGGAGTACGGCGAGGCCGCCTTCTACGGCCCGAAGCTCGACTTCATGATCAAGGACGCCATCGGCCGCCGCTGGCAGCTGGGCACCATCCAGGTGGACTACAACCTGCCCAAGCGCTTCCAGCTGGAATATACCGACGAGGACAACCAGAAGAAGACGCCGGTGATGATTCACCGTGCCCCCTTCGGCTCGCTCGAGCGCTTCTGCGCCGTGCTCATCGAGCACACCAGCGGACACTTCCCCCTCTGGCTCACGCCCGAGCAGGTGGCCATCCTGCCGCTGTCAGAGAAGTACAACGACTACGCCGAGGAGGTCTGCCGTCTGTTCTCGCAGGGCGGCGTCCGCGCCACTATCGACCTGCGCAACGAGAAGCTGGGCCGCAAGATACGCGACAACGAGCTGAAGCGCATTCCCTACATGGTCATCGTCGGCGAGAAGGAAGCTGCCGACAAGACTGTTGCCGTGCGCCCGCAGGGTGGTGGCGAGCAGAGCGTCATGACCATCCAGGAATTCATCGACGAGGTGAACCAGAAGGTACAGGAAATGACCAAAGACTTCTAAAAAATGCCCACCCAAGCCCTCCCAAAGGGAGGGATGTTTAGGATGAAACAACAATCAGTTTATGTCATGTATGCTGCTGTACCACAGCAGCACCCCAAACGATATGGATAGTAATAATTATGTAACCAAACATCCCCTCCTTTGGAGGGGCTTGGGGAGGCTTCTGACGTTGGTTGCCTTGTTGTCTTCTGCCGTTTCGTATGCTCAAAACGAAGGGCCTACCATGGGCTGGAGCTCATGGAACACGTTCGAGTTGAACATCAACGAGGCCACCATCAAGGGGCAGGCCAACGCCATGGTCACCAGGGGCCTGCTCGATGCCGGCTATAACCACATCAACATCGACGACGGCTACTTCGGTGGCCGCGACGCCTCGACCGGTCAGCTCAAGATCCATCCCACCCGCTTTCCCAACGGTCTGCAGCCCATCGTCGACTATATCCACTCGAAAGGCCTGAAGGCCGGCATCTACAGCGACGGCGGCTACAACACCTGCGGCAGCTACCACGGCGGCGACAAGGACGGCGAGGGCGTAGGACTCTACAAGCACGACCAGCAGGACTGCGACTTCTTCTTCAAGGAGCTGGGCTTCGACTTCATCAAGGTCGACTTCTGCGGCGGCGACCCCGTCCACAATAAGGATGGGCTCGACCTCGACGAGCGCCAGCGCTACACCGCCATTGCCAAGGCCATCAGTAACACCGGCCGCACCGATGTGCGCATGAACATCTGCCGCTGGGCCTATCCCGGCGTCTGGGCTAATGAAGCCGGATTCTCGTGGCGCACTACGCAGGACATCTTCCCCAGCTGGGACTCGGTGAAGGACATCCTGGCACAGAACCTTTATATGAGTGCCTACAGCAGTAAGGGCCACTACAACGACATGGACATGCTCGAGGTGGGTGTCAACAAATGGGGCAACCAGCTGAACGCCGAGGAGACGAAGACCCACTTCGGACTGTGGTGCATCATGAACTCGCCGCTGCTCATCGGCTGCGACATGCGCAGCCTCAGCTCCACCAACCTCAACCTGCTCAGAAACAAGGAACTCATTGCCCTCAACCAGGACACCCTCTACCAGCAGGCCTATCTCGTGGGCTGCCAGAACGGCTGCTACACGCTGGTGAAAGACCTGGAGCGCCGCGACAGCACGCTCCGCGCCTTCGCCGTCTACAACCCCACCGACGAGCGGAAGACCGTGCAGGTCAGTTTCGTTGACCTCTGTCTGGCCGGCGACGTGGCGCTGCGCGATGTGTTCCAGAAGAAGGATCTGGGACAGTTCCGCGACAGCTACGAAGTGACTCTGCCGGCCCACGGCACGCGCATCTATGTGGCCAGTGCCGAGACCAGGCTGGAGCGCCGGCGCTACGAGGCCGAGACGGGCTACAGCAACGCCTACTCGGAGATTGAGTGGAACGTCTGCCAGTACTCCCAGGCCGACTACTGCTCCAGTGGCTACAAGGCCGGCTATCTGGGCCGCTCTGAGAAGAACGACCTGCAGTGGCGCGATGTCTACAGTCAGGAGGGCGGCGACTACAACCTCACCATCGGTTTCATCTGCGGCGAGAGTCGCAGCATCACCGTCAGCGTCAACGGCAAGAAGGTGAAGACCCTCAGCGTCAACTCAGGCGGCTGGAGCAAGGTGGCCACAAGGACGCTGGCCGTACAGCTCGAGAAGGGCCAGAACACCATCCGGCTGTCGAACGCCTCGGGCTGGATGCCCGACCTCGACTACATCGACTTGGAGCCCGTCGTGCCCACGGCCATCAAGCCGCTGCTAAAGCCTAATGCCCCAGAGACCGTCTACGACCTCCAGGGACGCCCCGTCGATGCCGCCACCGCCCGTGGTGTCATCGTCAGCGGTGGTCGCAAAGTACTACGATAATTTTTTTTCGAATCTATTACCACTTTCACCACTTTTTAGTTAACCACTTGTCAAACAATTGGTTATGTAGTGGTAATAATGGTAGTGGCAGTGGTAATATATTACCACTACGTTCGTTTTTGGGCTCAAAAACCAACGTTTTTCGTTCTTTTCTGTTCATATCTGCTATTGATTTATGAGCATAACAGCCTAAATCTTGACTATGAACAATCGCATTACATCGTTCCGGAGGCTTTGGAACGTCGTTCTAAGGCCGCCGGAACGTCGTTCCTGCGCCTCTGGAATACCTGAAGGCGGTACTCAATTGCCAAAAACCAACGAAGAAGCCTCAGAAATATACAGGTGGTGGAAGTGGTAATACGTCACCACTTCCACCACCTGTACTACCACTGCATAACAATGTTATATACAAATAGTTAGATACAAAAGTGGTGGAAGTGGTAATATATTTCCCAAAAAATATTCTTGTTCTTCTGTCAGATATTTCCTCCTGTAAAAAATGCTGGATTATTTGGCCGTTCCGATTTTTCTTTGTATATTTGCACCCGAACTATAGCAATAGCTTATGAACACTACGTCAGTACAGATTAACACCCAACTGTATAATACTGCCGTCGAGTATGCACGTCGGCAGCATACAAGCGTTGAAAAAATGCTTGAAGGCTTCCTCCTGTCGCTGCCAATGTATGGAAAGACAGAAGAAAGGCCAAGATTGAAGCGCCCCACAAACTTTTCTCCAGAGTTGCTGAAATTGAGTGGTATATTGAAACAACCGAGTCGGGAAGAAGACCTTAATGGTGATGATGCAAGATGGGAATATCTTAAGGAGAAATTCTGCCTCGAATGAAAATCTTTATTGATACCAATATCATTTTAGACGTCCTGCAAAATCGCACGGCTTTTCGGGAAAGTTCAATGGCTATTATGCAAATGGCAATCAATAAGGATATCAACTTATTTGCCTCACCCTTATCTTTTGCAACATGCTTCTATATTCTTAGGAGAGAACTTGGAAGAGATGCAACATTGCAGAGTCTCCGCTCCATAAAGTCTTTTATAGAGATGACGACAATGGATAACAGCCAGGTCTCAAGAGCACTCAGTAGTGATATGCCCGATTTTGAAGATATGCTTCAGTTTGAGTCAACCATAGCCTCTGGATGCGATGTGATAGTAACCAGAAATGGGAAACATTTTCCCCAAGAATGGATACCGATATTGACACCATCAGAGTTCCTTGATCAATATACCGTATAATATGATACTCTAAAAATGAACTAAATAACCTTTCAAGAAAGTACCGAACAATTGAAATGCCGCAACTGGCTCTACCACTCAGACTGGGGGGCACGACGTAAAGAGGCCTGCAGGGGCGGCAACAACAGAAACATTACTAACCATGCGCTCGCGGGCCGGAAGGCGCAAAAACCTAATTACTAAAACAAAAAGCAAATAATGAAAAAGCATTTACTGAAAACTTTGCTCACCGCCCTCGTACTATTGTCGGGGTGGGGGAGTTCGACGTGGGCTCAGACGGATGTCACGTCTACATATCTGACAAATGCCGACTTTGAGGGGAAATACTCTGTTTATTCTAATCCTAGCTCAGACCGCGCCATTTATCAGCCCGAAGGATGGACTATATCTTATTCAAATGGAGAGAAAAATGATTTGACATCGCTGAATAGTAGTTGTACTCAGTGGAATCAGTTTTCTAACAAATCTCAGCCTGCTAATGGCGGCAACAATACATATTGGATTCGTTTCCGTTGGGGAAGTACGTCGAGGTTGACTCTTTCACAGGATGTAACTTTGCCAGCCGGTAAGTATAACCTTACAGCCGACGCCTTTTTTAATGGAAATGGAGGCGGCTCTGCAACAATAAGCGCTGCTGGTCAGAGTCTGAATGTCAGTGGTAATAGCGAGTGGACTAATTATGGACTTGAGTTCACACTTGCAAATGAGACTATGGTAACTATTGCTTTTGGTCTTAATGAGACAAGTCAAGCGGAGGTTATTGCAGGTTTCGACAATTTCAAGCTTACTTATACAGAAGTCGTGGTAAAAGACAATCTGGAGAAGGCTATTGCCACTGCCACCAAGGTGTATGACGGAACTTCAGACGTAACACTCAATGCTGCCATAGCTGACGCACAGGCAGTCTTTGACAATGTAAGTGCTACACAGCAACAAGTGAATGATGCCACCGCAACGCTGAATGAAGCTGTAGCCACCTGTCTTGCAGCTCAAAGCGACTACTCGTTTTTCATAACAAATCCGGGCTTTGAGCAGAGCGATCCATTTGTAGGTAATAAGGGCACTGGCTCTGCCGAAAACTATGAAGGAACTGGCTGGAAGGCTCTTTCGACAAGTACATCAAATAGCTGCGGTGCTATACTGGGCTATGGCGTGTCAGGAAACCAAATTAACAACGTTAGCGTACCTGCTACGGATTTGGATGGTAATACTGGCAATGCAATGGCTATCAGTGTGGGGTGGAGTGCTACCGTAGCCTACCAGAGTGCTGATGCCGTAATCTTGCCTGCAGGTGAATATGTGCTGTTGGCTTATGTTTACAACGCTAACACCCAAGGTCAGAATTTCACGTCGAAGTTTGGCTTTGTACCTACTGTGGGTGATCCCATTCTCTCTTCAACCACATCGTTCGCTTCTGGCAAGTGGACCTTAGACTATGTACAGTTCACTCTGACGGAAGCTACCGAGGGTAAGTTCCAGATTGGTGGCACTGCTGGTAATAATACTTCTACAACTCATGCCAAGGTGTTTATTGACAATTTGACATTGACTAATGCTGAGGGTTTGGCTTCAGCCCAGTCAAAAATCGCAAAACCCAATTGGCTTGCAGCAAAGGCTGCTGCCCAGGCTGCCCTTGCCAATACAGACTACACCAATGTGACGGGTAGCGAGAAGATAGCATTGGAGAGTGAGGATAAAATGGACGAGCCCACAACTGCTGAAGGTTATGATGCAGCTACTGAGGCATTGATTTCTGCCACTAACGCCTTCGCTGCCGCCAAGGCTTCGTACGACATCTTTGTTGAATATAATAAGGAGTTGCCTTATGCGCCCAACATACAGCCTGAGATTACGGTTGAGTCGACGGCCGAGGGGCTGATTAGAGAACTCCGTGCCTATTACGAATCGAATGCTCTGGCTGAGGGCTACAAGGGCGCCGAGGATGTTACGTCAACTTACATGACCAACTATGTTAACCCAACAAAAATAGATGGTTGGACTGTCAAGAATACGACGGGTAATAGCAAAATGCGTATTATGACAAATGAGCCATATACTAATTCTGATGGCTCAGCAGCTACGGGCTATTTCGACAGCGACAGCTGGGGCAGCGCATTTGCCACAACCTTCACCCAGGATGTCGAACTGCCTCAGGGCGTGTATATCCTTAGTGTCAAGGCCCGTGGTAATGGCACGACGACCTACAAGGTGATAGCTGACGGCGAGAGCACAGACATTACTTCCATAGGTAGTACAGGTGGTGTGTTCGGTCGTGGTTGGAATGACTACACCGTCGAGTTTGAGGTCAAAGCCACCAAGACCGTCACGCTCGGTATGCAGATGGAGACGGGTAGCAGTGGTAACTGGCTGTCGTTCTCCGACTTCCGCCTCGTTCGTATTGGCGACAGCGAGGAAGGAGCAGTGTTGGCCGAAGCAAATGAACTTGCTGCCGACGATGACGCTGTGGCCGTAGGTAAGCTGCGCGATGCCATTGCCGCCTACAATGACGGCGGCGAGATTGCTGGCCTTGCTGCTGCCGTTGAACAGTTTAAGACCGACAATGCTGATCAGGGGAAGGATGAGACTTCGAAGGTAGGAACAGATAAGGAAAAGTGGACTGTTGGCACAGGTAATAATAGCAATAGGGGAACATATACTAAAAATGGTATAACTTTGGTTGAACACTATGGCGAAAGTGATGCCGGCGTGATGATTTCCCAGCAGGTTAATGTGGATAATGGCCTGTATAATATTGAGCTTTATGCTACTTCACATAATGCGTGGAATAACAATGGTGCCAACTTGCAGACAGATGCCGATGACGTGGCGTATGTTTTTGGTACTTCAGGCAGCAATACTATAAAGACTTGGATTACAGCTCGTCGCAATAGCGGAATGCTTGATAGTGAACCCGAAGTCTATGCCGTCAACGGCTTGGAAGTAAACGATGGTAAAATTACTATGGGCTTGGCTCTCGAAAGGGCAGGTCAGACAGAATGGCATACCATTCAGATCAAGAAGCTTACATTGGTAACTACTGCTAAGAATGTATATGCTTTGGACAAGACAGAGATGACTGACTTGATTTCTGAGGCCGAGGCTCTTGCCGCCAACGAGTACAAGACCGAAGGAAAGGCAGCACTTAATACTGCCATTACGGCTGCACAGACTGCTCTGGAGAGCAACAAACTGAACATATCTGAGTTTGAGGCCGAAATCCAGGCCCTTAGGACTGCCATTGAGACCTTCACGGCAGCCAACTATGTAGCTATGACGGGCACGTATTATGTGCAGAACGCCACCTCAGGAAAGTATATGGCTGCCGGACATAGCTGGGGAACTCAGGCTATCGTCAACGAGTCGGGGCTTGACATGACGTTGTCTGCAGGCACAGACAAGAAGGTGACTTTTGACTCTCAGGTGTTTAATGGAGACAACAATCATTTCCTGGGCAGCAACCTCTATATGGACAGTCCCGCTTATGCCTGGATTATTGAGCAGACTGGTGAGAATGAATATACGATTGGCAATGGTGCAAAATATCTTGGGGTAGACGCGAGTGACAATCTTGTACTTGTTGACGAGGCTGTCACTTGGAAGTTCCTTGCTGCGGCTAACGTACAAAGCCAGCGCCAGACCGACGGGCTGACAGCTCTTGAAGCTGCCACGGCCGACAATGGTGTCGATGCTACGTTCCTGCTGAAGGATGCCGATTTCAACCGCAATGACCATCGCTGGGCTGCATGGACTGTTAGTACGAACTGCACTAACAGAAACCTGGGTGGTGGCGGTACTGCAACCAATGGCAACGGCTGTGCTGAGTCATTCCACTCTTTGTTCACCATCAGCCAGACCGTTAACAACGCCCCCGCCGGTGTCTATAAGATGACTGCACAGGGCTTCTTCCGTCAGGATGATGGCGAAACTGAAGACATTCCGTTGTTCTTCGCAGGCGACAAGACCGCTGATGTGCCTGCCAAGACAGGCAGCGAAGGCAGTATGGGTGATGCTTCTATTTCGTTCTCCAACGGACAGTACACCATTGAGCCCATCGAGTTCATCGTGGGCGAGGACGGCGTGCTGACCGTAGGCATTAAGAACGAGACGGCTGTGCATCAGTGGGTCATCTTCGACAACTTCCAGCTGACTTACTACGGCCCAGCTCCTAAGACCACTGTCACCCTGGCTGTCACAGATGCCCAGTATGCAACGTTTGTTGCTCCGTTCGACGTGGAGATTTCTGGAGGCGTGACGGCTTATGTGGTTGAAGGTGTTGACAGCGAGACGAATGAGATCGTGATGGATGAACTGAGTACCATCCCCGCCAACAAGCCAGTTGTGCTCTTTAGCGAATCTGCTTATAGCACTGAGGTGGAAGGTGTGGCTGTCCCGGCAGAGGATTTGACTTATGGCATACTCACCGGTACCTATGAGGATATCGACGCCATCGAAGGCACTTACATTCTCCAGAAGCAGAGTTCAGTCGCGTTCTTCAAGGTTGAGACTACCGGTATAACTAAGGTGAAGGCTAACCATGCTTACATGACCATCCCGAGCGGTGACGGTGCCCGAGCCTACTACTTCGGCGGCGCGGCTACTGCTATCGGCGTTCTGAAGGCTCTGACTGGCGGTGACGCTGAGATCTACGATGTGAACGGCCGCAAGCTGGTGAAGCTGCAGAAGGGCGTGAACATCATCCGCACCAAGGACGGTCGTACGCAGAAAGTGATGGTGAAGTAATGGGAACGTGAACGAAAACGTAAACGAAAACGAAAAAGTTATGAAAAAGAAATATTTGAAGCCCGAAGCCTTGGTGGAGGCTATGGAACTGGAGCAGTGCGTGATGCTCGTTACGAGTGACACGGCTGCTGATGATAGTGAAGCCTTGAGCCGCGACATCGAAGATATGGCTCAGCAGGTTATCTTCATCGACATGCTTGAGTAAAGCCAATTCAGACGTCCGCCTCGCATGGTTCGTGCGAGGCGGACTTTTTTAAATTGATATCATGTTGAAGGACTATCCCGACAAGATGACGGCGGAGCAGGCCCGGACGTTTCGCGACGATGTGCTGAACATTGTTGCGCAGATTCCACCGGGCCGCGTGACGACATACGGCGAAATTGCGGCGCTGGCCGGATGGCCAAGCCACTCGCGGATGGTTGGGCGGACGCTGCGCTACACGCCCGGCGCCGAGTTGTTGCCGTGCCACCGTGTCGTCAATAAGGAAGGGCGCACGGCTCCCGGCTGGAGCCGTCAGCGTCAGCTTCTGGAGGCCGAGGGCGTATCGTTCTGTCCGAACGGTCATGTCGATATGAAAAGGCATGCGCTGCGGATGGCAGACTTCCTGCCCTGACAACATTGAAACAACGTAAAGGATGATGACATCGGCCAAAGAGATCATAGCCTATATGGAGTTGCTGCACAACGAGGAGCAGCGGCAGGTGCTTATGCGGTTCTTCAAGACGGGACCTGGCGAGTATGGCGAGGGTGACGAATTCCTCGGTCTGAAGGTGCCGCAGACGCGTGAGGTGGTGAAATGCGTGGCCCATAGCCTGCCCTTGAGCGAAGTCCCCGAACTGCTGACAAACCGCTGGCACGAAGTCCGCCTTTGCGGACTGCTGGTGCTCGTGGCAAAGTTTGAGAAACTGGCGACGAAACGACTTGAGAATGATAAGGCTGCCATCCGAGGCCGGGACGAGATTCTGACGATGTATCTGCAATATGCCAGGCAGGCGAACAACTGGGACCTGGTCGACCTCTCGGTACCCAAGATTCTCGGGCATTGGCTGCTGCTGCCGACCGGGCTTTGTCCCTGTCACGTCGAGGAAGGCGACTATAAGCGGCAGGTGCTCGATGAACTGGCCGCCAGCGAGAACCTCTGGAAGCAGCGTATGAGTATGGTCTGCACGTGGAAGACGTCGCAGATGGGCGACCCGTCGTGGTGTCTGCGCTATGCCGAGATTCACCTGCACCACCCGCACGACCTGATGCACAAGGCCGTCGGCTGGATGCTCCGCGAAATGGGTAAGCGCGTTTCGATGGACTTGCTCCGCGACTTTCTGCGGCAGCATGCCCACGAGATGCCTCGCACCGCCCTGCGCTATGCCATCGAGAAGATGACGGAGCGTGAACGGGCAATGTTTCTCAATCAGCGCGAAGCGCTCGCCGACTGAAACTCCTTCAGCACCTTTTCTATTTCATCGGTGTCGTCGGTCAGCGTCAGCAGCAGGTTCTTGTATTTACCTGTGCTCATAAGGTGCTGCAGCAACGGGTAGACGGGCATCTCCTCCGTCCAGAACTGCTTGCCTAAGAACACCATCGGACTTGAGAACCCGAACGAGAGGTAGTGGTTCTGCACGGCATCCTGGAAAATCTCCTGCATGGTGCCTGCGCTGCCCGGCGAGTAGACAATGCCGCCGAAGGCCAGCGTGAGGATGCTGTCCTCGCGGATGCTGTTCTCGAAGAACTTGGCGATGTGGGTGGCAAAGGGCGTTGACGGCTCGTGACCGTAGAGCCATGTGGGAATGCCAAGGCTCACGTAGCGGTGCTGAGGGTAGCGGCGCATCACGCTGAGGGCCGACGAGAGCCAGCCCTTGTCATTGAACGATGCCGCCACGGCAGCCAGCGTGGCTATTGCCTCTTGGGCTTCTTCCTGGCTACGGCCGGCCAGCCAGGCTCCCAGATGGGTGGCCTCCATGGCTCCGGGGCCTCCGCCGCTCAGCATGCAGAACCCCTCTTCGGTGAGCCGCTTGCTCAGCATGGTGATGCGGGCGAACATGGGGTCGGTGCGCAGCAGTGCGTGGCCTCCCATGATGCCGATGCACCGGTGGCTGTCGTGCTCTCTGAAGAAAGCGTCGAGCGCCATGTGAATGCCGTGGTCGTGGAGTGTCCGTGCCAGCGACTCGTCGACGTTCTGGGGGTTCTTGCCCATTGCCATATAGTGGCGGTAGACGCGACTGTCATAGCAGTTGGCAAACGCTTGTTTGTCAGCCTCGCCGTCGGCAGCGGGCTCATAGCCTTTGTAGAGCTCGCCGGCATTATAGAGACTGTGCCGTCTGACGTCGAAGGGCACGTCCAGATACAATGAGTAATAATTCGTTTCTTTCATATCGCATTTTTGTTGGTTGTCTTGACCATCTCCAGCGCCACCACGCCCGCCAGAATATTGGCAACGAACGAGGCGGCTATCAGCAACAGAGTGACGAGCAGGCCTTCAAGGGCCGGGACGCCTCCCAGCAGCATGCCGGCATAGAGCATCGGTACGACCATCACCAGGGGCTGGGCCAGATTCCTTACCTGATGAAACATGTCCTCACGCAGCGTCTCCGGCTTTTGCTGGTTGCGCTGGTAGCTCATCATGGTCTGCATGAGCGAGGCCGTGATGCAGGCCATCAGCACCGAATAGACAGACAGGAAGACACTGACGGGCCGCATCAGCATCGTACTGCCTCCCACCACGATGCTGCCTATGGCCGCGCCCCATAAAGAGATCTCAGATACCAACATACAGCAAAAAGACGTGTTCCTGTGAATAACGCTACAAAGATACACATTTTCTATGAATTACCGGCACAGAAATCTTTTTTTTGCTATGCGGTACTGTATGGACAAGATGTTTGGTCGCGTTTCAGGAGAGTAGGAATCACCAATCTCTCAATCAATCGCCGCTTTCTCCGGCATCTACCGGGGAAAGCGGCGTAAATGTAATTCTGTGAAAAGCGGTCAATTGAGCAGTTCACCCACCTTCTGAGACAAGTCTTCGCCTCTGAGATCCTTGGCAACAATCGTACCATCTTTGTCGAGCAACACATTTGAGGGAATGGCCTTTACATTATACTTCAGACAAGCTTCGCTCTCCCATCCCTTCAGGTCGCTCATCTGCGGCCAGGGCATCTTGAGTTGCTCAATGGCCTTGAGCCAGGCCTCCTTCTTCTCGTCGAGCGAGACGCCGACGATTTCGAATCCCTTGTCATGGTACTGCTGGTAAGCCTTCAGCACGTATGGCATCTCGGCACGGCAGGGCCCACACCATGAGGCCCAGAAATCGACGAGCACCAACGGCTGCTTGCCGGCATAGTCGCTGACTGACATGACCTTCCCGTCGGCTGACGTCATGGTCAGGTCAGTAAACTTCTGTCCGACGGCAGTAGCCTTCTGCGCCTCACGCTCAGCCATGATGGCCTTGTAGACCGGATACTGCGGCTGTTTTTCGCCAAAGAGCTTCAGCACCTCCTCCTGTTCCTGATCGCTATAGATATGCATGTTATAGTAGAACAGCAGGTCGCTGATGGCTGATGGTACATGGTCGGTGATAAACTTCTTATGATACTGGTCCAAGAGTTGCTGCAGTGAATCGACCGTTGCCTTGGCCTTGGCTCGCTGCTGCTCAGTGAGGGTACTGTCTACACTCTGCTTCCAGGGCTTGTCCATCTGTTCGGCAATAGGTTTTTCGCCTTCGAGGTATTCCTTGTAAAGTTTGCCATTGGGCCCGCCCTCGATGAGATGTCCGCCTTCACCCTTTACAAGTTGTGCAGTGATGTCGGCATTCTCCAGGATGAACTCTGCAAATGTGGTTGGCTCGCCCTTGTGGATGGGCAGCAGGAAGCGCAGCGCAGCTCCTTCGGTTTCGCCAGTGAATTGAAACTTTCCGTTCTTGACAATTGCCGTGTCGTGTGGAATCATGTTGAAAAGTCCCTGCATTTCGCAGAGGAACACGGTGTCGCCATCTTCTACGCCCTCGGCCTGTCCATTAATGGTGTAGCCCGTGGCGGGCTTCTGCGAGCATGCAGCCAGCAGAAGCGCAGCGAGAATCATGAAAATATTAATCTTCTTCATGGCTCAGCATTATTTGTTACGTATAACAATCTTCTTGCCATCGGTCACGTAGATGCCGCTGCGAGACGGTTTTTCCAGCCGGCGACCGTCAATGGTAAAGAAGCTTTTGTCCTGCAGTCGGCTCACCTTTACAGTATTGACGCCTGTAGCCTCTGCTTCTACTTCCTCGTTGAAATAGATGACCTCTGGGGCCTCCAGTCCTGCACCTACCATGTTGCCAAAGATGCGCATGTAGAGCGAGTTGGGAGCTATGGTTCCTGTGGTGATGCGGTTGAACAGCATCTTATCGATGTCGAACGTGTAGTAGATGAACGTCAAGTCGTTCTCTTGGTCGATAGTGGGCAGGGTGTCAACCTGTACCCCCTGCTCTCCGCTCCAGCGGAAGAGGCTGCACGAGTAGCTCTCATCAGACTGTGCTTCTTCGCCAGACGCTGGTGATATGCTGACCTCGCCAGAGCCATAGAGGATGGCAGGCTTCTTGCCGGAGAGATAGTAGTTGGAGGAGATCCCCGTCAGGTGACTGACGCGTCGGCCCTCGGCATTGACCGAGTCGGCCATCTCGTTCTCATTGGTCATCGTATAGTACAGATAGGGGCTGTAGGAGTCAATCTGTTCTTGCAGTTCGAAGTCGTAGTTGCTGTAGAACACCTGATAGCCTCCTGCCTCGGGGAACTGCAGCGTCACCGTGCGTGAGTCGCTGAAGTTGGCCTCGTAGTTGGCAATGCCTGTCACATCGACCACGATGGTGGGGTCGGTAGATACCACCTGGCCGTCGAGTGTCCAATTGACGAACTGGCAGAACTCATTGTTGGGAGTGGCCGTCAGCGTCACCTTGTCGCCGATGTCGTTTACCAGTTTGTCGATAGTCACTGTTCCCATAGCTGTCTGACGCTTGTTCACCTGAGCAGCGACGTGCGTGAAGAAAGCCCTGAAGCTGTTGTTGGGATCCAGTGGCATCTTGGCCGCCACCGTTATCGAATCGTCCGAGACCTCACTGCCAGTCGCCTCGTCCCAGTGCTTGCTTGTCTCGCCGTTGTCGAGTGTCAGCAAGGCATATCCGCTATCTCCGATTTTGTCTGTCACGGCGTAGGTTCTTACCAGGTTGTTTTCCTCGTCGAAGGTGTCCTTTGCAAAACCCAGCAGCTGCCACCCCTCGTTAGCCTTAGCATAGCCGTAAGCCAGTGTGGATTGAGTGGTAAACTCCCGGTCGACCGTTGCAGCCCACTGGATATTCTCCTCGGCCACCGCCACATTATCGACATAGACCAGTCCGGCACCTGTTGGATAGGCTTCGGCCTGCACCTTGAAGGCATACCAGTCGTCGCCGCCAGCCAGGGCGCTGAGTGTTGAACACATCACAAGCGCAAAGCCAAGGAGCAGTCGCTTGTTGCTTTTTGTAGTAAATACTTTTTTCATAATCATTCGTTTTTTTGTTAATATGAACAGAATAGTTATTGTGATTATCAGCATGATGAGTGCCATCATCGGTGTAGGCCAGACTGGCCGTGGTGTCAGCGTCTGACGGGTCAGTGGCTTCGTGCTCGTGATGACGGGCCGCGCTTCTCCTGAATCATTGGTGAATACAGCGTTGCGCCACGCCCTTACCAGCAGTTCGGGAGCCATCTTGTCGTTCAGCTGTCCGCTGTCGTTGCGACGTCCGAAGTAGCGCAAGCGGAAGTAGAGCGTCATCCAGGGCGAGTCGGTGCCTATGCTGTCCATGATGTCTCCGTAGGTGCCGTTCAGCAGGTCAGGAAGATGCTGATACCTGATGCTTTCGCCGATGAGCGACTTTTCTATGATCCACACACACATGGAACTACAATTGACCGTGATGAAGTCGTAGGTCCACCGGGCACCTTCAGCCAGCTCCTTGTCCAGGTTACGCCAGAGTTCCTGCTTCTCCTGCGGCAGCAGATTCAGTTCGTACTCTGTAATGCTTCTGCCCTGCCTGCGGTATTGCTCTATGAAATTCTCCGTTTGTGCCACCATGAATCCCGCCTTAGCCTGTCCTGTGATGAATTTCATCCGTTCGTTTTTGTCGAGTTTCATTTCGAACGTGAAGCAGTAGTCCAGGTGATGAGCCCTGCTCTGCATCCGTATGGCCGTGTGGCCGAAACAGTTGATGGCATTGTTGCCGGGACCTATTGTCAGTAGAGAGGCGCTAACGTCGTCCTTGTCATGAGGAGGTGCAGGCGTCTCAGCTGTCTCAGCTCTCGCCGCTATGGCCAGGGTCAGCATCAGGAGTGCCGTCAACCGTCTAATCAGCCTCTCGTACATATCTTACACTCAGTTTATAGCTGGTAGGCTCCATACTCATGCGGCACACCTCCCGGCGGTTGTAGGTCATCTTGCGTACAAAGTAGTACTCTCCCCCCTTGTCGTCATCGGCAGTATCCGTCCAATAGTAGCCATAGACTCCCATGTAGAGCCAGTCGCCACCCACGCCCCTGTGCAGGAAGAAGTATCCACCCAGCAGCATGTTCAGGTCGCTCTTGTCGTCATAGACGCTGACCATCGATGGCGCTATGTCGCCCCGCCATCCGTCGCGAGCCGTATCGCCGGGGGCCATTCCCAATTCTTGCTCCAGGCGTTGCCAGTCAGCATCGGTAGGCAGCCGCCACCCATCAGGACAGGCCATGTGTGCCCCTTTCAGCGTGTACAGACGGCCATAGCGTGCCAGATTTCGTGTGCTGCCGGGGTTGCTGCCCCCCGATGATCCGCCATTCTCGTCGCTGTCCAGATAGATGGTGCTGTTCACGTCGTCGTGGATGTCATAGCGCATGTTTTCCGTCATCCAGTCCAGTCCGCCGTAGGTGACATAGCCATACTGTTCGCCGTCACGGATGTCGGTGAATGTCCCTATGCGTTCAGGCCTGACCTTGGCCGCAGGCTCGTCGTCTTCGTTACACGCCGTGAGTGTAGCCACCAGAGCTCCAGCGACGAGTGCGATGCCAAGCAGGTATGTTGTCTTTTTCTTCTTCATCATCATAACTCTTCACTCTTTTCAATTCTGTTAGAATACATAGCCCAGACTGATGAGCACGTCGCGCACGGCCTCGGCCTTTTGCAGGATCAGGGGATAGCTGCCATACGTCTTGGCCAGCTGTTCGTCAGAATACTGTATGACCAGCAGGGCGTAGGTGCCGAGATCAGTTGTCATCGACGGGAATGAGGCGATGCCCGTAGAACTGAGGAATCCCCGCTGGTAGAGTTCGGCATTCGACGGCGTGCCAACGATACCCGCAGCACTGTAGTCGGTCTCGTACCATTCTGCACTATACTGATAGAACGTACCGAAGGCGGCACTCTGGTTGACGGCCAGTTGTCCCACGATAGCGTTCAGTATGCGCTGTGCATACTGCTGTAGCTGTTGCTCGGTACGCTCGCGCTGTACTATGTAATTGCCCGCCACGACCACACACCGCTGGTTGCTGGCCGCATACGGATGGGAAACGGTGCCAGAGTACGTGTCCTTATAGCTGTTGATCATGTTACAGACCATCCAGCTGTAGGGTTTCAGGCCCTTTGTCAGGTGTGGCAGCACGTAGTGTGTCAAGAAGTCGGTGACCTGCTGCTTCTGAGCGTACTGTTGCAGATAGGTGAAGGTGTAGCTCATGGTGGTACTCGACGACTGCCCGACGGTGTATGTCAGGTCAACGGTCTCCGTGAAGTATCTTGGCTGTCCGTTAATGTCAGTCCCAAGCAGCTTGTGCTGCAGGGTGTCGCTGAACAGCAGGTAGCAGCCCGTCTGTGTGTAGAACTGTCGGCGCAGTTGTGCCTCGTCGCTCATGTCGTCGGTCGAAGGTGCGAAGTTGGCCGAGGGATTGTTGAAGTCGGGCGTCAGTCCTTCCTCCTGTGAGCAGCTGCATGGCACGGCAGTGGTCAGAACCGCTGCTGCGCAACATAGAATGAGTCGTGTCGGTTTTGTCATCATTGTAGGTAATATGTTCAGTATTCTACGGGTATCACGGTATATTCACGCCAGGCGTTTCCATTGTTCTCCATGCCTGTGTTGAAGTCGAGCACCTCTTGCGGAATGGGTTGTGTCCATGAGGCATCGTCTTCGGTCAGCACGAAGCGGTGGGTCTCTATCGGTTTTGAAGAGCCTCGTTCCTCGTAGTACGTGTAGTTGTGTACAATCCTGATTTTCTCTGGCTGCACTGCACAGACTCTGTAACGGCGCAAGTCGAACCACCGCTGGCCTTGCAGCATCAGTTCGCGGCGGCGTTCCTGGCGCAGGTCACTCACCAGCTGGCTGCCTGTGGAGGAGATCAGGGCATTGGCGGCACCAACGGGGAAGCGATGGGTGCGCAGCGTGTTCACCGCCTGTCGGGCTGCCTCTTCGTCACCCAGATAGGCCTCGGCTTCGGCCAGATTCAGATAAGCCTCTGCCGACCTCAGCCAGAAGAGTGACGATATGGGGAACTGCTTGCCCATTTGGTATGCGGTGTAGCCGTAGTAGTAATAGTTGGCGGCTGTAGGGTCCAGCGGCGTGGTGAAGTTCTCGTGAGCGTCCTCTTGCATGATGACCCCCTGGAACGAGCCAGACTTCCAGATCCACCGGCTACGTCTCAGGTCGTTGGCTTCGAAGGCATTGTATAGCGAGTTGCTGATGCGCAGCCCCTGAGCCTGATAAGCCATCATGGCTGGCAGGTCGTCGCCGCCCATGGTGAAGATATTCTCTGGGTTGCCTGTCGTCATCATGGGTTCAGTACTTGTTGGCAGGTCGCACAACTGTCCATGACTTTCCGTCACTTTCCGCGCATAGTCGGCTGCCTTCTGCCACTGCTGCATGTAGAGATACACACGGCTCAGCAGCAGTCTCACGGCAGTCTGGTCGGCCCTGTAGATACTTCGCCGGGACTGACTGACCCTCTTGAAGGCCGCTTCAGCCTGCAGCAGGTCGCTTTCCACCAACGTGAACACTTCGGCTACAGTGGAACGCTGCCATTTTTTGTCCTCAACCTCGGGCGACGTCTTCAGGGGTACGCCCAGTTGCTGGCTGGCTGTCTGCGGCTGATAGGGCTGTCCGTAGAGGCTGACCAGCGTCAGGTAATAGTAGGCTCTGAGGAATCGTGCCTCACCTTCCACCTTGGCCGTACCCTCTCTGTCAGCATCACTGCTGGCCGGTACGTCATTCAGACTGTTCAGGATGTTGTTGACTATGTTGATTTTCTTGTATGCCTGTGTCCAGAAGGCATTCTCTGGAAAGAACCCCGAATAGGTTTCGTTTTGGCCCACACGTTGTTGCCACGTCAGGTATCCGAACAGCCGCTGGTGGTCGTCGTACATGCCATAGCCATTGGGGAACGACACGTTTTGCTCTTCCACCTCGTCGGCCAGCAGGTGTATGAACATGCCGTGGTTCGACTGCGCATAAAAGTTCTGTTTGCCATTGACGGGCCAGTAAGCATCGCCAATGAGCAGCTCGTCAAGATCTTTCCACGAACGTACGTAGTCCGTGTCCTGCGAATACTCCTCCAAGAAGTCTGAGCAGGCTGCCAGCATGGCCACAACGCCCCATACGGCCAGGGTGCTGCCTAATAGTTGTATCTTCTTCATACGTACTTATCTTGTTCTTGTTAAAAGTCAATAGTCACCCCCAGCGTATAGCTTGGTGTGTCAGACAGTTGTACCTGTGAGAATCCTCCCTGCGTAGGAGTCTGTCCGCGCAGTCTGCTGTTGCACCATGTATTCAGGTTATACCCGCTGACGGTCAGGGCCAGTCGTTCCAGTCCGAGACATTTCAGCTGCTGCCGCGTCAGTTCGTAGGTGAGCGAAAGCGTTGATAGTTTCAGATAGTCGGCACTGACCACCCGCACGTCAGAGTAGTCGTACATCTGCCAGGCATTGTCGGCTATATGAGCCCCTTTCCAGGTAATCTGCGAGTCGCCGCCCTGTGCCCAGTGCATGTTATAGTACCAGTAGGCAGGGTTTCCCTGTCCGATGACTGCCGGAATATTGGTATGCAGCTCGTCGCCGGGTTTCATCCATCGGTTTAGTAGGTCACGGTTGACGTTAGCCTCAGATGAGTAACCCGATCCGTTCAGCCCGTCGAAGAGGCGGAACAATCGTGTCTTGGCACCTATATTATATAAGAAGGTGACCGCCAGTCTCCACTGCCTGTAGGTGAACGTATTGTTGAAGCTGCCCGTGATGTCGGGCTCGCGCTTGCCGCTGGGTGTGAGTACCCGTGTATAGGTGGCGTAGTTGTCGGCATGAGAGATTTCGTTATAACGGTCTTCCCAGTCATCGAACACGGGGCCGCCGTCCACTGGGCTGAGTCCGGCAAACCGATAGCTGTAGAAGGTGCCTACGGGCTGTCCCTGTACCACGGCGGCTCCGCTGAGAAAGTCGTCCAGCTCGTAGGTCTCGGCGCCAGGGGTGGTCTTGATCTGGTTGTAAATCTTCGACAGATTGCCCGAGACAATCCAGTAGAAGTTGCGCAGTCTGACGGGTGTGGCCGTGACGGTGAAGTTGAAACCCTTGTTGACGATGGTGCCGCTGTTGACCACATACGACTCAAAGCCATTGATGTCGGAAATCCGCTTCGACAGGAAGGCATCCGTCGTTCTCTTATAGTAATACTCTGCCTCTAACTGCAGCCGGTTGTTGAGCAGCGACACTTCCAGACCGATGTTCGTAGAGCGCGTCTTCTCCCATTTCAAGTCGGGGTTGGCAAAGGCTGCCGCAGTCGACACCATCTCGTCGTAGTAAGCATTCATGTTTCCTTTCCGAATGACGAGTTCTGGTGTCTGGTCGTCCAGCATGTTACCCTGTTCGCCATAGCTGGCTTTCAGTGTCAGTTGTTCCAGCCACTTCCATTCCAGGTTTAGGATGTCGCGCAGGTTCGCATTGCCCGAGACTGACCAGATAGGCAGCAGTTTCTCGTTGCTTCTCGACCCGAACTTGTTCGAACCGTCGTACCGGCCGTTGGCATTCAGCGTGAAGAACGACTTATAGCTGTATGACAGTGTGGCGTATGCCGACAGCATGTTCGAGCGTGTGTCAGTAATGACAGGCACGCTGGCCTGCACCCAGTTCCAGTACTCGGTGAAGGTGGCGGGAATCATCGAGGCGAATGTGCGTCCACGGTCTTTGTAGTAGCCTCGCTGCGTGTGGTCATAGCCCGTGTAGGCCGTGCTGTTGGCCTCCAGACCGGCAGCAAAATTAATGTTATGGCGGTATTCACTGAAATATTTGTTGTAATTGCCTTGCAGACGTGCTGTCCAGCCAATAGTCTTGTCCTGCTGTTTTCGCAATTCGCCGCCATACGGCATGGTGCCGCTGGTATTGCGTGGGGCATCCATCTCGCCACGTCGCAGATTCGATGCATAGAAGGTGTCCTCACCCCACCAGTTCTCAATATCGGCATGCTGAAGGTTGGCCGATACCACGGCGTTGAAAAAGAGATTGTCCGAAACCTGATAGCGCAGGTTCGCAGTGGCCGTGACGGCATCGGTTGTCTGGCTGACAGACGAGTTGTCCAGTTCATGAAGGATGCTATAACCATACCATCCCATGTTGGTTCCGGCCTTCTGGTACTTGTAGTACGAACCGTCGGCATTGAAGGCCGGGATGGCTCTGCTGGTGTTGTAGGCATAGTCTATGGGGTTGTTGGCATCCTGGGCATACTGCCGTTTGTTGAGGTATCCGCTGACGTTGAACTGGAGTTTGAACTTGTCGCTGAGATCCATGTCGGTCTTCGACATGGCAGTATAGCGCCTGTTCGTATTGCCCGTAATAACGTCGTCCTGGTCAGTATATCCTATTGACGTGTAGTATCTCACCTTTTCTGAGCCTCCAGAAACAGAAACAGAGTGGTCGTGCGAGAATGAGTTGTGGCACAGTATGTCAAACCAGTCGGTGTTCATGGTCTGCATCCGTCCCACTTCCTGCTCAAATTCTTGCTGCGAATACACGCCAGTGTAAAGGTTTTGCAGCGCCTGCTCGTAGCCTACTTTGGGCATGCCCAACGGAAAGATGTAGTGCTGGTCGGTGAGATATTGCGAGAACTGTATGCGCTCTTTCGAGTTCATCAGATTGATTTTCTCGTCGGTATAGTAAGGCCGTCTTCTCACGGTGAACTGTCCTGAGTAGCTGATAATGGGCTTGCCTTCGCGTCCGCTCTTTGTGGTCACCACAATGACGCCATTGGCCGCCCTCGTACCGTACAAGGCCGTGGCGGCGGCATCCTTCAGGACATCAATGCGCTTGATGTCCTGGGGGTTGATGCCGGCAATGGCATTTCCGATGCGGTTCACGTAGTCAGGGTCGTTGAGCACGTCGGCAGTAAGTGCGACCGGATCGGTCATGATGATGCCGTCGACAACCCACAGCGGTTCGCGGTTGCCCACCAGGGTGGAGGTGCCTCGGATGCGAATGCGGTTTGTTGCGTTTATCTCGCCCGAAGTGTTGAGCGTGATGAGGTCGGGGATTTTGCCTTCCAGCATCTTCGAGACGTCAGCCACGCCTGCAATCTGCAATTCATCCATGTTTTTCGATGTGACCGACGATGTAAGATTTCTGCGGTCCAACTGCTGATAGCCCGTGACGATGACATCCTGCAGCTGTTGGGTGTCGTCTTCAAGCACCGACAATACATAGTCGCCAGGCTCGCCTTCCCAAGTGGCCGGTTTCATGCCCAGATAGCTGATGTCGAGCACGATGCGCTCATGTGTGGCGGGAATACTGAACTTTCCGTCCATATCGGTAATGGCCTGCGTCTTTGACTGGCGGTCGCGAACTACTGCACCGATGATGGGGAGACCGCTTGCGTCAACGACGACACCCTCTAAATGCTGTTTGTCGGTCACCTTCTGGCTATCCCGCTCTTCCCGCGTAATGACGATATACCCATCGTGCTCTATGGCGCGCAGCGGATGACCTTCGATGATGGCCCGCACCACTGACAGCGGCTTCTCGTCCTGTGCGGAGAGCGTCACGTTGAAGTCAACGTCGCCATAGTTGTACTGTATCCTGATGCCCGACAGTTTTTCCACGCGGCGCAGTGCGGTCGTGGCATTCTCGTTCTGAAACGCTATCGTTACGGTTTTCCTGTCTTGAGCCATGAGCGTTACGCTGCCCATAAGTACAAAGAGTACTACCAAGGCCAAACGCGTGGTCGTTTGTATTTTCCTGTTGTCTGCCATTCAGCACTTTTATTACTTTTTTCTTTTTACATTTCTTTATATAGAAACGTATATGCACACCAAATGGTACGCATAAAAGAGAAAAAAATAATAAAATGACAACTGTTTGGGCAGATTTGTTTACTAAATCACACGTATGACGTCTTCGTCGATTTCAATCTTTATATTTCCGATGTCGCTCAGCTGGCGGACAATCTCGCCCAGCGGCTGTCTGCGCTCGCTGCTGAAATGCAGACGGTCGTCTAAGTGCTGCGAGTCCAGGAAAACCACCCTTTTGTTATACCAGCGTCCCACCTCAGTCATGATTTCGCGCAGTGTCTGACCATCAAAATAGAACTCGCCACGTGTCCAGCTGGTGGCTACCTCGATGTCGGCTTCCGACTCGCTCAGCAAGCCATTGCTGCCCATTGAGGCTTCGCGACCGGGAACCAGCACCAGGCTGTCGCCCCTCTCCGTGCTGACACATACCTTGCCACTGACCAGGGTAACCAGTGGTGGCTGGTTTTCGTAGTGGCGAACGTTGAAGACGGTTCCCAGCACGCGGGTCTGCAACTGTCCGCTATTGACCAGGAAGGGCCGTGACTCATCGCGAGCCACCTCGAAGAAGGCTTCACCTACTAAAGCAACTTCTCGCGGCTGGTGGGCTGGGAAACGGCTGGGAAACACCAAGCGGCTGTCGGCACTCAGCGATACACGGGTGCCGTCGCTGAGCTCTATCTTGACGACATGACCTTGGGGCACGAGCAGTGTAGTACGGTCCTCGTCGGCTACGATTGTCGAGGGACTGATGTGCATCACGCCGCCACGGTCGATGTTGATGCCGTGGGCTGAGGCTTGAGGAGCGGATACGGCCACCGTCTGGTTGCCGATGACAAGCGACACCTCACGCTCCTGGCAAGTATTTCCTTCATAGACCATCACGCCCTGTGTCACCGGGCTTTTCTCGTCAGGCTGCTGTCTTGACAAGAGCACAAAGGCCAGCAAACAGGCAGCGGCAATTGCAATGACCGATGCTGCATACCGAACCCCCGTACCGAAATGGGTGTGGGCATTCTTGAAATGCAAGAATTGCTCATGGGCATCGGGTACAGGCTCATCTTCCAGCAGGGCCCTGCGGATGTCAGCCTCCAGTCGAAGCTGTTCTATGTCACACTTTTCCGTGTGCTCAAGACTATTTTTCATACACAATCCTTTTCTTTATAATACGAGCATAGTCGATAGTCGGTACCCCTACAATGGCGTTTATTTTCAATTTCTATTCATTTCATCGTCCGGGGCAGACGTTCTCGCAGCAGTTTATAGGCTTTCATGATGTGGCGGTGGACCACGGCCTCGGTTAGTCCTAAGTAGTTGGCCGCCTGCTTGTAGGTCAGCCGGTTCAGGCAGCAGCAGCGCACAATGCTACGGCCTGGTTCGGGCAAATTGCCTATGGCTTCATAGAGTATTGTTATGCGTTCCTCGTATTCATCCACATCTGCGTCGGTACTAAAAGATTCGGTGGCTGCTGCCATGGCGGCGTATCGCTCAAGCACCTTATTATGGCGCAACACATCGAGGCAGCGGTTGCGCGTGGCAGTGTAAAGGAAGGACTTGGTAGGCGTTTTGTCAGCGTCAGACTGCCACTGTTGCCAAACAGAGACCATGACCTCGCTTACAACGTCGCGGGCATCCTCTTCATCACCGACCATAGCCAGTGCAAAGAGATAGAGCCTGCGGTAGAACTGCTCGTAGAGCTGTTCCATCTGTCTTATCTGCTTCCTGTGATGTCCGATGATTTGTAGGTGCATATATCCTATTCTGTATAGTATAGTTTCTAAAACGCGGCAAAATTACTTATTTTCGTTCATATAAAAGAATAATATCAGCCGTTAATGGTTAATTTTTTGTAATTTCTTTTTGGCGATAGGGTACAGGGGGCGTACGTATCAGATGAAAAGCATAAGCAGAGCCATGGCAGATCAGTAGTTGACAATGGTGAATGCGACAGTTGCGTCAAGGTTCCGGCTGGTTGTTACAAAAGGGGCGCCGTGTCGCAACTAACTCGGACGAAAAACACGAAAAAAGCTGGAATCTGCCCCAAATCCGCCTTAACTTTGCATCACCGAAAGGTAAAAAAGTAAAAAGGTAAAAAAGTAAAAAAGTAAAAAGGTAAAAAAGTAAATGTATAACAATTTAAAACTTACAACTATGACAACGAAGAAGAATTTGGCAAAGTCGATGCTCATGAGCATCCTTACCGCAGGTATTTTCGGTTTCTCATTCGCTTTCACCGCTTGCAGCGATGACGAGTTAGCAAACGCCAATAGCATGGA
>CAMHHO010000041.1:0-27719 GCA_946184965.1 uncultured Prevotellaceae bacterium | reverse complement strand
CGAAGTCCGGGGAAATCATTGATGCCCTGGCCCATGTCTTGACGACATTCTTCTTGCCGCTCTCGTTCATGGCGAGAACCTTCTTCTCGAGAGAGACGTTGATGTACGGACCTTTCTTTAATGAACGACTCATAATTTACTCTTGTTTAACTTCGTGATTACTTCTTGTTAGCTCTTTCAATGATGTACTTGTTTGAAAGCTTCTTCGGTGCGCGCGTCTTCAGACCCTTTGCGTACAAGCCCTTGCGTGAACGCGGATGTCCACCTGACTGACGGCCTTCACCACCACCCATCGGGTGATCGTGCGGGTTCATCACAACACCACGGTTGTGCGGACGGCGACCCAGCCAGCGCGAACGGCCGGCCTTACCCGACTGTTCCAGAGCGTGGTCAGAGTTGCCTACGCTACCAACAGTAGCCTTGCAGGCAGAGAGAATCTTACGAGTCTCGCCCGAGGGGAGCTTGATAACACAGTAGCTGCCCTCACGAGAAGTCAACTGAGCGAAATTACCGGCCGAACGAACGAGCAGGGCACCCTGACCAGGACGGAGCTCAATGTTGTGAATCACCGTACCGACAGGAATGTTGGCCAGGGGCAGGGCATTACCCACCTCGGGCACTGCGTCAGCTCCAGACATCAGCGTTGCGCCAACCTGCAGTCCATTAGGAGCAATAATATAACGTTTTTCACCATCAGCGTAGTAGAGCAATGCGATGCGAGCCGAGCGGTTCGGATCGTACTCGATTGTCTTCACTACTGCTGGAACACCATCCTTCTCTCGCTTGAAGTCGATCAGACGATACTTCCTCTTGTGGCCGCCGCCCATGTAGCGGACAGTCATCTTACCGGTGTTGTTTCGACCGCCGGTAGAGCGCTTACCGTAAACGAGAGACTTCTCTGGCACGGATGCAGTAATATCCTCGAACGTGCCAATAACCTTGTGTCTTTGACCCGGAGTAACGGGTTTTAATTTACGTACTGCCATTTCTCTTATTCAATATTGCTGTAAATATCAATTGCGTCGCCATCCTTCAGAGTGACGATTGCCTTCTTGTAGGCGTTCTTCTGTCCCTTCACGAGACCAGACTTCGTATAGCGGCTTGAGCGCTTGCCGGCATACTTGATCGTATTCACTGCGATCACAGTCACGTTGTACAGACCTTCTATCTCCTTCTTAATCTCAATCTTGTTGGCATCGGGCTTCACGATGAAACCGACCTTCGTCTCGGCCTTCTTCGTACGCTCCTCGCCCTTCACCTTATAGGTGCGCTCTACAGAAGACTTGTCTGTAATCTTGGTCATCTTCTCAGTGACCAACGGCTTGATGATAAATCCCATATCTATTTACGATTTAACAATTTTCGATTTACTATTATTAGCCCAAGATTCCGTCGATAGTCTTCAGCGAGTTCTCCGTGATGACCAGCACGTCAGCGTCCAGAATCTTGTACGTGTTGACGTTCTGAGCCTCGAGCACCTCAGCGCGCTGCAGGTTACGAGCCGACATATACACATTCTTGTTTGCCTCGGGCATCAGCAGCAGAACCTTCTTGCCGTCGACCTTCAGGTTCTTCGTGATGTCCACGAACTCCTTCGTCTTAGGGGCGTCCATCGTGAAGTCCTCAACGACGACGATGGCATTCTCCTGAGCCTTGTACGAGAGAGCCGACTTACGGGCCAGCTGCTTCACCTTCTTGTTCAGCTTGAACGAGTAGTCGCGGGGCTTCGGGCCGAACACGCGGCCGCCACCAATCAGCAGGGGCGAGTTGATGTCACCATGACGGGCACCGCCGCCACCCTTCTGGCGTCCGAGCTTGCGCGTCGAACCGCTGATTTCGCTTCTCTCCTTCGACTTGGCATTGCCCTGGCGCTTGTTGGCCAAGTACTGCTTCACATCTAAGTAAATGACGTGGTCATTAGGTTCTACTCCGAAGATAGCCTCGTTGAGAGCCACCTTGCGGCCGGTCTCCTGACCTTTGATATTCAATACACTAACTTCCATGTTACTTATTCACAATTACGGTTGAACCATTACATCCGGCGCAGCTTCCCTTCACAAGGATCAAGTTGTGCTCCGGAATTACCTTTAACACTTTGAGGTTCTGAGTCGTGACACGGTCACAACCCATGTGGCCACCCATTCGCATTCCCTTAAACACCTTTGCGGGATACGAGCAGGCGCCGATAGAACCCGGCTTGCGGGCGCGGTCGTCCTGACCGTGGGTGCTCTGGCCTACACCACCGAAACCGTGGCGCTTCATCACACCCTGGAAACCCTTACCTTTCGAGGTACCTACTACGTCGACGAACTCTACGCCGTCGAAGATGTCCACCGTCACGGTGTCACCGAGGTTTAATTCCTCGTCGAACTTGAACTCGGCCAAGTGGGCCTTTGGCGTCGTGTTAGCCTTCTTGAAGATACCCATCATCGCTTTGGTGGTGTTCTTCTCCTTCTTCTCTCCGAAGGCGAGCTGGACAGCCTTGTAGCCGTCCTTCTCAACAGACTTTACCTGAGTCACAACGCAAGGACCAGCTTCGATAACAGTGCACGGCACGTTCTTGCCGTCGGCACTGAAAACGGATGTCATTCCGATTTTTCTTCCTAATAATCCTGGCATTTCAGTTTTACTTTGTTTAATGTTTAATTGTATAAATAATGTAATTTCTGCCTTGTCATCTACGCGCCGGAACCTACACACACACAAAAAGAAGAAACAGCCCATAGCCCTCTTCCGAAAGCTAAACTGCTCTTTTTCAGCGTATTGTTAGCCATTGGCCAGCGCAATAATCACTTTAGCGGCTGCAAAGGTACACATTATTATTGAGATACGCAACCCTACTATGCACCTTTTTATAGTTATTTAATATTTATTATGATTAGAAGGTTGCTCAGTTATTCAATAATCCAGTCAACAGGCACTCGGGTGGCAGCATCGACTGCCAAACTTATGGGGAGAAAAAACGACGTCACTTTGAGTAACCCGTTCTGATATCCTCACTAATAATATTCAGGAACTTCACGTGTTCACTACGAGCAATGATATGGATGTAATAATCCTCACCAATGCCGCCGATAGTCAGCACTGACTGCATCACACTACCGATTGGGTGGTGGGAAACATACCGCTCAAACATTCGTGTAAACAGAATACTTCTGTATTGCTGAGGTGGTATAGCTTTTCGAGTCGCAGGGATTGGGCTTATGAAGTCGCAAATAAAACAGATAATCGCATTCGGATAACGCAAAAATGTATCAGCTATAACGTTTTCTATCTGAGACAAGACTGCATGCCCGGTTGGCAAATTGCCCTCCACTCTTTCAAGTTCAATGGTTATAATGTCAACACGCCCATTTAAGTGGGAAATTGCTTCTTTTGAAAGATACCTACCTCCTGAAGAAGACAATCTAATACGGTATTCATCCCCTTGAGTGGTAGTTATACCTACTACAATTTCTTTCATCAGACATTAATGGTGTAAGTAACGTCTGCTTGATGGCGCAGTTCTTCCATCTTTGCATGCTTTTCCACGCCAAGTTTTTTCACCACTTCTATCAATTTGCGTGGCGCATTCTTAATTTCAGTGTTTTGCAAAATGTACGTCATAAACTGTTGCCATTTAAAAACCCGCCGCAAAGATACGAACAAATTTCCGAACTGCCAAACTTATGGGGAGAAAAAAAAGATGCGGCTATGACGACTGAGACAACTACTGGGCGACGGCATTAGGATGGGGAAATCCCCCATATCCTGCACTGACTACTGACTACCAGGCACTTACAGGCCCCGACTGCTCCCAGAACCTGCACTGACACCCACTCCGAACCTGCACTGATAAACCAACAGCCCTGGGCCGTCAGGCAGCTAAGGCCGACACTTTCAGACAGTTTCACGCCCTGAAAAAGAGTTTTTCCTGCCATGAAAACCGGATTTTCACGCCGCGAAGAAAACGCTGACTGACTTTTTGAAATATTCTTACACGGCTTTTCCCGTCCAACCTGTCTCAGTGCAGGATACGCTGGGGCCAAGTGCAGGAAAATCCAAGAAGAACCCCGCCTAACTCACTCATAATCAGTAGTCAGTGCAGGAAGTGCAGGAATTTCAAGCCGAGGAGATGCTGGCAGAGCTGGCGGACGTCCTCACCGTCGAGCACGCCATCGCCGTTCACGTCGGCTATCCGGGCTTCTACCTCCGTATACTCTCGGCCAGTGACATAAGCAATCAGGAGCGCGACATCGGCCACGTTCAGCTTACCGTCACGGTTGACGTCGCCCACCTCGATATACTCACCGAACTGCGACCAGGCCCATGAAGCCTTGTAAGCCTCCTTGCATCCGTAGGGCACCACCAGATGGGCAGCGCCAAATATGTAGTAGAACGCAAAGTCGTTAACAGGAGGCGGAGTTGAGGAACAAGAGTAAACAAAAAGATCGCCCTCCGGAATAAAGATACCAGATGAAGAGGCGGCGTTGACATACGGGTCAATAGCCATCGAACTCATAAACGTAAGGCTGGTCGGCAACAACATCACCCGAATAGGTCCTGAGAACGTATGCCACCCAACGGTCTCCACACCTTCTTCCAGCACCACCTTAGTCAGTTGCTTGCAGTTGTAGAAGGCATAGTTCTTGATGGCCTTCACAGTACCAGGGATGCGCAGTTCCCCGCTGATGCTGCTCTCGCTAAAGGCATATTCGCCGATAGAAGTCACCGTCGGCGGAAGCGTCACCCTTTGAATACTGCTCTTATAGAACGCATAGTCGCTGATGACCGTCAGCCCAGTAAAGAACTTCAGTTCATCAAACGTCGTGATACCCTTCTGCTCGCGGAACACAGTACCCAAGGCGTTCACAGCCGCAGCTTCATCCACGGACAGTTCACCATCCTTGTCCATGTCCCAATTGGCCACGCACAAAGCCTTCACCTTTGCATCCTCAAACGTAATGAGATCCGTTGCCTGCAAAGATTGGCTAATAAGAAAGGCAACGAAAGCCGATATATAAATCCTCATATTTACCCCCATAATCCTTAATTCATTTTGTGCCGCAAAGATACAAACAAAACTTCAAACCACCAAACTTTAGCGCCGTTTTTTGAAAAGACAGCGGCGGCAGTGAACGTATGTTGCCACTGTCGCCGCCGCCATTAATAGCGATTCTTCAGATTATTCATACTCCCACATGCTCTGTCTCAGGTATCGGGAGTCTGCATTGGGGTCAGGCTGAGTTGGGCCTACAGGGGTATCGTCGCCCTGACCATCGGTGCCTGTATGCCACTCTGTACCACCACCCGATACAGCAAAAAATTGCAGCGGGCGATACTCTACCGTTTTAATTATCGGTGATATATAAGAACGTTTCATTTCTTCTGTCTGCATTAAATATTACTTAACTACAATCTTCTTTCCGTTCACAATGTACAGGCCCTTCGTCAGACCGTTCAGGGACTCACCGACATACTGACCTGCCACATTGTACACCTTAGAACCAGCGGGGACAATATCCTCACCGTCAAGACGCTCAATGGCAGTCACCTCATTGCCCTCTTCATCGAACTCAATAATGTCGTCGTCAAGGCCAAAAATGTATCTTGATGATGTACCGTTGGCACCGAAGTCGTCGTCGTCGCGGCCGTCAAGGAAGGTCAGGCTGAAGGTGTCATTCAACTTGTCATCTGTGCCTTCCTGCACTACAGGATAAACTGACTTCGTCTCATCACGATAACCAGCACCTTTCGTTCCAGAAACTTCCTCCGTTGCCATGATAACACACTTATACGGATCCCAGGTATAACGATCTTCAATCTTTTCAGGGACATTCGAGTAGCGGTACCAATTGCCCTTGCTCATATAGAGGCAGTTCTTGGGCAGAGGCTGCTGCCAGAACTGGCCTATCATGGTGTAGTAATACTTCTTCACGACAGTCTCGCCGCCCTCTGTGGTTTCATAGGTCAAATAGGCAGAATTGTCACCATCTCGAACAGCTTGTATCCTGTGGTTCTCGAAAGGTTTTGCAAAACGAAGGGTTGTTAAAGCTTCTCCTTTTCCATTCTTCAACTGCTCGTACTCCAAGAACTCTGGGTATTTCGTATTTTGGACAATAGAAGATTCCACGCCAAACTCATCAGCATAGTGTTCGAGAACATATTTGCCAAGGTTCTGTCCTTTGATTTTGTACAAATCCACATTATTCACAATTTGCTTGCGTTTGTATGCCTTGATGATGTACGGGCGACCACCTATCAAGGAAAGTCGTTCATCAAAGTTACTAGTAGAATTATATTCTTCCGCATCTATTGTTCTATGCTTTTCAATACCACCAGGATATGTAATTTCCAAATAAGCAGTATAACCGGCATGATTAGCATCGACAAGATCAGGTGTCATGCGCAGCATCACGATATTATTCTTTCCGTTTTCGCCCTTCTTACGTGTGACAGAAGACAACTGACGAATATCCGGCATCATGTCTGACCTTACGTCTCCATCTATCAATTCACCTTTACTGTTATAAACTTTGCAAACCACATTTTCTCCATCACCAGCGGGAACACCCAACATCCTAACGACCTGCTCGTTTGTCATGTTGAAAGGAATACAGAAAGTATACCATCCGGCTTCCTCGTACTCGCGGACAATTTTCTCATTCTCAATAACCTCATCAGGCTCCATATATGTAGCATTAGAAAGCACAAATTCATGCCAGCCAACATAATTAGGATAAAATGCCTTCGTGCCACCTTCTGGAGAACCTAATGATATCAAATGTCCGTCTCCTTCTTCTTGGTATTGCATATTTTTATAATCCTCCCAAACATATCCAGCTTCTGCCATCGTGCGAGCGCCTAACAACTCACCCTGATCTGGCCATGTGAGAGGTTTTCCGTTAGCATCCACTGCACCTGTCTGGTCTTTCTTGGAATATGTTCTAGTGGGGTCAGTGTATTTTGCAACCAAATCGCTATAGTTGGTCTCCTTATCGCCTTTAGCATTGGTCCAAGACTCCTGGCTCGGGAAATGAAGTAAGGCAATTGCGTTAGCATCACTCATATACTTCTCGCGGCAATAAACGCCACCATACATACCGCCGTGGGCATAAACCATGTTAGCATGGAATGTGTGGGCATAGCATGTAGGAACTTCCATAGCTAAACAATAAACATCCGTAACAACTTGGCCGCCTGGGAATACTGCATGACCCTCTCCTTGATTAGGTTTACCAAGCTCTTTAAGGTTGGCTGAGAGCGTATATGTATTCGGACCATTGTCAATCAAGGAATGGCTCGCATCTTCTGTTGTGATGTGATTAATGCCTGTTTCCCAAAAAGCTTCCCAGCCAATCTTCTCATAGTTGTAGGGAATGTGAAGGTTGTGCAGAGATGATAAGTTGTATAAGCAACCTTCTGGGATTTCTGTCATTCGAGAATCAGTGGGAAGCTTGACTTCAGTGAGTGCTGTTAAGCCAGCACCACCTTCGCTTCCTAATCTCATATCGTTGCTATTTGCGAAATAAGCACCCTCAAGGTCGATAGAGGTAATCGTACCTTGTTCACCGTTGAGACCACCGCTATCGCTACCAGTTGCAATGTCGTTGGCATTCAAATTACCACTAAGCTTGACCGTGGTCAAACCCTGAGCCGTAGGCTTGAAAGTTGAAATACCATTATCGTTGTTTCCTGTAGCTATGCAACGAGCCTCGGAAAGGCTTCCGGGGACCTTAACGTAGGCTGTAAGTGCATGATTTTCGTCGCCACTCTTGTTTGACGAGATGACGCACTTCAGGTTCGGCAGGTTTGCATAGTCGCCCACAACGGGTTCCGTCATTCCTGAAGGCAGTATAATGTACTCAATCTTGGGATTGTTCAGTTTGTCCAGCAACCCTTTGGTAATCTCAGACGTTACAGCTGAAAGGTCAAGAATCCTCGGACCATTATATGATTTGGGGGTTTTCTCCACATATTGATTATTCTCGTCGTCCCACTCAGCCTCAGTAAAGCTGTTTACGGCAAGGATGTCGCTCTGAGAAATCGCGCCACTGAACTTCAATGTCTCTGTATTGGGCGTATTTCTGATGTTCGTCGTATTATTCAATGTAGCGTAGCTGCCAGGTGAAGCGGGCATCACCAAGATAGTTGGATTGGTGGGGGCTGTATTAGCTTGTACCATCTCATTATTATAGGTATGCACGATTGAGGCAGTGGTTGATTCGCCTTTTATGCTCTCCACACCATCAATGGGATTTGTATAGTTCGTGGACACAAGATACACTCTTGTGGCATCCTCGATTACCTTAATCGTATTCTCACCCTCGTCCACCACCACGTGGGCATCCATAATTTCTTTTACCTTGACAAGATTCTGCTCATAAGCAGTGCCGACATTATTTCTATCATTATAAATGTGAATAGCTGTGGTCTCGCCACTGTTATAGGCTATGAACTCGCTGACGGGAGATTTACCGCTGTTAAGGATAAGAGTAGTACCAATCTTTTGCGGATTCTTTGGTAGCAGAATGCCCCTGTAGTGGCGATTGCTAGTGTCAAGAGTCTTAACGGCAGTCTCAATAGCCATCTCGACATCTTCAGTAGCCTCCATGTCATAGAAGTCAAAATAATAGAATGGGCCATTTGCAGGCGCAAGAGTCTGCAAATCTTGGGCGGTAAAGCCGGTACACTTACTGTCGAAGCGGAAAACGGCACCATCAGCAGGCTTCGGAGACAATGCAGCAAATTTCTTCGCAAGACTTCCGGGTCTGGTGACATGCACGTCGTAAACGTTGTCAGTAGTCAGACGGACATAGTCGCCGTCATCGACTGTTGCGTTACCCCAGTAGTTCAGATTCTGTATTTTTTCCCAGTTTACAATGTACTCAGCTTCAGAAGCTTTCTTCCATGTGGTTCCATCGTAGATGTATTCCTCGCCACCAACAACAGCATATTGGCCATTTTTTGCCGTAGTATATGCTTGTAACAATTCTGGTGTTGCGAAAACATAAGATAGAGCTTCATGGGTCTTATCGGTAAGAGGGCCATCCCATGTGCAAGATGATTCTTCAATTACTAACTTATAATAGTCGTATTCGTAATACATTTTAACCCATTGACCATCACTAAATTCGTCCTTATGGTTATCGCGCTCGGTAACACCGAAATCAGCGTTAACAATATCATCATCATTCACAGACGACATAGAGGAATCATCTCTATTTACTGGGCCAATCCATTCTTTATTATATTCTTTTTCATAATAATAACAAATCTGCAAAACAGAACCTATAACAATATTATTAGGAAAAGTATATTCTTCTGTATAGTTATTGCTGTAAGCTTCTGCAGCCGTTATTCTTATCGCACCTGAAGGAAGCTCTTCGTTATAAGTGGCTTCATCGGAAGCAGCCCAATGTTGCCACCCATTATCGTTCTGATAACGATAATATTTGTAAAACTTCACCTTGTCAGAAATAATATCATTCCAATGATTTTGACCAGAAAACTCACTTTCACTGATTGTCGTGGTTTCTCCTTCATTACCATTTCCAAATTTCTTAGAACTCCACTGTTTAGGAGTGATATTCAACTTACAATACTGATACGTTTTAGGCACCCATGCTAACTGACCTTCTGGAGCAGTCTCTTTTGCAGCATTTAAAGCATCATCGTCAGCAAAGACTACATGAGAGTTCCAAGTGTCAGATGATGTTTCCCACTTCTTAAGAGGTGTAGTTATAGCTCGGTACAAATCTCCACCAACAAACACTTTGACTGATTTTTGTGAACCTGAAGGTATCGTGCTAAACCATTCATAGCCAGATACCGAACCCTCTGGTCTTTCACTGTAAGAATAAGAATCTACCATCACAGCACCCGACACATCTACACTCGTGAACTTGAAATCGTTACCACTAGTTTTAATAGCCTGCAAATCTTCTTCGCTGAACTTACCAATAAGCACCAAATTCTCAGCAGCCTTTTGCTCGTCAGTAAACGAATAGCCCGACAGTGTCCCTGCCTCAGTCGTCGTAATAGTGAGAGTTCCATCAATAAGATTGACACTCGGGTCAGCCCACGCCCCAGTCACGGCGCAGACCATTAAAATGATAAATGATAAAACCTTTTTCATTGTTATTTATTTTTTTTGTTGTTATTCTGATGATTAATACTTGTATTCACACAGGCCTTTAAAAGCGGTGCAGCCCTGGGGGCGCGGGACCGCCACGGGCGACGGGAATTAAGGTAGAGGGATTCCAGTTAAAACGGCTTGATGAATTGACTAACAGCGAACAAAACGACTTAAAGCCCTCTATACTCCATATAGAGGAACCCAGCCCGAGGGCCAGTTGGAGATTATTAAGCAGCGTTCGCATGAGTTTCAGTTATAACTTCGGGCGGCAAAGTTAATACATTTTTCTAATACAGCCAAATATATTTCAGAAAATTTTTTATGCAAACGTTTACATTTGATGTTAAACAAAGATGATGTTCGGTTCGGGTGGCGGCATTCGGGTAGTTTGGCGGCACCAAACGAGGCGTTTGGCGGCGGTAAACGGAGCGTTTGGAGGCGGCAAACGAGGCCATAGGTCGACCGTGAAAAAGAGGCTCTGAGCGGCCATTTTCGTGTATAAGAAGGTTAAATAAGTTATATTTTCATAATTTACCCGCCGAAAACCCCAGAAACCCAAAAGCGAGTTTGGCCGATGTTGTATCTTTGCAACTACGTTGCCGCTCACCGCAGCGGCGCCCCCCGGGGCCCCAGGGTAGTGTATCCCCCTCTACCGGCCCCCTAACAGAGGGGGGCCGTAAGGGGATACACGTTACACCCTGGGCTCCGGAGAGCGGTCACCGTCCCCACCCCACCTCAACAGCGGATTCTGGATAAAGAGTTTTTTAGGCACAGAATACACGGATTAACACTGACTTGATCAATACACCTTCGCCTTACTAAGTTCGTTCTGCAAGAAAGAATACACATAACCAGGACTCTGATAGTAGAGTCCTGTAGCATCATCTTGCAGCCGCTCGAAGGTCTCCGAGGTGTAAAGCACGTCAATGGCTTCCTCTGGAGAATAATGGAAATCGTCTACCAGATAGCCTGCTAAATCTGTGCTCAGCTCGTCCTTCAATATCTGTATTTCTTCTGCTGACAGTCTTTTCATCATTGTTTCTGTAATAACTTTAGCGCTCGTTCGGTTCCAAAAAAATACTGAAAAGTTATGCCTTTGGCATATTTGAGTTCCTCAACCAACCGGGACAGAGAGATAACACCACCTTCATATCGGCGCAACTGATAGGTTACGCCATCATCGGCAATCGGGCCATAAACAATATCATAATCATGAACAGGATGTACAGCATTCCTGTCACGATTCTTAAGGACAAAGAGTGCCCACTCTTCGGAATAGTCAGGATAGGAGAGTACCTTAAAATTACCCGTCCGCATTTGTACATCATCGAAGAGAAACTCGGTGACCACTGCTTTACCCTCCTGTGTCTGGCTGACTTTCTGGAATGCCATGTCCCATGCCTGCTGCTTGTCAGGAGAGAGGTAAAAGCCGGAGCCAAAATCCTTAAAAGGCTTCGAGTGCGCAAGGTCAGGTACGTCAACCCTCAAGTTCGAGCCGTGATAGAGTCGTATCATCGCAATCCTCCTCCATTGTTCGCACAGACTTGGGCAAGTGCATCGACAGTATCGGGAAACGACTGCGTGTGGAGCACACCATAGTGTTCGTGCAGGTGTTCCATCCCCTTATATCGCTTCAAGTAAGCATAGGCCTGCCGAGGCCTAATGCCATAATGAGCGGCAAACTCGCTAATAAGTGCCACTGTGAAGCCTAAAATGTTCCTGTCCTCTCGTCCCATAATCTTTTCACAATTTATTACTTTTCGCCGCAAAGATACAAAAAAGCCTTGGAACTGCCAAAGATTTACAAAAGAAACCGCCACCTTTTCAAATAAAGGCAGCGGTTATAGTGGCTAATTGCCTATGAACAGACAATCTACTATACCTTAATCTCGACCTCAACGCCGCTGGGGAGTTCGAGCTTCATCAGGGCATCGACGGTCTTGGCGGTCGATGAATAGATGTCGATCAGACGCTTGAAGTCTGACAGCTGGAACTGCTCGCGAGCCTTCTTGTTGACGAAGGTCGAACGGTTGACGGTGTAGATACGCTTGTGTGTGGGAAGGGGGATGGGACCGCTAATGATGGCACCCGTAGCCTTGACGGCCTTCACAATCTTCTCGGCTGACTTGTCGACCAGCGTGTGGTCGTAGCTCTTCAGCTTGATACGAATTTTCTGACTCATAATTCTTGTTTACTGTTTATTGTTTAATGTTTAGTGAAGGAGGCCGCTAAAGAGTCATTTGCTCAGCGACACTCCGCTTTTTCTTGTTTCGGGCTGCAAAGGTACGTATATTTTTCGAGAAACTATGCCTAACGTCCCCTCTCGGGAAGAATTATTAAGTTTTTTTAATGCTCAATGTCAAAAAAAGATGGAAAATGCATTGTTTCTCAAAGAATTATTGTACCTTTGCACCTATAAAGCATCCATCCTCTTTAAGAATACAATGATGATACCCTTCTCGCCACCTTACATTGACGACAGCGTCATTTCCGAAGTAACCGACAGCCTCAAGTCGGGATGGATAACCACAGGGCCGAAGACCAAGGCATTGGAGACCGAGATACAGCAGCTGACCGGCTGCGGCGCCGTGCTTTGCGTCAACTCATGGACCACGGGAGCCATCATGATGCTCCGCTGGCTGGGCGTCAGAGCCGACGACGAGGTCATCATCCCTGCCTATACCTACTGCGCCACCGCCTTAGCAGTGATATGGGCAGGAGCCAAGCCCGTCATGGTGGACTCCGGCAGCGACTTCAACATCTCTGTAGATGCCATCCGCAAAGCCATCACGCCACGCACCAAGGCTATCATCCCCGTCGACATTGCCGGCTACCCCTGCGACTACGATGCCATCATGCAGCTGGTGCAGGAGCCAGAGGTGAAGGAACTTTTCGAGCCGACGTCGCCCGTCATGGAGCAGTTAGGCCGTATCGCGGTGATCAACGATGCCGCCCACTCCATTGGTTCGCACTACAAGGGAAAGACTTCGGGCTCGCAGACCGACATCAATATCTTCTCGCTGCACGCTGTGAAGAACATAACGACTGCCGAGGGAGGAGCCATCTGCCTGAACATGCCCCACGCTTTCGACAACAGCGAACTGTATAAGGAACTGCGCATGAAGAGCCTTAACTGCCAGACCAAGGACGCCTTCACCAAGAGCAAAGCCGGGGGCTGGCGCTACGACATTGTGGGCATGGGCATGAAGGCTAATATGGCCGACGTCAATGCCGCCATCGGACTGGCACAGATTCGCCAATACGCCGAGATGCTGAACGAGCGCAGGCGAATCTTCCGCGAATACACCGAGGCCTTCAGCGGGCAGCCCTGGGCCGTCACGCCGCCCACCGTCGGGGCCGACCGCGAGACGTCATACCACGTCTATGCCCTGCGCATCAAGGACATCACCGAGGAGCAGCGCGACCAGATTATCGCCGGCATCACACAGAACGAAGTGGCGGTCAACGTACACTTCATCCCGCTGCCAATGCTGACGCTGTTCCGCGACTTAGGCTATCGTATTGACGACTACCCCCAGGCCTTCGATAATTACAGCCACGAGATTTCGCTGCCCTGCTATCCGCAGCTGACGTCTGAACAAGTGCAGTTTGTGGCAAAGACGGTCATCGACTCCTACCACAGTGTGGTGAATCGGAGCTGAGTCAATTGTCATTCTGAGCCGTGACGAAGTCGCGGCGGTCTTGATACTGGCGGAACGGCAGATTGTAGTCCAGATAATAAAAGTTATGCTGCCGCTGCTGGTCATGTGGCGGAACGACCATATAGTCGCCATATTTAGTGCGAAGATACTCGTCGTAGCGCTCTACACCCATCACCTTGTGGCCCTCGAAGTCGAAAGGCTGCGGCGTGCCCAGCACATCCTTTGTTATGATGCCACGGATGCCGTCGTCGTAGTCCAGCACGTATTCCGACTGTTCGTAGTCGTAGGCCAGATAGGCTGCGCGCAGCTGACGGCTTGCCCACTCATGGGTGAAGAGGTGCTGGATGAGCAACACCGGCCATGCCTTGGGGCCATGTCCGTGCTTGTAGGGATCGCGGTGGAGGAAGTAGAGCAGCTTGTCTAACGCCTTGTAGCGCGCTACTGCCAGTCGTTGCGCCCATGCAGCCTTCGGTGCCCCGTCAATGGGGAACACATCGATATAGATTCCCCCTACATAGTCGCTGTGCGCCCGCTCGATGAGCGTTGTGCTGGCATCTACCACCTTGCCGAAGCCACCGGGATAGTGGGCGTCAGTCTCTATCGACAGCGCCTCCAAGTGTTGCGGCAGCCACTCGCTGGCATGAGTCATGAAACGGTCGTAGTCTGGTCGGGGCATGCAGATGTCCATATCGTCGTCCCAGGGGATGAATCCCTTGTGGCGCACGGCACCCAGCATGGTGCCTGCCCAACAGTAGTATCTGACGCCGTGCTCGCGGCACACACGGTCGACGGCCAGCAGAATCTTGAGGATGTGCTCATGTAGGGTTGCTATGTCGTAGGATGCCATAATTCTTCTTTTTACTGATAAAACAACAGGCCAAAGTTAGCACAAAATAATGATATGACAAAATAAAACAGCGGATTATTTGCAGAATCGCCTGTTATTTGCTAATTTTGCAGGCATAATAACACAAAGACATGAAGATTATACATATTGTCTCCAACAAGGAGTGGGGCGGTGGCGAGCAGTACGTATACGACTTATGCCAACGTCAGCGTGCCGACGGCATCGATGTCAGCGTTTGCTGCAAACCCGTAGACGCCATCCGCAGCAAGTATGAAGAGGCTGGAATGTCTGTTTATACCATGCCGTTAGGCGGTGCTCTCGACGCGAAGAGCGCCTGGCAGCTTGCGGCCGTCGTCAGGCAGGCAGGAGCGTGCACCATTCATGCCCACAACTTCAAGGATGCCTTCACGGCCTGCTATGCCCGCCGACTGTCGGGCTGTGGCCGCCAGGTGCGTGTGGTGATGTGCCGCCACCTGACGCGAAGGGGCAAGAACAGCATTCTCTACCGCTGGCTCTATAGGCAGTTAGACTGCCTGGTGTTCGACTCAGAACTGTCAAAGACAGTGTTCCTCAGCACACAGCCAGCCATCGACCAGCAGAAGCTGCGCGTCGTCCACACCAGCGTTGTTGTACCGCAACACGTCGAACCGGCTCCCCTGCGCCAGGAACTCGGCATTCCCGCCGACAGCGTGCTGGCAGTATATCACGGCAGACTGGATCAGGAGAAAGGTCTCGATACGCTTGTTCAGGCTGTGGCACGCATCAAGGATCGCCCGTTCCACTTAGTGCTGGTAGGTCGCGGCAGTGACGAATATACGGCCCATCTAATGCAGCTCATTGCTGCGGACGGACTGCAGCAGCGCGTCATGCTGGCCGGCTTCCGCCATCCCGTCATACCCTACGTGGCTGCTGCCGACTTCGGTATTCTGGCGTCTACCGTCAGCGAGGGCTGTCCGCTATCGCCGCAGGAGTATATGTCGCAAGGCCGACCGGTAATAGTCACCGACAATGGGGGACAGCGCGAATACGTCATCGACGGTCATAACGGTCTGCTTGTCCCGCCGGGCGACATCGATGCGCTGGCCAATGCTATGGCCCGCATGACAGATGATGACGACCTGCGTTGGCGGTTAGGGCAACAGGCCAAGGCCAACTTCGACGACCACCTGAACTACGAGCACTTCTATTCCCAGATTACGGAAATCTACAAGTAGTCTCCTATAGCTGCTCCTGAAGCCACTCGCGAGGGGTCATGCCCGTGACGGCTTTGAAGTTGCGGAAGAAGGAGGCCTCGGTGCTGAAGCCTGACTCGGTAGCCACGATCGTCGTCTTTAAGTCGGGCTGGCGGCGCAACAGCTCCTGGGCATGGCGCACGCGGCAGGTGTTGACAAACTGCGAGAACGACTGGCCACGGAGGCTGTTGATGCACTCGCTGACATAGCTGCTGTTCGTCTGCAGGGCCACGGCCACGTCCTGCACCTTCAGGTCGCTGCGCAGGTAGAGCCTGTCCTGATCCATGAGCCGGCTGATGCGCTCCATGAGCTCAGCAGCCTTAGCGTCAGGCTGAGGCGTGTCGGCCTGGACGGCTGCCGGCGGCAGCTCAGTCTCAGTCTCGGTCACCGTCTGTCTGCTGCTGCGGCGGCGTATATATATAATGTACGCGAGAAAGGCTACTGACAGCGCAGCAAAGACAGCCGCCCACAGCCACGCCGGCCACGGCGTGACGGCGGCTGCAGCCGGCTCGGTACCGAAATGGTAGAGCCACACGTCGGCCAGCGGCGTGTAATTGTCGCCGGGGATGCCGCCCGCCAGCAGCAGGTCGCCGTCGGGCGTGACAACGGGAATGGTGATGGCGGCGTGCTCCATCGGGTCGGTATAGCAGAGCGTCAGTCCTGCCGGTTGCTTGCCATAGTCGATGGCCAGCACATACTGGCGTAGATACAGGCTGTCGACGCCTATAACGTAGCCACGCCGGCGCACGCTGTCGACAACGACCGGACCTTTGTAGGCAATGGCACCCCACTGGCTCTGCATCGGTATCGGAGTGGCCGTGGGCAACAGCGAGACGACGGGGTCGCCCTGCTGACTGACTATCTTGAAGACAGCCAGCTGACCGGTGTTGTCGGTTGCCGCCAGGAGATAGGTGTCATGGCCTATGCAGCAGGCATCGCTGCTGAAGGGCTGGTCGGTGTAGACCAGCCGCCACTGCTCTAACAACGGCACGCGCACGGCACCGCCCTTCAGGCGGTCTACCCAGACGGTGTCAGGATGACGGTCGCGCTCGTCGTTCCCGCCAAGGATGAAAGCATCGTCGCTGCCCATGCGAAGCACATAGGGATTGCTGCGCCCCTGCCTGACGCTGCCCAGGTCCTGCACCTGGCTTTGGCCGTCGTAGCAGCCGATGGCATCGTCAGCATAGTGATTGCCGCTGATGACAACGCGCCCGTCGGCCAGCCGCGTGGCGCTGGTCAGCACCCGCCGACGGTCCAGACAGCCGAAGCCTTCGAACGTGTGGGTCGACGGCTGGTAACGCTCCAGCATGAAGGTCTGTCCGATGCCAAGCGGCTCGGCGTGACCTCCGCCTATGATGACTTCGTCGGGACCGAGGACCACGGCAAAGCCGTTGTCGTGGCTGTAGGCCATGTCGAGCTGATGCCACGCCCCACCGGCGTAGTACTCGGCAGTGGGCGTTGGCACGAAGTTGGTGGTGTGCCCGCCCGTCACCGTCAGTTCGCCGTTTATGCAGAAGATGTTGTGCCCGCTGCGCGGCAGGTTCAGACTGGGCAGACGCTCAGGCACAATGCGCACCTCCGGGCATGAACTGCCGTGGGCAGCGCCGGCCTGCAGCGTTGCAAGAAGCATGTAAAGCAGCAATAGTTTTCTGGTCTTCATCGCGCTATGGGGCAGCCTCGTGCTGCCAAAGTGGTGCAAAGTTACGGAAAAGTGGGCGAATGGCCAAACCGCCACCGCCCTCTTTTTCTCTATTTAACGTTAGACGAAGTCAATATTCACGCGAATAGGCCGGCTGGTCGGTGTACGTCCCGTTAGGATTGTCAACGTCGGTCCCGCCGCCGGTATAGGCAGCCTGGCGCACGGTGAGCACCAGCGTGTCGTTAGCGGCAACGAAGGTGACATCTATCTCACGGGGGTCAACCTCTAAGTTCTGCCTGCAGGCCACCACCACGTGGGGGGTGCCACCGGTGTAGGTGCGCAGCGTCGTGGTGAGCCACCTGGCTACCCCACCCTTGTGAGTGGCCTCTGACGTCAGGCCTGTCAGCTCCACCAGCTGCTCCGAGGCATCGGCGGGCATGTTGCAGACCTTCGTCAGGTGCTTCCCTTTGACAGTGGGCGTCGGGGGTGTGGGCGTCGGCGTGGGTGTGGGACTTGGCTCGTCGCCGTCGCCACCGCCGCACGCCAGCAGGGCCAGGCATACTGTGAACGCTATGGAAAGAATCTTTATCGTCTTCATAATGCTATAAATTTGTAAAATGCGAATAACTATTTAATCACCACCTTGCGGTTGTTCTTCAGGTAGATGCCCGGCTGCGAGGGCATCGCAATGCGGCGGCCCTGCAGGTCGGTCCAGCTGCCGCCCTCACTGCCAGTGCTGAGCTCCAGGCTCTCTACAGGCGTAGCCTCACCGTCGATGAGATAGGCGCGGGCGCCGGCCGACTTCGGCACGGCAAGCCATGCGCGGTGGCCGTTGATGTTGAAGTTCATGCCGTCGGGACCGCCCCAGAACCAGCCGAACTGCGTGGCCAGCGACGTGCCGGCGGGACCGTAGGCCAGCTTGTAGTAGAGGTAGTCGTCGGGCGAGGCGACGTCCTGGCCGGTGAGGGCTGAGTCGTCGCTGCCGTGGAGCAGGTTGGTGCCGACGGTGCTGACGGCCGAGCCGCCTGCCACGCCGGTCAGCGTATAGGTAGCGGCCTTCTTCTCGTTAGCCTCAATGAGCACGGCGGTGCCCTTAGGCACGATGCTGCCGCTGAGCGGCTGGTAGGTAAGGCGGTCGCCGCTGACGCCGCTGACGGTGCTGGCCTTCAGGCCGGCAGGCAGCTGGTAGTCGGCCTTGGAGTCGTAGAAGGTGGCATAGCCGGCATCGGCCACGCGGAGGTCGTAGGTGGCCATGACGGGAGCGTTGCCGCTGGTGGTCAGCTCGGTCTCTGCCTTATAGTCCTTCGGCTCGTTCAGGCCCACACGGTCGGTGGCGATGGCGCAGAGACCGTACTTCGTGCCCGTCTCGACGTCGATGGTGCAGGTGGTGCCTTCAGTAATAGTAGCCACGGCCAGCCACTCGCCGCCGTTCTTCTGGGCGAAGACGGTATAGTGGTCGACGCCGCTGGTCGGGTCGCTGCCGCTGACGGTGACGGTGAGCTTGCCCTCCGACGGTTCCTCAGCCTTCGTGACCTTCGATGTCGGGTAGTCGGTGTCGAAGGTGTTCGTGTAGGTATTGGTCACGATAGGCTCGTTGGCATCGAAGACGATGGTGGCCTTGTTGCTGATGGTGGACCCGTTGGCCGGGTTGGCTTTGTGGTCGATGATGAAGCTGACGTAGCCCTCGCCGCGCCCGTTCTGGTCGTTGGGCAGCAGGAAGCCGTTCATCACGTCGGCCAGCTCGCTGCCGTTCGCCTCGAGTGATGCGAAGCTCCAGTTGACGACGCCCGTTGCGGGGTTGAACTGTCCGCTGACGCGCACCAGGATGTCATGGCCGTTCACCTTATAATTCACGTCGCGCGTGAACTCCTGAGTCCGGCTGCCGCCCACGACGAAGGTGGTGTCGGCCCAGCCGAAGCTGCTGAACGAGAAGGTCTCGGCGTCGAGCTTCGTCAGGTCGAGCGTATCGGTGACGAAGACCTCGTTGGCAGGTGCCGATGCCGTCGACTTGTTCTCGAAGGTAATCATATAGGGCATCTGGTGGATGGGCTGGATGAAATGCTTGTCGTCGTCAGGTCCCCACGGGCCGATCATCTCGTTGGGGTCGTAGCTTGCCACGGCCTTCAGACGGACGTAACCCTTCGTCATCTGCATACAGCTGGCCACCGACACGGCATTGCCCCACAGGTTCCAGACGCCCTTCGCCATTGCCACAAATATGGCACTTCCTCCGAAGGTCACAATGTCAGCGACAGAGCCCACACAAGAAAAGATGGAGTTGACAAGGCAGACGTGCATGTTGGCTGCCGCCCAGTCATGGAACTCCTTTGTGGCCTCTTTGTATTTGTTGATATCATACGCACAGCCTACAATCGGGATTGAGCCATGGAACGTGTCTTTGAAATAGCCCCACAAGTAGTCCTTGATGAAGCAGTCTGCCATATCCATGTTCCAGCGGTCGTGTACTTTGAACTCTCCCGGAAGCGGGTCGTCGCCCGAACGTGTAGCAGCGTTTTCGAAGAGTGCCTCGTCGAAGGCGCCAAACGGCTGTCCCACGGCATAGGCTATGTGATAGTCGGAGAAGTCTTCGCCGGTCGACAATTTTATGTTGAATGAGCGCTGCTCCACGCTGTTGGGTCCCACGTAGGGTATGCTGAGCATATAGAAGCGCATGGGGCCATACTCCGGCGTGTCGATGACCACACCGTTTTCAAACTCCTTCGTAAGATCCTTGATTTCCTGCTCCACGCCGTCGCCAGAGGTGATGATGGGGAAGTCGAAGGTGATGTCGACGTTACCCGCATCGCTGACAAAAAGATAGAATGGCGTGTTGTAGGCAGCGGTGTTAGTAGAATTCGTAAAGTTGAAGGTGTAGCGCTCATACCTGTTATTCAAGAACCTGGAACGTCCGGATAGTTTCACGCTGACAACAGGATCCTCGCCTTCCTCTACAGTGAAGGCCTGCTGCAGGGTGTCGGTGCCCACTATCACGTCGTACTTGCCCTCGGGAGCGTCCAAGAGGTTAAAGCTGGCGGGAGCGAGGTCATTAAGCGACGTCAGCTTGTCGGAATCGTAGTTCGAGGGAAGCAGCCATTTGCCTTCAATCTCGGTGCTGCCCTGTTTCAGTAGCACGCGCGGCTTGTTGTTGTTGGTCAGTTTGTAGCCGCCCTGTATCCTTACTTCCACCACGTCGCTATGGCCGGCGCTGGCGGGGAACACCTTGCTCAGTCCGCTGATGCTGAACTGCTTGGCCACCGGTGCGAAGGCATTGGTCTCTTTGCCGTTGCCCTTGGCCACCATCCAGAAGGTGTAGTTGCCAGGATGTCCGTTGTAGTTCACGCTCTCGTGCTTCTTCCAACTCTCATTGTAAGTGCCGAATGATGTGGCACTGGGCTTGAACCACCAATAGACCTCACCGTCGGGGGTGACGTCGTTCACATAGACGGTGGTGCCCTTCGTGTCCTTGGTCAGGGTGAAGTCGGCCTTGGGCAGGTTGATGCCGTTGTGCTCCACGAGGGGCGCATCCATCAGTGGCACGGGGTCGTTGTGGTACTGGCTCTCGTCGTGCAGTGTGCCGTCGAAGGTGAGCAGCAGGCGGCAGTCCTTGTCCGTGGCGTCGGGCTTGCCGTAGATGTGCTGGTGAATCTCGTCGAGCGTCAGCGCGCGGCTGTAGATGGCAAAGTTGTCGATGAGCACGTCGCCGTCATTTTGGGTTTCGGAGCGGCCGATGAGGATGGGGTTGTTGCCCATCAGAATCTTGCCGTGCTCGGTGCACGTGTTGTAGGGCAGGCCGTCGATGTAGAAGTGTACGTTGTTCTCCGCGACGTTGGAGTCGTAGGTCATGGCCACGTGGTGCCACTGTCCCAATTCGCGGATGAGGTATGTCCATGGCGTGAACAGACTGGCGCCATTGCTCTTCTCGGGGTGTACACAGCCGTTGAAGGAATATCCTCCGGAGGTGGCGCCACCCGACTGATAGTAGAACTCCAAGTACCAGCCATTAAACCCGGTTGAACCGCCAAGGCTGGCACTATTATTGTTCAAACTGGCAAAGCTGAAGAGACCGCCAGGCGCGTCGAAGCGCACCCACGCCTCGACGGTGATGGCCTCGCTGGTGGCCTCAATGCTGGGCGACATGGGGATGATGATGTCGTTCCTCACGGTGTTGGCCAGGTGGTAAGCCATCTCCTTGGTTGTTGCGGGCACTTCAGGACGCTCCACACGGCGATGGCAGATATTCCAGAAGTAGCCGTCGTAGCTGGCGATACCAGCCTGGTGGGGGCTGTACTGCATGAACCAGTGCTCGGTGCCCTCGCTGTCGAAGATCACGGTCAGTGCCTCGTTGTTCCAGTCCCTGTAGGGGTCCCACGACTGGTCGCCCTTGCGGAAGTTGCGGCAGACGGTCTCGAAGCCGTCCTTCGTCTCCATGTAGAAGCCCTGCTCGCCGGTAACAATGACGTGGCGGCCCGACGGGTCGTCGGGAGCAATGGTGAAGCGGAAGGCAGAGTTGTTCAGTTCGTAGGTGTCGAAGCAGCGGCGCTGCTGCTGCCACGTCTTGCCGCCGTCGTGCGAGTACCACAGCGTGCGGTGGGTGACGCGGCCCCAGCGACCGTTCTCGCCTGTCCAGCGGTAGCCCATCACGTAGAGGTTGTCGCCCTTGCCGGCGATGGTCATCGTGCCCGAGTCATAGCTGTCGGGCAGATATTTTGGCTCTCCCCAGGTCTTGCCGCCGTCGGTTGAGCGCTGATAGACAATCATTTCCTCGTCGCCGTCGTCGAGCTTGCCGTAGTAGATGAGGTCGATGGTATTGCCCTGCATCACCATCTGCGGACGGTAGCCGGGCATGTTGCTCCAGTAGTTATAACGACCAGTGCCCCGCTGTGTCACGTTTTGCGTGACGAGCGTCTTGCCGCCGTCGGATGACGAGTTCAGCAGGACTTTGGTACTTTTATCGTCGTCCCAGCACACCATCGTCCACTTGCCGTCCTGCACCTGAAGGTCGGCTATCTGATGGAAACTGGGATATGTACGACGCTCGCCGAACGGGTAGCCTTCCAGCTGCCATTTCAGCAGTTGGAAGTTCTGACCGCCGTCGGTGCTGGTGTACGCACGCAGTTCCTTGCGGCCGGTGCCGTCACTGTGATGCGTGGCGAACACAACGGTCTGCCCGTCGCAGCCTGCGTAGTACATGTCGAGGTTCTGCGTGACGGAGCCTGTGCCAAACTGCTCCAGGTCGACGGTTGTGAACGATGCGCCGCCGTCGGTGCTGCGTGCAAAGCGCAGCTTCCAGCGGTCATCGGCATCTTTCGACGGACAGAAGATGTACACGCTGCTGCCGTTGACAGCCAGCAGGTGGTTGTTCTCCCGATAGAGCTTCTCCTTCGAGGTGCTGATGAGCCTGGCCTCCTCCCATGTGCGGCCCAGGTCGGCGCTGCGCCGGTAGTACATGCGGTAGAGGCCGTCGGCGTCCTTGCCGTTCTCCTGCCACAGCAGGTGGATGGTCTTGCCGCTGGTCTCCACCTCCATGGTGAAGAGACTTTTGGAGTACGCCGTGATGTCGGTCACGCCGTAAGTGAGGTTCTGCCAGCCGCCCCACTCGGAGGGTAGCGACTGTTTCAGATTGTCGGCAGTCTGTGCCGCCGCCAACATCGGCACCGCAAGGAGTGCCAGCTTGATGAGTAGTTTCTTCATAATACTTTTATGAGGTTTAGTTAAAATATTTCTGCAAATATAACCAAATCTCCTTATCCGCTAACTATCAAAACGCAGGAAACGACTATCAAATCACGGAAATGATAGCCGTTTGCACCTATTCTATATAGAAAATCCCGGAATCGCGTCTGGCGATTCCGGGATTTATAGTAAGATGATACTAAACGCTTACACGAGGTCAGCGCGGCCCTTCACCTCCTCGAGCACGGCCTTGGCGATGGTGCTGGAGAGCGGTGCGTGGTGGCTGTACTCCATCGAGCTGGTAGCACGACCTGAAGTGATGGTACGCAGGGCGGTGACATAGCCGAACATCTCGCTCAGGGGCACCTTGGCCTTGACGACACGGGCACCACTACGAGCCTCGTCCATACCCTCAACCTGACCACGGCGCTTGTTCAAGTCGCCGATGACGTCACCCATGTTCTCCTCGGGCGTAACGACCTCGAGCTTCATGATGGGCTCCATCAGCACGGGCTTGGCCTGTGCGCAGACAGCCTTGTAAGCCATCTGGGCGGCAATCTCGAACGACAGCTGGTCGGAGTCGACGGGGTGGAACGAACCGTCGACGACGACGACCTTCAGCGAGTCCATGGGGTAGCCACCGAGGATACCGTTCTTCATGGCAGTCTCGAAGCCCTTCTGGATGCTGGGGATGAACTCCTTGGGGATGTTACCACCCTTCACCTCGTTGACGAACTGCAGTCCGCCGTCCTTGGCGATATCCCAGTCGTCGTCCACGGGACCTACGTTGACGATGATGTCAGCGAACTTACCGCGACCACCCGACTGCTTCTTGTAGACCTCACGATAGTTCATGACGGTCTTGGTGATGGCCTCCTTATAGTTCACCTGGGGCTTACCCTGGTTGCACTCCACCTTGAACTCGCGCTTCAGGCGGTCGATGATGATGTCGAGGTGCAGCTCACCCATACCCGAGATGATGGTCTGACCACTCTGCTCGTCGGTACGTACGGTGAACGTCGGGTCTTCCTCGGCCAGCTTGGCCAGACCGTTGTCGAGCTTGGCAACGTCGGCCTGCGACTTCGGCTCAACGGCGATAGAGATCACCGTGTCGGGGAAGGTCATCGACTCCAGCACGATGGGCTTGTCCTCGTCGCAGAGGGTGTCGCCCGTGCGGATGTCCTTGAAGCCAACGCCTGCGCCGATATCGCCGGCGTCGATCGACTCCATGGGGATTTCCTTGTTCGAGTTCATCTGGAACAGGCGGCTGATGCGCTCCTTCTTACCCGAGCGGGGATTGAAGACGTAGGAACCGGCCTTCACCGAACCTGAGTAGACGCGGAAGAACACCAGACGGCCCATGTAGGGGTCGGTGGCAATCTTGAAGGCCAGAGCAGCTGTCGGCTCCTCCTCAGAGGGCTTGCGGCCCTCCTCCTCATCGGTGTTGGGGTTGGTACCCATCACGATGTCGGTGTCGACAGGAGCAGGCAGGAAGGCGCAGACGTAGTCGAGCAGGGGCTGGACACCCTTGTTCTTGTACGAAGAGCCGCAGAGCATGGGCGTGCAAGCCAGCGAGATGGTACCCTTGCGGATAGCTGCGATAATCTCCTCCTCGGTGATGGAAGCGGGATCGTCGAAGTATTTCTCCATCAGCGCCTCGTCATACTCGGCAGCAGCCTCGAGCAGCTTGTTGCGCCACTCGTCGCACTCGTCCATCATGTCGGCGGGAATCTCCTCAAGGTCGTACTCGGCACCCATCGTCTCGTCGTGCCACAGAATGGCCTTCATACGGATGAGGTCGACCAGACCCTTGAAGTTCTCCTCGGCACCGATGGGCACCTGGATGACTACGGGGTTAGCTCCGAGGATGTCCTTCATCTGCTGGACGGTCTCGAAGAAGTCGGCACCCGAACGGTCCATCTTGTTGACGTAACCGATGCGGGGCACGTTGTATTTGTCAGCCTGGCGCCATACCGTCTCAGACTGGGGCTGAACGCCGTCAGCTGCCGAGTAGGTGGCCACGGCACCGTCGAGCACACGAAGTGAACGCTCCACCTCAGCGGTGAAGTCCACGTGTCCCGGAGTGTCGATCAGGTTGATCTTGTACTTATTCTTGTTCCACTCCCAATAGCAGGTGGTGGCAGCACTCGTGATGGTGATACCACGCTCCTGCTCCTGAGCCATCCAGTCCATGGTGGCGGCACCGTCGTGCACCTCACCAATCTTGTGGGTCTTACCCGTGTAGAACAGGATGCGCTCCGAAGTGGTCGTCTTACCGGCATCGATGTGGGCCATGATGCCGATATTGCGCGTCAAATGCAAATCTTGTTTTGCCATTTCTTTCTTATTTTACCCTTTTACCTTTTTACCTTTTACCTTATATTATTAGAAGCGGAAGTGGGCGAAGGCACGGTTAGCCTCGGCCATGCGGTGCATATCCTCCTTACGCTTGAAGGCGCCACCCTGATTGTTGAAGGCGTCCATAATCTCGGCAGCCAGCTTGTCGGCCATCGACTTACCACTGCGCTTGCGGGCAAACTGAATCATGTTCTTCATCGAGACGCTCTCCTTACGGTCGGGACGGATCTCGGTAGGAACCTGGAACGTGGCACCACCAATACGGCGGCTCTTCACCTCGACCTGCGGGGTGATGTTGTCCAGGGCCTGCTTCCAAATCTCGAGGGCAGACTTCTCGTTGTCCTTCATCTTTGCCTTCACGGTGTCGAGGGCATTGTAGAAAATCTCATACGACTTCGACTTCTTGCCATCGTACATCAAGTGGTTCACGAACTTCGACACCTTCTTGTCGTTGAATACGGGATCCGGCAGGATCACACGCTTCTTAGGTTTTGCTTTTCTCATTTTGTTTTTTAATAAATGATTTTTGTCTGCTTGGGGGCTGTTCTTGCACGTTCTTCAACACTCGCTCTTGAGTATTTACTCAACCTTTATAACATTTCTCCAGCAAAACGGGATTTGTTTTTTTTCTTTTTCACCTTTTTATATAAAAGGCCGGCCGCCTGACCTTCTCCGGTCAGTTTTTACTTCTTGGCCTTGGGACGCTTGGCACCGTATTTAGAACGGCGCTGTGTGCGGTTTGCAACACCGGCGGTATCGAGCGTACCGCGAACGATGTGATAGCGGACACCGGGGAGGTCCTTCACACGACCACCACGAACCAGCACGATTGAGTGTTCCTGCAGGTTGTGACCCTCACCGGGAATGTAACTGTTGACTTCCTTCTGGTTAGTCAAACGAACACGGGCTACCTTACGCATAGCCGAATTAGGCTTCTTCGGGGTTGTCGTATAGACACGTACGCAGACGCCACGGCGCTGAGGACAGTTGTCCAGTGCAGGCGACTTTGACTTGTCTACGATTACCCTTCTGCCTTTTCTTACCAATTGTGAAATTGTAGGCATGATACTTTACTTTTAATTATTTGTTTATATATTATTTTGTTTATATTCAGCTATTTACACAATGCGCCCTATACAGAAAACGCAATTCGGGCTGCAAAGGTACAACTTTTTCTCGTTTCTACCTAATATAAAAGAAAGAAAAATTAACGGCTTAGGCAGAAATTAATAATATATAACCTTTTTAACAAACTTTCACCACACATGTGGTATAAGTGTGTAAACAAATTGAAAGGAGGCTGCCAAAGGGGCAACCTCCTTCTGTTGGATTAAGCCTCACCCTTACTCGGTCCGAAGGGGGCAATGGTGCGCGGCTCCTGATTGGGAATCTTAATCTGGCCGTACTCGCGCTCATAGCGCATGATGTTCTCCTGCAGGGCAGCCAAAAGGCGCTTGGCATGCTCGGGAGCCAGGATGACACGGCTCTTGACGGCGGCCTTAGGCACGCCAGGCAACACCCGTGCGAAGTCGAGGACAAAGTCACTCGACGAGTGGGTGATGATGGCAAAGTTGGCATACTCTCCCTGCGCCACATCGGGCGCCAGTTCTATCTGCAGTCCCTGCTGCTTCTGGTCTTTTTCGTTCATTGTTGTATAGCTTTTAATCGTTTGGGGATGCAAAAGTAAGCAAAAAAGGCGGAACGAGCAAAACTTTTGCCCGTTTTTCTTGGCAGAAAGCAAACAAAACGGTAATTTTGCACCTCGCTAAGCTTAAAACAATAATAAGATGATGAAGACTGACATACAGATAGCCCGCGAATGCGAACTGAAGCACATCAACGAGATTGCCACCGACCTGGGCATCGCCCCAGAGGACATTGAACCCTACGGCCGCTACATGGCCAAGGTGCCCGTACGCCTCATCGATGAGGAGAAAGTGCGCCGGAGCCGCCTTATCCTCGTGACAGCCATCAGCCCCACGAAGGCCGGCATCGGCAAGACCACCGTCAGCATCGGACTGGCATTAGGTCTTAACAAGATCGGCAAGAACGCTGCCGTAGCCCTGCGCGAGCCCTCGCTGGGACCCTGCTTCGGCATGAAGGGCGGCGCTGCCGGCGGCGGCTATGCCCAGGTGCTGCCGATGGAGAAGATCAACCTGCACTTCACGGGCGACTTCCACGCCGTGACCTC
>CAMHHO010000040.1:0-27990 GCA_946184965.1 uncultured Prevotellaceae bacterium | reverse complement strand
TGGACGGACAAAACGTGGAATCCGATAACAGGCTGTACCAAAAAGTCTGCTGGGTGTGCCCATTGCTATGCTGAAGTAATGGCACGGAGGCTGAAAGCCATGCATCTGGATAAATATAAGAATGGTTTCCAATTGACACTTCATGAGGATGACCTTAACGAACCGCTGCAATGGAAGAAACCTCATAACATCTTTGTGTGTTCCATGAGTGACATTTTCCATGAGGAAGTGCCTTTCGAGTTCGTCGATAAAATAATGAATACTATTCGACAGACCCCTCAGCACCGCTATCAAATTCTGACAAAACGGTCAGAGCGCATGGCAGAGTATTTCGGCACCAGAATCATTCCACAGAATGTTTGGCTTGGCGTAACGGTGGAGTGTAAGGCTACAAGAAACCGCATAGACCATCTCCGAAAATTGAATGCCAGCATCAAGTTCCTATCTTGTGAACCACTAATAGAGGATTTGGAAGATTTGGATCTTCAAGGAATAGACTGGGTAATCGTTGGTGGTGAGAGCGGCCCCAAGGCTCGACCGATGCAGTTGGATTGGGTTGTGAACATCAAGCAGCAAGTAGAACAGCAGGGAGCTGCCTTCTTCTTCAAACAATGGGGAACATGGGGCAGCGATGGCATTAAACGAAACAAACATGCCAATGGCAAGTTGTTGATGGGTGAGGTTGTGCAACAAATGCCTGAGAAAAAGGCAGTTTGAAATACTCAGCTTTTTGAGTTAGTGGGTAACTATAATACACTTAGTGGGTAACTCGAAAAAGTTAGTGGGGGAGTAGAAATATCAAATTATAATTATAAAAATGGACAGAAACAGATTTTATGAACTGCTGTTAGCAGAGATAAGTACATATAAGCAGCATCTGGAAACGGATGATGAGGAATGGAAAGTTAAAGGTTTCATAGATGTAGATAAGAATATCTATACCATATCCCATGACACAAAGGTAGTTTCAAAGATTATCGAAATCATATTGATCCCGAAACTGAAATTGTTTGCTGAGAAGAATGGGTTAGAACTGGAATTGCCGGATGCACAAAACTACTATCCGGACTTGACTTTTAGAGACAAACAAGATGGTAGTCTTTTTGCAGTGGACTTCAAGACAACATACTATGAAGTCTCTAAAAAGAAAGGAGTAGAAGAAAAGAAGATAAAGGGGATGACACTTGGTGCTTTCTCAGGGTATTTCCGTGATCGTAGCTCTACCAAGAATATCCAGCATCCTTACTGCCAATACAAAAGCCATTTGGTTTTAGGTATTGTATATCGTCAGGCAGGTAATACAGGCGATGAATTTCAGGTTTACAACATCGACAAATTAACTCACATCAAATCAGTCATCAACAGTTTCATTTTTTTCCTACAACCGAAGTATAAGATTGCCATTGACCACCCTGGAAGTGGAAACACTAAGAATATCGGCGGTATCGCTGATTTAGAGAAGATGGTGAATGGTCAAGGACTTTTTGTAGAGAAATTCGGCGACAAGGCGGAAGAGGCTTTTGATGATTATTGGATAAACTATAGAACTGCAGGTGAAGCTAAGCAATTGGATATGAAGAAGCCGAACTACACAGATTTGGCCTCATATTTGGAGTATAAGAAACAAACGATGAAATTAGATTCAGATTTGTTTGGTGACTTATTTAAAACGAATGAATAATGGGAAAAGTAATTATTCCTCCAGTAAAGTCACAAGGTATCAAAACAAAATTGGTTCCTTGGATAAATGATATAATATTGCAATCAGGTATCGATGTTGAGCATGCTAATTGGATAGAACCGTTTTTTGGCACGGGTGTTGTTGGCTTAAATTCTCCTGTAAAGGGTCGTCACATTGTTGGCGACTCTAATCCCCATATAATTAATCTGTATAATGGCATCAAAGATGGCATTATTACAGAATATAACATGCGTGCCTATCTGGAGCGTGAAGGGCAAAACTTAGAAAATGCCGATGAAAACGGATATGCCTATTATCGCGAGGTTAAGAATCGTTTCAATCGTGACCATAGTTCGTTTGATTTTATTTTCCTATCGCGTGCCGGATTTAACGGCATGATGCGGTTTAATAAGAGAGGTGAGTGGAACATACCATTCTGTCAGAAGCCAAACCGTTTTGCATCTGCGTATGTTTCAAAAATCTGCAATCAGATTGCTGCTGCTGAGAGAATCATAAGAAGAGGTGAATGGGAGTTTATAAATCAGAACTTTATAGATACTATCAACAGAGCTGAAGCAGGTGACATTATATATTGTGACCCACCTTATTTTGGACGTTACGTTGACTATTATAACGGTTGGACGGAGGAGGATGAGGAAAGGCTTTATGTTGCGTTGGTAAATACCCCCGCACATTTCATACTTTCAACGTGGCATCACAACGAATTCCGTGAGAATGAGATGATGAACCGTTTCTGGAACAACTTTAACGTTGCGACACAAGAGCATTTTTATCATGGCGGAGGGCATATAGAGAACCGTCATCCAATGGTGGAAGCCCTTGTTTATAACTTTGAATTGCAGGAGCCGCATTATCAAGAAACTGAGTTGCAACTTGAACTTGAGTTCGCGTAATATCGAAATGATATCAAATGAGTGCCTATTTTCAATCAGTGGACGATGCCTTTGCATTATACCAGGGCGATGCCAAAGATCTATTGAGCAGGTTAAAAAAAACTTGTGATGTGATTTTCGCAGACCCTCCTTATTTTTTGTCGAGAGGATATTCTTCAAAAATCAACGGAGAATGGAAAAATTTTGAAAAAGGAGAATGGGACAGGACAACAAGTCTCGACAATATTAACCGTTTTAATAAAGACTGGCTTTCGGCATGTCGTAATGTGCTAAAAGAGGATGGTACCATATGGGTTAGTGGTACGTATCACAACATTTTCTCTGTTGCAACTTGCTTAGTTGAGCTAGGCTTTAAGGTGCTGAACATCATTGTTTGGCAGAAATCAGATGCAAAGCCGACCCTCTCTCGCAACTATTTTAATTTCACGACAGAATATATCGTTTGGGCAAGAAAAAATGGGAATGCCACTCATTACTTCAATTGTGACCTAATGGAACAGATCAATGGTGGGGCACGTATGTCAGATGTTTGGCGCATTCCATTTATATCTTCTTGGGAAATGAAACTTGGCAAGCATCCCACACAGAAACCGCTTCGACTGCTTTATCGTATAATCCTTGCTTCAACCAGAGAAGGAGAAACTATACTTGACCCATTTGCTGGCAGTTGTACAACTGGCATTGCTGCAAATCTGCTTGGCAGGAAATTCATAGGTATTGACCAAAGTCAGGAATTTTTGGATTATGGTATCCGCAGAAAAAAGGAGATAGAGAACCCAGTAACGGCAGAGTGGATGCTCAAAAAGATATCGGAGAATCCTGAAGAGGTGATGGTAATGGTGAACCACTCCCGCCCAGAACTTCGCAAGAAGATGATTGAGACAGGAATATGCTATCTTCGTGCTGGTGACTCGAAAGGCTCCCTTTTGGTCACACCAGGTTTTGAACGTTTGGGCTATGTTTTGCTCCATACGAATGGAGAAGATGCCAAGATGTTCAAGTTAAAAACAAAAGGTCATTTTCAGATATGGACACGCGAGACACTGCAGCAATATGGATTTGAACCAAGGAGTGCGAACTATTATGTGGTGCTTCACTTTAACCCTTTAAAGGCAATACCTTGTAAATACAGTCTTGACCTTAAAGAAAACAAGAACACTTTCAGAGCAAAGATAAGACCATTAAGCGATTTTATGGGCATAAAATAAAGCTTACTAACAAGCTGATTAACTTTCCAAACGTTAAGACAAAACAAGCATTACAACAATATCTCATCAAGCAATACCCCAAGGAGGATGAGAGTTGCGAATGGAAGGAGTTCAAGAACCTGAAGAATGATTTCAGTGGTCACGAGAAGGATGATGTCATTTCCTACGTGTCGGCATTGTAACATGGAGGGTGGGCATCTGGTTGTTGGTGTTGAAGATAAGACCTTGAAGATTGTTGGTACGGATACATACAACTATACAACTCAGCAAGCAACACTTCGACTGACAAATCTATGTGTCAACTTGTCGAGTGAAGGACTGGATATTGAGGAGTTCGTCACGGAGGATACTCACAAAACGGTTTGGATCATTCATATCCCAAAGCATCAGCCGAAACTACCTGTTTATGCGCATAACAAAGCATGGCAACGGATAGAGGACTCGTTGGTGGAACTGACACCGGAACGTCTGAATGCTATTTTGGAGGAAACAAGTCCAACATACGACTGGTCTGCAGAAATCGTCGCAGAGGCTACACTTGATGATTTGGAGCCAATGGCATTGCAGAAAGCTCGTGAAGAATATAAGTCTGTTCATCCGAAGTTAGCAACCGAGGTTGATACTTGGGATGATATGGAACTGCTTGGCAGGGCAGGTGTTGCAGTTAAGGGCAAACTTACGAGGGCAGCCATCTTGCTACTCGGGAAACCAACATCTGTCCATTTCCTGACCCCATCCGTTGCCACTATTACATGGGTGCTGATAGACGGAAAAGATGAGAAGAGGGATTATGAGCATTTCACCATTCCTTTCCTGCTAACCGTGGATGAAGCCCTTGCCAAAATCCGAAATCTTAATCAGCGGATATTGCCTGGTGGAACACTATTCCCGGACATTGTAAAACAATATGACGAGTATAGCATCCGTGAGATCTTACATAATGCTATCGCTCACCAGGACTATACCATGCAGGAAAGGGTGACGATGGTTGAGACTCCTGACTCTGTGACATTCTCCAATGGCGGTTACTTCCTGCCTGGTTCTGTGCGCAATGCCATTGAACAGACGGGACCACAAAAGTATTACCGCAACTATGCACTTTGCCAAGGAATGGTGAACTTCAATATGATCGACACTATCGGTCGTGGAATACGGAAGGTGTTCACCGAACAGCAGAAACGTTTCTTCCCCATGCCTGACTATCAGATAGACCAAGCCAAGAAGGAGGTAACGGTTAAGATATACGGCAAACTTATCAATGAGCAGTATTACCGCTTGTTGAAAGCCAATCCTGATCTGTCGCTGTACGACTGTATTGCACTTGATATGGTACAAAAGCATGAAAAGATTGACAAGGATATTGCTTCACGTTTGCGCAAACTACATCTTGTAGAGGGGCGTTATCCAAAGCTGTTCCTATCTGCTTATACCGCCAAGACTGTCGATGACAAGGAATTAAAGACGGAGTATATTCGGAACAAGAGTTTCAATGACCTCCACTTCAAAGACATGATAATTCAGTATCTGCGCTCATTTGGCGGAGCCACAAGAGCAGAACTTAATACGCTGTTGCAATCCAAGTTGTCTGATGTGCTCACCGAGGAACAAAAGATAAGGAAGATTGGTAATATGCTGTCTGCACTGAAGAAACAGGGAGTCATTAAACTAACAGAAAAGAAGAAGTGGGTTTTAGTCGAAGTTTAGTCGAACTTTTAGTCAAAGTTTAGTCGAACTAATAACTTCAACGTGGCTGAAATGCTGAAAACAAAGGAATATCGACGCATCGCAATATGCTCCTGTTTAGTCGAACTTCTGACATGAAATTAAGTCGAAGTTATGCTGCATTTATGTACAAAAATGCAAAAAGTAGTCGAACCCTTTGGTTATATGGGAATAGTTTTGTACCATTCTGCGTTAATTCTCCAAAATCCCTCGTTTGTTACAACCTTTTTACGTAACTTTGCGCTTGCTACGCGAAGTTACTGCCACTCAGAAGAAAAAAGAAACGAGTTTCTTTTGTTCTTCTCTCGTTTTTTCGTAACTTTGTACCCATAATTGCAGTAATATGATTGAGGAAAGGAATGTATTTATAGAGGAGCGCGTGCTCCATTTCAAACAGCCGGCGGGGACGTCGCGAGGGGTGTATACGGAGCGGAAGAGCTGGTTTGTAACCGTCAGCGATGGTGACCGCTGTGGAGTGGGGGAGTGCGCCCCGCTGCCTGACCTCAGCTGTGACGCGAGGTCTGACTACGCTGAGGTGCTGCGACGGTTCTGCGATGAGTTGGAGCAGACCGGCGAGATTCCCTACGAGGCGATGCGTGACTATCCCTCGATGCTCTTCGGGCTGGAGACGGCGATGCTTAACCTCCGTCATGGCAACAGGCTGTTTGACACGGCCTTCGCTCGCGGCGAGATGGGCATTCCCATCAACGGACTGGTGTGGATGGGCAGCTACGACGAGATGCTGCAGCGGATGGAACAGAAACTGGAGCAGGGCTTCCGCTGCGTGAAGCTGAAAATCGGGGCCATCGACTTCGAACAGGAGGTGGGCTTGGTGCGCCGCATTCGCGACCGATTCTCTTGGCACGAGGTTGAAATCAGGCTCGATGCCAACGGCGGCTTCAGCTACGATGACGATGTGCTCTACAAGCTGGAACTGCTTTCGCAGTATGCCCAGAGTATCGAACAGCCGATAAAGGCAGGCCAGTGGGCCTATATGGCCAGACTGTGCCGCGAGTCGCCGCTGCCCATCGCCCTCGACGAGGAACTGATTGGCGTGAACGACCTTGAGCAGAAGGCACAGTTGCTGAACATCATCAAGCCTGCCTACATCGTGCTGAAGCCGTCGCTGCACGGCGGCATGGCGGGTTGTCGCGAGTGGATAGAGACGGCCCGGCAGCACGATGTGGGATCGTGGATTACGTCGGCCCTGGAGAGCAACGTCGGGCTGAATGCTATTGCGCAGTTCTGCAGCAGCGTCTACGGCGACCACATCACGATGCCGCAGGGGCTGGGCACGGGGCAGTTGTTTACCGATAATATTCCGATGCCGCTGGAGATACGCGGCGACCAACTGTGGATCTCAAGGAATTCTTAGCCGAATGGCACAACGACAGCCCGACGGTGCTGGTGCATACCAGCGGCTCGACAGGCAAGCCGAAGCCGATGTGGGTCGAGAAGCGGCGCATGGAGGCTTCGGCGCGGATGACGTGTGACTTCCTCGGACTACGTGAGGGCGACACGGCGCTGCTGTGCCTGCCGCTTGACTATATTGCCGGGAAGATGGTGGTAGTGCGGTCGCTGGTCAGGGGGCTGAGGCTGGTCTGCGTGGAGCCCAGCGGAGAACCGCTTGGCACGGAGGCGGGCCGGATTGATTTTGCGGCGATGGTGCCGATGCAGGTGTGGAGCTCGCTGCGGGTGCCGGAGCAGCGGGAGCGGCTGATGCGGATACGCCAGCTCATCGTCGGCGGCGGTGCCATCGACGACGCACTGGCCCGTGAACTGGTCGGCCTTCCCAACCAGATATGGAGCACCTACGGCATGACGGAGACTTTGTCGCATATAGCGCTGCGGCGTCTCAACGGGCCGGAGGCCAGCGAGTGGTACACGCCGTTTGCTGGTGTCACGCTGTCGCAGACCGCTGAGGGCTGTCTCGTCATCGACGCGCCCGCCGTCTACGACGGACAACTCATAACCAACGACATCGCAGAACTCGCCAATGACGGGCGTTTCAAGATTCTCGGTCGCAAAGACAACGTTATCTGTTCTGGTGGGTTGAAGATTCAGGCTGAGGAGGTGGAACGGCTGCTTAGTGCTCATTTGCGCGAACCTTTTATCATTACGAAGCGGCGCGATGAGAAGTTTGGCGAGGTGGCTGTGCTGCTGACTGAGGGCGACACCGCTGCCGCCAAAACCATCTGCGAGCAAGTGCTGCCCAAATATTGGCAGCCGCGTGCATACGTCCATATAGACCGCATTCCCTTGACGGCAACAGACAAACCAGCCCGCCGCCAAGCCGAACAAATAGCAAAAAACAACGCTTAAAGGCCCTCGCGATAGAAGTCGAGGGCTTTTTCAATCTCCTGCGTCGTGGCTGTCTGGTTGATGCGTATGTCGCCGACGTCACCCAGCAGGGTGAAGTTGATGTCGGCGCCCGTGTTCTTCTTGTCGTGCGTCATCAGCTCAAGCAGGGTGGGGTAGTCGTCGCAGGTGATGGGCATGCGGCCGTAGTGGTCGAGGATGAACCGCACGGTCTGGCGCATCTTGTCAGTGGGGAAGCCCGTCTTGATGCAGCTGAGATAGAGTTCGCAGACCAGGCCGTAGGCAACGGCATAGCCGTGCAGTACAGGCTTGCGCTGGAATGCTAACGACTCGAAAGCGTGGCCGACGGTGTGGCCGAGGTTCAGGGCCTTGCGCAGGGCCCGTTCCATCGGGTCTTCCTCGACGATGCGCTCCTTCACCTTCACTGAGTCTTCGAGCATGCGGCTCAGTTGGTAGTAGTCGATGATGTCGAGGTCGAACGTCAGCAGCTCTGCCCACATCCCGCTGTCGGGACTTATCAGTCCGTGCTTCAGCATCTCGGCGTAGCCCGACAGGATGTTTTCGTGGTCGAGCGTTCGCAGGAAGATGGTGTCGAGGATGACGCTGCAGGCTGTACTGAAAACTCCAATTTCGTTCTTCAGTCCGCCGAAGTTGATGCCTGTCTTGCCGCCTACCGAGGCATCGACCATTGCCAGCAGCGTGGTGGGGATGTTGATGTAGTTCAGCCCGCGCTTGAACGTAGAGGCTGCGAAGCCGCCGAGGTCGGTCACCATACCGCCGCCGAGGTTCACCATCAGCGAGTGGCGGGTGGCACCGCCCTTCTGTAGGCATGTCCACACATGACTCAGCGAATCGAGTGTCTTATGGCTGTCAGTGGCTCCGATGGTGATGATTTCAGCGCCGCGCAGGCAGTCGAAACCCGCCACGACGGGCAGACACAGCTGCTCCGTCGTCTCGTCAACTAATATAAAGGTACGGTCGCGCTCGCATTCCTCGACCGCTGTGGTCACTGCTGTCTCCAGTTTAGTTGATATGATAACCTTCTGCTTTTCCATAACGGCGGCAAAATTAAAAAAAATAATTGAAAAACGTTTCAGTTCATTAAACTTTTCTTTCGCTCTAACGTCAGAAAGGAGTAAATGTAACTTTTTTATGAAAAAAATTCTACTATTCATGCTCGTCGTTTTGACGACATCATCAACCGCCTTAGCACAACGCACCGTTAGCGGAAAAGTTATTGAACAGGATTCCAGAGAGGCCGTCATCCAGGCCACAGTTGCCCTGCTGAAGAGCGACTCGTCGTTAGTCACCAATGCCGTCACCAATATGGACGGCCAGTTTAAGATGACAGCCCCGAGGGACGGCAGCTACATCGTCCGCGTTACTTACGTAGGCTTCAAGACCTACACCAAGAGTGTCACTGTCAGCGGCGGCAAGCCTGTCGCCATGGGCACCATCTCGCTGGCTCCCGATGCCATCATGCTGAAGGGCGTCACGGCTACGGCCCATGTGGCCAAGGTGCAGTCGAAGGGCGACACCTTAATATATAATGCTGATGCCTACCGCACGCCGGAGGGCTCCGTCGTTGAGGAACTGGTGAAGCGCCTGCCGGGTGCCGAGGTCGATGATAACGGTAACATCAAGATCAACGGTAAGCAGGTGACGAAGATCAAGGTCGACAACAAGGAGTTCGGCGATGCCCAGACAGCCCTGAAGAACCTGCCTACCAGCATCATCGAGCGTATCCGCGCCTACGACGAGAAGAGCGACCTGGCCCGTATCACGGGTATCGACGACGGTAACGAGCAGACCGTGCTCGACTTCGGACTGCGTGCCGGCATGAACCGCGGAACGATGGCCAATGCCGACCTGGCTGCGGGTACGAAAGACCGTTATGCCGCTCGCCTGTTTGGCATGATGATGCGCGGCGACCATCGCCTGATGGGTATGCTCAACGCCAACAATACCAACGACATGGGCTTCGGCGGCGGTGGCGGCCGTGGCTTCGGCGGTGGCCGTGGCATGGGCGGCGGCGGTCTGAACGCTGCCAAGTCGGGTATGCTTAACTACAACTACGAGAAGACCGACCTCCTCATTGCCCAGGCCAGCGTGAACTGGAACCACCGCGACGGCGACACCTGGTCGCGCCGCTCAAGCGAGAACTTCGTTGGTGGTCAGACCAGCTCGTTCCAGAACTCCGTCAACCAGAGCTATTCGCGCTCGAACAACTGGAGCGCCAACGGCCGCATTGAGTGGACGCCCGATACGCTGTGGAACATCAGCTTCCGTCCCCAACTCAGCTATGGCACCAACGACGGAACGGGCAACAATCTCTCGGCCTCATTCAACAGTGATCCCTATAGCTTATTAGACACTCAGATAGGAACTGCCGTACTGCAGGAGATTATCTCTAAAAGCGGCGGTTATGGTCTCGACTCCATCCTCGTCAACGCCACCAGCAACCGCTCTCTCTCCTACGGTGAGAACAAGCGTCTGGGTGGTACCTTAATGGTTAACCGCCTGCTCAATGGGCGTGGGCGTAACATCACCCTCCAGTTGAGCGGTAACTACAGCGATAACGAAAACCAACAGCTGTCGAGCAACTATACCAAACTATTCAGGGGAACGCAGTCTTTCAATGGTCACAGAGGTCTCACAAACTATCAGACCAACCGCTATAACCTGTCGCCGACCACGTCGTATGACTACAGCGCGCGTGCTACCTATAGCGAACCTATCGCCTACGCAACGTTCCTTCAGTTCAGCTATACCTTCCAGTATCGCTATAACGAGAGCGACCGTCAGACGTATGACTACTCTCAGCCTCGGCCATTCGCCATAGACCCTGACCCCACTCACGGCTTCATGCTCAATGATGTTAATCCCAGCTATCGCCACTGGAGTGAGTATTTCGACAGAATCGGCCAAGGCTACAGCCCAACCTATGGCGACCAGTACTACACGAAGGACCAGAGCCGCTACTCGGCTTACAAGAACTTCATTCACACGGGTGAAATCATGCTGCGCTTTATCCGCAATACCTACGACTTCAACGTCGGTGTCCAGGTTATTCCGCAGTCGTCAGAATATACCCAGCGCTACTTGGGTGTCGACACCGTCGTCAACCGTACCGTCACTAACTGGAGCCCGACGGCTAACTTCCGCTGGCGCTTCAACCAGCAGGGCCAGCTGCGCTTCGAGTATCGTGGTAGCACCAGCCAGCCCTCCATTGAACAGCTGCTTGATATCAACGATGATACCAACCCCATGAACAAGACAAGGGGTAACCCAGACCTGAAGCCCTCGTTCACACAGTCGTTCAACCTGCGCTTCAACAACTATATCATGAACCACCAGCGCTTCATCAATGCCAATGCCAACTTCTCGATGACGTCGAACAGCATTGCCAATATGGTGAAATACGATGCAGCAACAGGTGCACGTGAGACGCGCCCCGAGAACATCAACGGCAACTGGAATGCTGGCGGTAACATCATGTGGAGTTCAGCCATTGACTCACTCGGCTACTTCAGCTACAATGTCTCGGTGAACGACAACTACAACCACCGTATCAGTTACCTGTTCCAGAATAATGAGAATGTGCGCAACGTCACCAACACCAACAACTTCGGTGGACGCCTTGGCACCAGCTACCGTAACGACTGGCTTGAAGTGGAACTTAACGGCTCAGCCAACTACCAGCGTACACGTAACGAGCTGCAGCCCCAGTCTGACCTTGACACCTGGAGCTTTGCCTATGGCTTCAACTCGACGTTCACCCTGCCTTGGGGCACGCAGATTGCAACCGATATGGGTATGAACAGCCGTCGTGGTTACAACGACGCTTCGATGAACACTAACGAGCTCATCTGGAATGCTCAGATTGCTCAGAGTTTCCTGCAGGGCCGTCCCCTTACCGTCTCGCTGCAGTTCTACGACATCCTCGGACAGCAGTCGAACTTCTCGCGTACGATTTCTGACATGGCCCGTACTGATAACGAGTACAATGCCATTACCAGCTATGCTATGCTGCACGTTATCTACCGCATCAACCTGTTCGGTACCCGCGAGGCCCGTCGTGGTATGCGTGGCGGCATGGGCATGGGTATGGGCGGCTTCGGTGGTGGCATGCCTATGGGCGGCATGGGCGGCGGCCGTGGTGGCAATCGTGGCGGCGGTAACCGTGGCGGAGGCTTCGGCGGAGGCGGTTTCGGTGGTGGCGGCTTCGGCGGAGGTCGTATGATGTAGTTGAAGAGATATTAAAGCAAGAGGGCTTCGGATTTCCCGAAGCCCTCTTGCTGTTGTATTCTTATTCTTGTTCCTTGCGGTCGTCGATGTTATCGCCTTCTGTAGGTTTCATCTCTTCCTCGAAGTCGGTAATGCCTGCCTCAATGAGGATGTTATACCACTGTATGAGCTTCTGAATGTGTGAGTTCTTCACGCGGTCGCGGTCCCACTCGGGTAGCACCTTGGTGAAGTATTCGTGCAGTTCGTCAGCAGAGGCTTTCTTGGGGTCGATGCTGGCCTTTTTACCGTCCTCCAGTTTCTTGACGCTTTCTAGGATGGTCATCAGGGGAACGTCGTCGGTCTCAGTGAACATGGCGATGTCGGCCAGTGATGTGATACGGTCGGTGCCGAAAGCTGGCTGGCGACGGTGGGTGGCGTCGAGAGCCTCGACGATGAGGTTGTTCTTTCCACGTGAAATCAGTTTGTAGAGGCCGGGCTTGCCGGCGATTGCTAAGATTGTCTGTTGCATTTTTTCTGTTTTGTTTTTATTTTCGATGTTTCGATGTTTCGATGTTTTGGGATAACGAGTGAATGACGTCATCGATTTGTCTGTCGATGTCTTGCTGGCCGTCGTTGACGATTTCGTAGTCGGCTAACTGACGGACTTTATCCTGCGGCCACTGGCGGGCTATCCACTGCAAGGCTTGCTCCCTGGTGATGTTGTCGCGTCGCATGATGCGCTTAATACGTACTTCTTCAGGAGCAGTGACCACGACAACGCGGTCTACGTAGCGGTCCGCCCCCGACTCGTACATAATGGCTGATTCGAGCCAGTCGAGACCGCTATCCACGAAGTCGGCGAAGACGGCGGGGTGAACGATGGCGTTGATAGCCCGCTGGTTGTCCTCGCAGGCCAGAAGGAAACGGCTGATGGCTGCTTTGTCGAGCGAACCGATGAGCTCGGTTAGCTGCTGGCGCAACTCAGGCGATGTGCGCATCAGTCGCTTGGCTGCTGTGTCGCAGTCGTAGACCGTGATGCCACGGGCGGCCAAGCGTGCCGCTACGTAGCTCTTGCCACTGCCGATGCCTCCGGCTATACCGATTTTCATGGGGCTGTTTTCTCAATGAGATAGTCTACCTGTTTGGTGACCAAAGCAGCTCGGGTGATGCCCTGAGGCACTTTCTGCAAGTAGAGGTTACACTTCTCTGTTGGGTGGTCGCGCAGTTCGTTATAGTCGGCGACGACAGTAAAATCCTTGGCTGATAGCGTACGGTAAACATTGACGCCAGTGACGAACTTGACCGAAACCTTAGCAGGGAAAGTACGGAGTATCATGTTCGGGGGCAGATTGATGCCTTCGATAGGAATATCGTCGATGCTCTCTTCCGTTAGCACGTCGGTGTAGAAGGTGGTCTTCACGTGGTCGGGCACGATCTTAACCCCTTCCATCTTGCGCAGCTTGCAGTCGACGGCGAGCGTGTCGCGGAATCCTACATGGTTGAGCGTCTCAGTGTAGGCCATACGGATACTGTCGAGCCTTTCTTCTGAAGCATAGATGGTAACGCTGTCGGGGTCGTAGCTGACGTGGCTAAGGAAGTACAGATGCTCTGGAATCACACGACCTCGCCAGCGCACAGGGACACGCTTGAACGAGCCTGACGTGTAGTAGTAACGGAGTTTGTCGGGCTTGATACTGACAATCTTGCTTGAAACAGCCAAGTGGTTCTGCACAATCTTTGCCAGTTCGGAGGCAGGAATAGCGCCATTGCCGCCCGACAGATCATAGTACTTGAAACTGGCTTCAACCTTTTTCAGAGCATCGCCGTACATATAAGTAAGGAGCGTGATGCCGCGGTCGCGGATGACGACCTTGATGGTGTCGGTCTCGTCGCTGGTAAGCATCACGTCCGTTGGCACACCGGTAATGCGAATGGGCACTTTCACCTCCCGCTCATAGCTCTCGTTGAGGGTCATCAGCAACCAGAATACCGCTGAGAGCGCGAGAAAGAATAAGAAAATCAGAAACTCTCTGTTTGTACGGCTAAACAGAAAGTTCCTGATGATGGTAAATAGTTTGCCCAGCGACATCATGCCTTATTTCGTCTGCGGCGTGTTGGCCATGTCCTTGAACACGTAGGTCTTGTCGACGGTAATGACCACGTCGCGAGCAATCTTTACGTCCACGGTGTTCTTTGCCAGGTCGATGCTCTTAACGGTGCCGTGAACACCGCCGCCGACGATGACATCGGCACCCTCGGTGAGAGAGTTCTGGAACTTCTGGATTTCCTTCTGCTTCTTCTGCTGAGGCTTAATCATGAAGAACCACATGATGGCGAAAATGGCCACCATCATCAGAATCATCGACATGCCGCTGCCGTTTCCCTGTGCTGCTTGTGCAGCTAAAATAATCTGTGTCATTTTGTTTCGTTATTTCGTTGTTTTGTTGTTTCGATGTTAGTTGGCCGGTCTGTCGTCCATGCGCTTCATCAACCGACCGCTCTTAATGAGGTGGCGGGCGATGGCGTCGAGCATGCCGTTGATATAGCTTCCGCTCTTCGGGGTAGAGTAGAGCTTGGCTATGTCTACAAACTCATTGATGGTAACGCTCACCGGGATTGAGGGGAAGGTCATCATCTCGGCAATGGCTATCTGCATAATGATGAGGTCCATGTAAGGCATGCGCGATAAATCCCAGTTGCGCGAGGTCTCGCTCATGTAGTGCTGGTACTCGTCGCCATTGAGTATCGAGGCGCGGAACAGTTTGCGGGCATAGTCCTTGTCCTCTTCATTGTCGTACTCGGGCAGCAGTTCCTGGCGGGCACCGTTCTGCTCTTCGAAGCGCTTGATGGTCTTCAGTACGAAGGTGTCGACAATCTCCTTGTCGTCATTCCAGTAGAGACTCTGCTCTTCAAACAGGTCGTCGAGGTCGGGGTTGTCCTGAATGAGTGTCCGGTAGATTTTGCGCCAGAGCTCGCGGTCTGTGGCGTAGTTGTCATCCGGGTCACTCATGTAATCCTTGTAAATCTCGCTTTGCTCAATCAGTTCGTAGAGTTTGCCTACGAATTCCGGGTGGTCGGCCCAGGTTTGTTTCTGGTTGCTGATGAAGTCGCAAAGCTGCTTGTTTTCTTCAAGCTGTAATGTAAAGCGATTATATGCAAAGCGTGTCGAAGGAACCTTCGTTCCCTCGCGACGTGCCTTGCCCTCAGCTATCTCCAGGCGTCTCTTCGCCTCTTTCGCAACAGCCACCATCAGCGCCAGCAGATAGTTGTACAGGTCGTAAGCCTTTGAAAGGCTGAACAACAGTTCTTTCTCAGCAGAGTCGATGTTCTTGTTGCCGTTTTGATAGTACGCATAGGTTAACTGGACAATCTTGATGCGTATAATTTCACGATTAATCATGCTCTTGTGCTTTGTTTCGACTGCAAAAATACTTATTTTCCACTGATTATGCAAGAAAAACGCACTTTTTTTGTAATTTTTTCAATTGTCAATTGTCAATTATCAATTTTTCTTCGTACCTTTGCACCCGCTTTTCACGAAAAAGCACACCGTGTGATGGTGAATTAACAACAAACCAAGTATTAATTTAGAGTAACACAACAACGTTATGAAAGAAATCAATGTGAGCGGTCAGAAGCGTACCGCTACCGGCAAGAAGGCTTCAAAGCTTCTGCGCAAGGAGGGACTTGTTCCCTGTAATCTGTATGGTGAGAAAAAAGGTGAGAACGGTCTGCCCGAGGCTCTGGCTTTCCAGGCTTCTTTCGCTGACCTCCGCAAGGCCATTTATACACCTCACGTGTATGTAGTCAACCTCGACATCGACGGCGAAGTTCATAAGGCTATTATGAAGGAACTGCAGTTCCATCCCACGACGGACGCTCTGCTGCACGCCGACTTCTTCGAGGTGAACGAGACGAAGGACATCACCGTTGGTATCCCAGTCAACCTGACTGGTCACGCTCAGGGTGTTCGCGATGGTGGTCGCCTGAACCTCTCTATCCGTAAGATCGACGTTACTGCTCCTTATAAGAATATTCCTGAGAAACTCGACATCGACGTTACCGACCTCCAGCTGGGTAAGGCCATCAAGGTGGGTGCCCTGCAGTTCGAGGGCCTGAAGATTGCCACCTCGCCCGAGGTTGTCGTCTGCTCAGTGAAGGCTACCCGCGCTTCTCGCTCGGCTGCCGCTACTGCTGAGGCCGCTCAGTAATCTGTTATATGGATAAGTATTTGATTGTTGGGCTGGGGAATCCGGGCGACGAGTACGCCACGACCCGCCACAATACAGGCTACATGGTGTTGGACGCTTTTGCTAAGGCGTCCAATACTGTTTTCAGCGACCGCCGCTACGGCTATGTCACTGAGACGTCGTTGAAGGGGCGCAAGGTGGTGCTGCTGAAGCCCACCACGTACATGAACCTCAGCGGCAATGCCGTGCGCTATTGGCTTGGCAAGGAGAACATCGACCAGCAGCGGCTGCTCGTCGTCAGCGACGATGTGGCCCTGCCTCTCGGCCAGTTCCGTCTGAAAGCCGGCGGCTCGAACGGCGGCCACAACGGTCTGGGGCATATCCAGCAGCTCATCGGTCAGAACTATGCCCGTCTGCGAATGGGCATCGGCAACGACTACCCGCAGGGCGGGCAGATTGACTGGGTGCTTGGCAGCTATAGCGAGGACGACCTGCGTCAGCTGCAGCCCGCCATTGATACCGCCGTCGAGATTATCCGCAGCTTCGTGCTGGCCGGCATCGACATCACGATGAATCAGTTTAATAAGTTAGGCAAAAAATGTCCGATGAAGCCCGAATAGACAAATGGCTTTGGGCGTCGCGCATCTTCAAGACGCGCACCATTGCTTCCGATGCCTGCAAGAATGGCCGCGTCACGGTGAACGACGTGCTGGTAAAACCGTCACGCATGGTGAAGGTGGGCGATGTCATCGGCGTGCGCAAGCCGCCGGTCACCTACACCTTCCGCATTCTGAAGACCATTGAGCAGCGTGTGGGGGCCAAGCTGCTGCCGGAGATTTATGAGAATATCACCACGCCCGATCAATACGAACTATTGGAAATGAACCGCATCAGCGGTTTCGTCGACCGCCAGCGCGGCACTGGTCGTCCCACGAAGAAAGAGCGCCGCGCTATGGATGCATTTTTGAATGATGAATAATATGAAGAGAATCAAACTGTTTGCAAACATTTTGGCCGTGCTGGCCGTTGCAGCCCAGTTGACGGCTTGTCTCGAGAACGAGGACCCCTACACCGCAGGGTTCCAGTTCATGAAGCCTACCAACGTGCGTACAAACGTCTATGCCAATACCTCAACCGACTCGCTGGTCATGCTGAGTCAGGGACCTTGGCAGATAAAAGCCGACACGCCTGAGGCTCGTTGGTGCAGCATCGACCTGCTGACCGGCAAGGGCTATACCATATACGGGCTTGGCGTGCATTTCGACCAGAATACCACGGGTCAGCAGCGCCTCGCGCAGTTCACGGTCACCGATACCAACCATCCTGACAAGGCACACGCCTCGTGGCAGTATCTTCAGCACGCCACTCGTGGCGACGGTTCCTTTGGTTCGGCAGCCTTGGTCAAGTCCATCAAGTCGAGCGACGATTGGACGGTCAGCATCAGCTATGATGCCAAATGCCGTCCTGTACAGATGGATGTAAAGAGTCCTGACGGCACCAACGAGCAGTACCGCATGGAGTATAACGAGAATTCGGAAACCCTGAACATCAGGACGGCTAACGGTACGATGACCGGCAGCATGGACAACGGCTATCAGGCCGACCGGCTCATCGGTGGAGGCGACACCATCGGCTATGCTCCGCAATATTATTCCAACGGCATGCAGATGTCGCTCACTAATGCCTTCAATTACGTGGCTTCGCGCCTGAAGCGTACTCAGGCCTTCGCCTACCTGCTTGGCGGCAAAAGTTTGGACCCTGACACCCAGCATACGGCCGACAGTCTGATTTACCTCTGCCGCTGGAAGCTCGAAGCCAAGCCTCAGACCGTGGAGCGTTACAAGTTGGAGTATGGCACGATGGACAACCGTTACCAGACGGTCGACGTCAACCAGCTGCTGTTGGGCATGGACGAGTGTGAGCCGCTGCAGCTCATCTCCATGTTCCGCCTCTGCCGCAGCACAAGCATCGTGACGCGGGCAAAGGCTGCCGACGCCACTATCGATGTCGCTACCACACTGAACGACAATCGTAGCGTGCGCCGCATGGTGGTCAAGGACAGCCGCCGAGGAACAGAAGTAACTTATGATTTTGAGTATTGAACCATGGACCGCAAACAAGAACACCTGAAGGCCTTAGGCCGCGAGACCGAGTACCTGAACCGCTATGCGCCGGAGGTGCTTGAGACGTTTGAGAATAAGCATCAGGGCAACGACTATTGGGTGCAGTTCAACTGCCCCGAGTTCACGTCGCTCTGTCCCATTACTGGGCAGCCCGACTTTGCCGAGATCAAGATTATGTATATCCCGTCGGAGCGCATGGTCGAGTCGAAGAGCCTGAAGCTCTACCTCTTCTCGTTCCGCAACAACGGCGACTTCCACGAGGACTGCGTCAACATCATCATGAAGGACCTGGTGAAGCTCATGGCCCCCAAGTACATCGAGGTAGTCGGACTCTTCACCCCTCGTGGCGGCATCAGCATCTATCCTTATGCCAACTACGGCAAGCCCGGTACCAAATACGAACAGATGGCCGAGCAGCGCATGCTCAGCCATCAGGTTATTTAATTTTTTCTCCTTTCCTATAATACCCTTGCTCGGTGCCGTCGCTGAAGCGCAGTACCAGCGAATCGCGGCGCAGCATGACCAGCTGGGCAGTGTCGGTATTCGTGACGGTCGATACGCCCGACGTGTCGCGCTGAGTCTCGCTCAGCAGTAATTTCCCGTTGAAGAGGTACCACATGCGGTAACGCTTCTGTGGCGGAAACTCCACCGGTCCCTTCTTTTCCGGCGCCCTGTCGCTACTCGTGCCGATGGGGCGGACAATGTGCTCGCCTTTGATTTCCATGCCGAACTCCTGGGGCTGCGCCATCTGCTCCAGAATGGAGTCCATCTTCTCCTTTATCTCGGGCTGCAGGTTAGCCGGATTGAAATTGGGGTGGTGGCGCAGGCGAGGCTTCACCATATAACACCATTCTCCCTTCAGCCTGTCGAGGTCGATAACCAGGTCGGCCACTTTCCTGTCATCGGGGTTCACCATCACGGCCATGTTGTCGCCGGTGGCCGGTCGCCCGAACACCTTCATCTCTTTCCAAGCTTCGAGAATATCAAACGTGTCAGGGTCTTCGCCAGTTAGTGGCAGCAGTAGCAGTATCGAGTCGTTGCTGCCGTCGCAGGCCAGTCCGTAGGCCATCGAGTCGCCCTTCAGCGTCTTCTCTGTCTTGGCAACCTCAGTTTCCGTCGCCTTTCCCTCCTTCGTACCGCAAGCCGCCGTCAGCAGCGTAGCGGTGACGATGGTGGCAAAAAGTGCTTGATGTCTGTTAATGCTCATTTTAATCATTTATTTTACAGCCTTGTGCTCACTTAGCGATTTGATAGGCGTTTGTAAGTCAGTATCCATCTCCTGTCATTCTTATCGACGGCAAAGATAAGATTTTCTATGCAAACGACCAAACTTTTCGGCTGAAATCTCTAAATGTCGGATTCGAATGCTAGGAATGAATGCGGGATGGTTACGCTGTATTGTATAAATTAAGGTGGCGGTCAAAACGGCCGCCACCTTGAAAGAAATATATACCTTTAAGGGTTAGTCCTCGTCGAAGAATATAATATCACGGCTAAGTGCATTGCCAGCGTCAGAACCTTCGTTGTTCAGATCATTGGCGAAGCCGTCAGGTGAACCAGCTAACAGTGTTTCCTGTTCTGTTAAGAACTCTGTTTCCGTATTCGGAATGATATATGCCTTTTTCATTTTGTATACTCCTTATTGTTTTTATATTACTTAATGATAACTTTCTTGCCGTTCATGATGAACAGACCCTTCTGGGGAGCAGCTACGCGCTGACCTGCCATGTTGTAGACGTTACCGTCAGCCTTTGCAGTCTCAATGGCCTTGATGCCAGTAGCTTCGCCAGCGAACACAACGTTCAGGATGCGAGACTCTGACTCAGCTTTCTCCAGGTATGCTTTACCGGCAGCAATAGAACCGCTTGTAGCCTTGGTGAACTGAGCGTTGCTGCCATTCATCATGAGTACATATTGGGTACCGTTGGCCTCGGTAGCTGTGGTAGCATTACCCTTCAGGTCGCCCTTTGCGGTGTCAGAACCGTCAATAACGGGAATCTCGTAAGTCTTAGCATCACCCTTCAGCACCACGCCAGTACCAGCAGTAACAGAGGTGACCTCAGTCAGTGTCACGGTCGATTCAGACAGTGTTGCGGTGTAAGCAGTCAGTCCAGTTCCTTCGAAGTTCAGCGCAAAATCGGTGAAGAGTGTTGCCCAGCCAGCTTCGCTAACTTCTACTGTTACATTCTCAGGCAGTTCAACGTCGCCAGTCTTGTAAATATACAGATAGTCAACCCACTGGTTATCAGAACCACCCTGGAAATACAAATCGGTGTTAGCTGTTAATGTAAACTCTTCAGAGGTCCATGTTTGATTGTACCCAAAGCCATCAACAGCAAAGATAGTAGGTGCATTCGCACCGGTACCAGCAGTGAAGACATGAATACCCGTACGCTCACCAGTGCAACGGTTAGAAACCACCATTTTATATTTGCCTGCGGGTAGAGTGACGAAAGACTTTGCACTGCTCTGATAGCCACCAGCACCCATCGAACCACGAGTATCAGCAGCACTTCCTGTAGCCTTGGTGAAGATATCCTCACCTTCTGCTAAGAAGACCAGAGTGGTAATGTCTTCAGAAGCTGTATAGGTAACAGAGGCTTCTTTATTGTCCTCGTCCAACAGAATCGATCCCTTATATTGACTGCCAACAGCAGGGGCGGTATAAAGCGTTCCGTCCACATTCAGTACGGCTGCCCAGTAATAGTCTCCGGTCTCACCCTCGAATCCGCTTCCAGAAGCTAACACGTCACCTAAGCTGTTAGTTGCCGAATAGTTGTATTTATTAGCTTCTCTAAAATTAACGGTAATGATTGTAGAGCCATCTTCATTAATCGAGTTGCTTGCTGCATCGTCACTTACATATATATACTTGTTTGTGATGTTATTATCTGAATCAAGAACCTTAATTGGCTGTGAATCAGTAGCAGGTAAAGAAATCGTGCTTCCAACAACTCCTTCACGAGTTTCAGGATCCTTGATAGTCTCACCATCGCACAAGAATTGTACAGTATAACTGGCAGTTTTTACAGTCTGTTCTTCCTCTGTAATTTCAATTGCTTTCAAGGTCTGGTATGTGCTTGCTATTCTTCCAGGTTTAACATAACCCATTTTGAAGGAAGTAAAGCCTGTGGTTGAAGAAAGAGTTCCAGTTCCTTCTTTTTTGCCACTTGGAAGAGTTACAGAATAAGACACTTCAGAAGTAGCTTTATTTATAGTAGCCGTAACGGTCCATATTACTCCTCTGACGTCATCCTTGGAGTTTGTCAGCTGAGTTTCAACGCCACCGATGACTGCGGTTCCTTTGGGCTCTTGTCCGTAGGCACGGAATTCTACATTGCCAAATGCAAGATAATTATAACCACCAGGACGACCTGTAGAACTACCAGTATCCCATGTAGCTGTTACCACAAGAATAGAGTTATCTTTTGTCGTAATTGAAACAGCTCTTTCGTAACCTTCATTGCCACCGCCGGTTTTTAAGCCACCATCAATGGCAATTGTTCCAGTACCTGCCCAAGCTTCTACATCTGCATCAGACCAGGCGTTGGTTGTTCCACGCTCATAGATGCTGGTTGCATCTGCCCACGCACTCATTGCTCCCATCGCGCAGAGCCCGACGAGCAACGTTTTAATAGTAGTAAATTTTTTCATTTGATTTGTTATTAATTAATAATTTGAAAATGTTAGAAGTCTTCTTTTGCGGGGGCAAAGGTAATAATAATAGGTGGGACAGCCAAACATTTCTCGTTTTTTTTGTCGGCGAGTAGCAAAAAAGCGGAGCGAAAGTCAAAAAACAAAGGGCGGGTAACTCGGCGCAAGACACGGGGACACAAAGTAATTATCGAAAAAAATTTGCAGGTATCATCTTTTATTACTATCTTTGCACGCGAATAGTAATGAGAACCTAAAAACGACTATCTATGAAAAAGAAAAGAATCCAGTTCAGTCTCGTCTATAGAGACATGTGGCAGTCGAGCGGCAAGTTCCAGCCGCGCAAGGACCAGTTGGAGCGCATAGCGCCGGTGATTATCGACATGGGCTGCTTCAGCCGCGTCGAGACCAACGGCGGCGCCTTCGAGCAGGTGAACCTCATGGCGGGCGAGAACCCCAACGCCGCCGTCCGCGCCTTCTGCAAGCCGTTCAACGAGGTGGGCATCAAGACCCACATGCTCGACCGCGGTCTGAACGCCCTGCGTATGTACCCCGTGCCCGACGACGTTCGCGAGCTGATGTATAAGGTGAAGCACGCCCAGGGCGTCGACATTCCCCGCATCTTCTGCGGACTGAACGACACGCGCAATATCATCCCCTCGATCAAGTGGGCCAAGGCCGCCGGCATGACGCCGCAGGCCACGCTCTGCATCACGACGTCGCCCGTCCATACCGTCGACTACTATTCACAGATTGCCGACGAGGTGATTGCCGCCGGTGCCGAGGAGATTTGCCTGAAGGACATGGCCGGCATCGGTCAGCCCGCCATGCTCGGCCAGCTGACGAAGGCCATCAAGACGAAGCATCCCGACATCATCATCCAGTATCACGGCCACTCGGGCCCCGGCCTGTCGATGGCCTCAATCCTCGAGGTGTGCAACAACGGCGCCGACATCATCGACACCGCCATCGAGCCTTTAAGCTGGGGCAAGGTTCACCCGGACATCATCTCGGTGCAGTCGATGCTCAAGAACGAGGGCTTCGAGGTGGCCGACCTGAACATGAACGCCTACATGCAGGCGCGTACCTTAACTCAAGAATTCATCGACGACTGGCTGGGCTACTTCATCAACCCGGCCAACAAGCACATGTCGTCGCTGCTGCTCGGCTGCGGACTGCCCGGCGGCATGATGGGCTCGATGATGGCCGACCTGGGCGGCATCAAGAAGATGATCGACAAGCTGCGCGCCCAGAAGGGCGAGCCGGAACTGACGATGGACGACATGCTGGTGCGCCTGTTCAACGAGGTGGAGTACGTCTGGCCGCGCGTGGGCTATCCCCCACTGGTGACGCCGTTCTCGCAGTATACGAAGAACATTGCGCTGATGAACCTGCTGACCATCGAGCAGGGCAAGGGCCGCTACGTGATGATGGACGATGCCATCTGGGGCATGATTCTGGGCAAGTCGGGCAAGATTCCCGGCACCATTGCCCCCGAGCTGGTCGAGCTGGCCGAGAAGCAGAAGCGCGAGTTCACCGACGTCGACCCGCACACGCTCATCCCCAATGCCCTCGACACGTTCCGCAAGGAGATGGACGAGCAGGGCTGGGACTACGGTCAGGACGACGAGGAGCTCTTCGAGCTGGCCATGCACCCCGAGCAGTACCGCCCCTTCAAGAGCGGCCAGGCCAAGAAGCAGCTGCTCGCCGACATCCAGAAGGCCAAGGACGCCCGTCTGGGCGGCGGCACGAAGCTCTCGCAGGACGAGATTGACGCGCTGAAGCACCAGAAGGCCGACGCCGTGAAGTCGCCTTTGGCCGGCCAGCTCATCTGGAGCTTTGGCGGCGAGGGCGTTATGGCTCCGTGCATCGAGCCGTTCATCGGTCAGCAGTACAAGGAAGGCCAGACGTTCTGCTACCTTCAGACGAAGTGGGGCGAGATAGTCGAGATTCCCGCTGCCCTCGGCGGCAAGCTCGTCGACATCAGCGTGAAGCCCGGCCAGCAAATCCGCCAGGGCGACACCATCGCGTGGATTGAGCGGGGGTGATTTTTTTTCTAGATTCACTAGATGTACTAGTTTTTCTAGAGTCACTAGATATACTAGAGTCACTAGATATTCTAGATTTTCTAGTTTGAGCTATGGACTACCAGTCAATCATCGACAAATACTATCCTGAGGACGACGACCTGCGGCGACTGCTCTTGAAGCACTCGCGGCAGGTTGCCGACCGCTGCCTGCTCATCTGCGACCGCCACCCCGAGCTGCGCATCGACCGCGAGTTCGTCGAGGAGGCCGCCATGCTCCACGACATCGGCATCCGCTGGTGCTCGGCTCCTTCCATCTTCTGTTACGGCACCGAGCCCTACCTGCGCCACGGCCCGATAGGCGGCGAGGTGCTGCGACGCGAAGGCTGGGAGCGCCACGCCCGCGTCGCCGAGCGCCACACGGGAACCGGCCTGCCGGGCTTCGAGCCTGAGTACATCGAGGAGCAGGTGGTCTGCTATGCCGACAAGTTCTATTCGAAGTCGCATCCCGACCGCGTGCTCAGCGTGCTCGAAACGGCCCAGAGCCTGGAGCGTTTCGGCCACGAAGGCGTGGAAAAGTTCCTGGGCTGGGCAAAAATGTTTGAATAAGAGACGTTAAAACTATTGTCCTTTAACTCCCTTTAACTCCATTAACTCCTTTAACTCCTCAAAAAGTAGTACCTTTGCACCCGTGAAACAGAAAACGGTCATCCTTCTGATGTTCGTTGCCTTTCTCTGTATGTGGGCATGCACGCCTTCGTCGCTCCGCCGGGATAACAAAAAGGAGCTGTCGAAGGCTGTCGGCGATTTATCCCTGCCCGACGATGTTCCCATCGACACATTGGTACAGAAAGTCAAGGAGAATGTTCCCGATGCCATAGCCGAGGCCGCCGCTGACGCCGTAGCCGACGCCGTAGCTGAGAACGTGCCTGAAGCCATTCCCGAGGCTGTCGCTGAGGCCCTGCCCGAGGGCGTGGCTGAAGCTGCCGCCGACGCCGTTAGGGAAGCCGTTGTCGACGGTACAGCCGACAGCCTGGCCAGCATTGTGGCCGAAGCTGCCAAGGGCGTCGATGCCGACAGTCTGGCCAGCATCGGCGAGAAGCTGGCTGAAAACGTCAGGCGCGCAGCCAAGGCCGACACAGCCGCTGCCGACACCCTCTCCCGGTCTGGCCGACGGTCGAGGCGTCGCTCAGAAGCCGCCAAGGCGGCTCAGCAGGCCGAAGAGGCTGCCGCCAAGATGAAGCGCGACACCACGACGATGGACTCCTTGGAGCTGGCCATCTATAAATATAATAAGGTGATTGACGACTCGCTGGCCCGCGACAGCATGAACCGTGCCAAGAAGAACGGCATCGACGCACCGGTGAAGTACACCGCCAGCGACTCGCTGACCTACGAGGCCGCCACAGGCCGTGCCCACCTCTACGGCGACTCCCACGTGGAGTATCAGAACATGGACCTGAAGAGCGAGAAGATATACATGGTGCTCGACAGCTCGCTGGTTCACGCCACGGGCATCATGGACTCCACCACCAGACGGCTGACCGGCACGCCCGTGTTCAAGATGGGCAGCGACGAGTACCAGAGCGACACGATGGCCTTCAACTTCAAGACGAAGAAGGGCCTCATCACCCAGGTGTATACCGAGCAGGAGGACGGATTTCTGACCTCGGAGCTGTCGAAGCGCGGCGGCAACGGCGAGCTCTTCCTGCAGCACGGCCGCTACACCACCTGCGACGAGCCTCACCCCGACTTCTACATCGCCATGTCGCGCGCCAAGGTGCGCCCCGGCAAGGATGTCGTCTTCGGGCCGGCCTACCTCGTGGTCTGCGACGTGCCCTTGCCGCTGGCCGTTCCCTACGGCTTCTTCCCCTTTACCAAGAACTACTCCAGCGGATTCATCATGCCCACCTACGGTGACGAGTCGGAGCGCGGCTTCTACCTGCGCGACGGCGGCTACTACTTTGCCATCTCCGACAAGATGGACCTCAAGCTCATCGGCGAAATCTACACCAAGGGCTCGTGGGGACTCTCGGCCACGTCGAACTACAACCGCCGCTACAAGTACAGGGGCTCGTTCCTGCTGAGCTACCAGAACACCATCCGCGGCGAGAAGAACCTGCCCGACTTCGAGCGCACCACCAGCTATAAGTTCGTCTGGACCCACAACCAGGACTCGAAGGCCAACCCCTTCTCGACGCTGCAGGCCAGGGTGAACTACGCCTCGACGAGCTTCGAGCGCAACAACCTCACGTCGATGTACAACCCCCAGGCCCTGACGCAGACCATACGTACGTCGTCGGTGTCGTACAACACGCGCTTCTCGAGCCTCGGCCTCTCCATCTCGTCGTCGATGGAACTGAGCCAGAACATGCGCGACTCGTCGATTAGCATGACGCTGCCCCGACTTAACATCGACCTCTCCCGCTTCTACCCCTTCAAGCGCAAGAAGATGGTGGGCAAGGAGCGCTGGTACGAGAAAATCTCGATGAGCTACCGTGCCGACTTCAGCAACTCCATCAACACCAAGGAGGACAAGCTGTTGCACTCCGACTTCCGCCGCGACTGGAAGAACGGCATCACCCACACCATTCCCATCAGTGCCAACTTCATGTTCCTCGACGTCATCAACATCAACCCCTCGTTCAACTTCAGCGACAAGACGGGCTTCATCAAGGCCCATAAGTACTGGGACGAGAAGACGCAGAAGGAAATGACCGACACCGTGACGGGCTTCTACAACGTCTACAACTGGAGCATGAACATGTCGGCATCGACAACGCTCTACGGTATGTACGTCCCCAACCGGAAACTCTTCGGCGACAAGGTGCAGGCCATACGCCACGTACTGACGCCCACCATATCGTTCCAGTACGCCCCGAACTTCAGCGTCGACCGCTACGGCTTCTACGACTACTACCAGAAGACCGATGCCGACGGCAACGTCACCATGGTGCAGTACTGGCCCTACAGCGTCGCAAACATCTCGCAGGCCAGCCAGAGCCGCACGGGCCGCATAGGCATCGACCTGAAGAACAACCTCGAGATGAAGGTGCGCACCCGCGACGACTCGGTGAAGAAGGTGAGCCTCATCGACGAGTTCTCGCTGCGCACGGGCTACAACCTCGCCACCAAGGTGAGGCCGATGGACGACGTGAGCACCACGCTGCGCATCAAGTTCTCGAAGAGCCACACCCTCAACCTCTCGCTCACCTTCGCCAGCTACGTCTACGAGGCCGACTCCGTGGGAGCCACGCCGCGCCTCAGCGAGACCACCACCTACTGGGAGAAGGGTAAGATAGGCCCCTTCAGCCAGATCTCGAAGAACTTCTCCTACACCATTGATAATACTAAGGTAAGCAAGCTGTTTAAGTGGCTCCGCGGCGAGCGCGACGAAAAGCCGGGCAAGGATAAGGACAAGACCGACACCGAGGAGGAACTGGAGGAGGACAACGCGCTTGAGAGCAACATGGACCTCGACCTCGAGAAGGGCAAGCGGGCTGCCAAGAAGGAGAACGCCGGCAAGGCCGAGACCGACGACGACGGCTACATGACGTTCAAGCTGCCCTGGTCGCTCAGTTTCGGCTACGGTATCAGCATGCGCGAGAGCCGCGACAAGGAGAAGTTCAACTACAACACCATGCGCTATCCCTACGAGTTCACGCAGAACCTGAACGTCAGCGGCAACATACGCCTCTCCGACGGCTGGAACATCTCGTTCTCGAGCGGCTACGACTTCGAGAACAAGAAGATTTCGATGACCACCGCCTCGCTCAGCCGCGACCTCCACTGTTTCAACATGTCGTGCTCCGTAGTGCTCGCCCCCTACGCCAGCTACAACTTCTCGTTCCGTTGTAACGCCTCCACCCTCACCGACGCCCTGAAGTACGACAAGCGCTCCAGCTACTCCAACTCCGTGCAGTGGT
>CAMHHO010000039.1:0-28071 GCA_946184965.1 uncultured Prevotellaceae bacterium | reverse complement strand
GACCACCTGAAGCAGTTGGGCGTCAATGCCGTGCATATCCTGCCCAGCTATGACTACGGTTCCGTGGACGAGACCCGCCTGAACGAGCCCCAATACAACTGGGGCTACGACCCCGTGAACTACAACGTGCCCGAAGGTGGCTACTCCACCGACCCTTACGACCCCGTCTGCCGTCTCCGTGAGTTCAAGCAGATGGTGCAGGCCCTCCACAAGGCCGGCATCGCCGTCATCCTCGACGTTGTCTATAACCACACCTACGACATCGAACACTCCAACTTCCAACGCACCTATCCGGATTACTACTACCGCGTAGGAAGCAACGGCAGCGGCTGCGGCAATGAGACTGCCTCTGAGAAGCCGATGATGCGCAAGTTCATGATAGAGTCGGTGAAGTACTGGTACAACGAATTCCGCATCGACGGCTTCCGCTTCGACCTCATGGGCTGCCACGACATTGAGACGATGAACCTCATCCGTCAGGAGCTCGATAAACTCGACCCCTCCATCTTCATCTACGGCGAGGGCTGGAGCGCCGGACAGTGTGCCCTGCCCACCGAGCGGCTTGGCGTGAAGGCGAACATCCCGCAGATGCCCCGCATCGCCGCCTTCAGCGACGAGCTGCGCGACGCCCTGCGCGGCCCGTTTGATGACGATACGAAGACCGGCTGGCTCGGCGGCGCTCCCGACTGCGAGGAGAGCCTGAAGTTCGGCATCGTCGGCGGTATCAGCCATCCGCAGGTGGACATGACGAAGGTGAACTACTCCAAGCAGCCGTGGGCCACCGAGCCGACGCAGATGATGGCCTACGTTTCCTGCCACGACGATATGTGCCTCGTCGACCGCTTGCAGGCCAGCATTCCTGGCATTACTAAAGAAGAATTGATCCGCCTCGACCTGCTGGCCCAGACCGCCGTCTTCACCTCGCAGGGCGTGCCCTTCATGCTCAGCGGCGAGGAGCTGCTGCGCACGAAGCAGGGCGTCCATAATTCCTTCGAGTCGCCCGACAGCATCAACCAGCTCGACTGGCAGAACCTGCAGCGCTTCCCGCAGGTATTCAAGTACTACCAGGACCTGATAGCCCTGCGCCGCAACCACCCTGCCTTCCGACTTGGTGATGCCCACCTCGTGCGCAAGCACCTGGAGTTCCTCGATGCCCCAAAGGGGGTTGTCGCCTTCCGCCTGAAGGACTATGCCGGCCGCGACGACTGGCGCAACATCATCGTCATCCTCAATGCCAACCGCGAGATGGCCACCGTCAGCATCCCCAAGGCCATGTACACAGTGGTCTGCAAGGACGGGGAGATCAACGAGCAGTCAACCAGCAAGATCTTCGGTCGCCGCACCACGGTCAGTCCGCAGTCGGCCCTTATCCTGCATGATTAGCCTATGACCGAGGAGGAGTATGCGAAGCATCAGCAGCATGCCGGCGAGAAAAGACCGTCGATGAACCGACGGCGGGTAGGGCATGACTACCGGGAGCGGCGCCTGTATCTGATTACCATGACCGTCGAGGGGCGCCGCCCGCTGTTCGGGCGGTTGGTGGGAGAGGCTGCCGGTGCGCCCGAGGCTGCCGAGGCCCGGGTGGAGCTGACGCCGTTGGGGCAGCGGGTGCAGGAGGAGTGGTTTGCCGTCACGGCCCATCACCCTGAGGTCACCGCCGTCTCGCTCCAGCTGATGCCCGACCACCTGCATGGCATCCTCTTTGTCGAGCAGGCTATGCAGGAGCACCTCGGCGCCATCATCCGCGGTTTCAAGACCAGCACCAACAAGGCCTACCGGCAGCTGGTGCTGGGCCAGGAGGCAGAGGCTGCGGCACCGCCGCCGCACAGCCAACAAGCCGCGCCCGCCGCAGCCTTTTCCGCGCCCGCCGCCCTTTCCGCGCCCACCCCTTCTGTTGGCTGTGCTGCGGCGGTGCCGCAGCGAAAGCGCGACCGCAGCCACGAGAGCCGCGAGCACGGCCTGCTCTGGAGCCCTGGCTATAACGACCACATCCTAAGCAACCAAGGCGAGCTGGACCGCTGGCGCCATTACCTCGCCGATAACCCGCGGCGCCTCTTCCTGCGCCGCCAGTTCCCTGACCTGTTCCGCGTCAGCTTCGGCCTGCGCATCGGCCCTTTCTGCTGTTCCGCCGTCGGCAACCGCTTCCTGCTCGGCTATCCGCAGCGGAAGCAGGTGCAGTGCTCCACCCATTTCTATGAAGAGGACATCCAGAAGGCCGTTGCCGGCTACATGGCAGCCGCCCGAGGCGGTGCCGTCTTAGTATCACCAGCCATCAGCGAGGGTGAGAAGCGCACCATGCGCACGGCTTTCGACGCCCGCCTGCCGCTGATCCTCATCACGGCCGACGGCCTCGGCTCTTACTCTAAACCTGGCGGGGCGTTCTTCGACGCCTGCGCCGAAGGGCGCCTGCTCATCCTCTCACCTTTTGAGCATACGAACTGCAAGGTGAAGCTCACCCGCCAGATGTGTATGCAGATGAACGAACTGGCCCGCATTATCGCAGAGGCAGCGGCACCGCCGCCGCACAGCCAACAAGCCGCGCCTGCCGCCGCCCTTTCCGCGCCCGCTCCTTCTGTCGGCTGTGCTGCGGCGGTGCCGCAGTCAGAATGAAATAAACCAACTAACCGAGAATATGAAAAAGAAACTTTTACTATTAACCGCCCTCGTGGCGCCAATGCTAACAATGAGTGCAGCAAAGATTAAGATCGACCGTATCGAACCTACCGACTGGTTCGTCGGCATGAAGAACCCGACGGTGCAGCTGATGGTCTACGGACAGGGCATCCGCGACGTCCAAAGTGTGACCACCGACTACCCCGGCGTCGTCATCGACAGCCTTGTGCGCCTCGACTCGCCCAACTATCTGCTCATCTACATGAACCTGCGCAACGCCCAGCCAGGCACAATGAAATTGACGTTCAACATTCAACGTTCAAAGTTCAACGTTAATTACACGCTGAAGCAGCGCGAGATGAGCGGCGACAAGCGCATGGGCTTTACCAATGCCGACGTGCTCTACATGCTGATGCCCGACCGTTTCGCCCAGGGGCAGGGGCATAACCCGCAGGTGAAGGGCATGCGGGCCTATAAGGAGGACCGCTCGCAGCCCTCGCTGCGCCACGGTGGCGACCTGAACGGTATCCGCGAGCACCTGGACTACTTTTGCGACCTTGGCGTGACCGCCCTCTGGCTGACACCCGTCCTCGAGAACGACTCGCCCGACAACGCCCAGGGCTACTCCACCTACCACGGCTATGCGACGACCAACTACTACCGCGTAGACCCCCGCTTCGGCACCAACGACGACTACCGCCGCCTCTGCGACGAGGCCCACGCCAAAGGGCTGAAGGTGGTGATGGACATGATCTTCAACCACAGCGGTTTCGAGCACCCGTGGACCCACGACAAGCCAACGAAGGACTGGCTCAATCTACCAGAGTGGCTCGACGAATCGAAGGGCACCAGCAATCCCGAAGGTACCTCGTTCCAGCAAACCAGCTACAAGCTGACGCCCGTGAAGGACCCATACGCCTCCGAGGTTGACCTGAAGGAGACCGTGGAGGGCTGGTTCGTGCCCACCATGCCCGACCTGAACCAGCACAACCCACACCTCATGCGCTACCTCATCCAGAATTCGAAGTGGTGGATAGAGACCGTCGGCATCGACGGCATCCGCATGGACACCTACCCCTACGCCTATGCCGACGCGATGGCCGACTGGATGAAGGAGCTTGGCGAGGAATACCCCAACTTCAACACTGTCGGCGAGACTTGGGTGACCGAGCCTGCCTATACCGCAGCCTGGCAGAAGGGCTCCAAGCTCTCCGAGCAGAACAGCTACCTGAAGACGGTGATGGACTTCTCGTTCTACGACAAGATCAACCGGGCGGCCACTGAGGAGACCGACGGCTGGTTTGCCGGCTTGAACCTGCTCTACAACTCGTTCGTCTATGACTATCTGTATCCGAACCCGTCGTCGGTCATGGCCTTCATCGACAACCACGACACCGACCGCTACCTGAAGAACGGCCGCGACACGCTGATGCTGAAGCAGGCCCTGGCGCTGCTGCTGACGGTCAACCGCATACCCCAGCTGTACTACGGCACGGAAATCCTGATGAACGGCACGAAGGAGGTGACCGACGGCAACGTACGCAAGGACTTTCCCGGCGGATTCCCCGGCGACACGCACAACGCCTTCACCCGCGAGGGTCGCACGAAGCAGGAACAGTCGATGTTCCAGTGGCTCAGCCGACTGCTGCACTGGCGGCAGAACAATCCCGTCATCACCCATGGCAGTCAGACGCAGTTCATTCCCTACGAAGGGGTGTATGTTATTGCGAGGAGGGCTGTGGCAACGCCTCAGCGCAGCCAACAGCGGGGGACGGTGCTGACGGTGCTGAATGGTACGACGAAGCCTGCCGTGATGCATGTGAAACGCTACGCCGAGGTCATCGGGCAGACTACGCGGGCCCGCGACGTGCTCACCGGCCGCTACTACGACTTGAGCCGCGACGTGGAGCTGAAACCGCGCCAGTCGCTGGTGCTGGAATTCTGACTTTTTTCCGCGTCGCCTTCCTCCCCCCCGTGAAGCCCTCTCCCTCCCTCTCATATCGTCCCCCCTGTAAAGGGGGACGGATATAGAGGAGGGGAGGGAGGGCTTCCCTTCCCCCCATCGGCCGTTTGGCGGCTCCAAACGTCACGAATGGCGGCTCCAAACGTCACGAATGGTGGCTTTAAACGGCTCGTTTGGCGGCTCCAAACGGAGTGAATGGCGCCACTATTTGGAGCAGAACAAAGTGGTTTTCACGCAAACGATTACGAGTTTAATTGTTAAATCGACACTTAACAAAAAAAATTTTGTGTTTTTTTTCGTTAGTTATAAAAAAAATTATTAACTTTGCGCCATAATCTGAAGTCCGCGTAGCAAAAACTACAGATGGAGGAGTGAATAACGTTATTTTTTATACTACTTTTTTATTAAAAACTTAAAGCTTATGAAATTCAAAAAACTACTCATGTTGAGCATGATGTCTCTTATGGGGGCAAATGCTTGGGCTGCGGTACCTGAAGGCGTTTGGACGATGCCTGAGCCGCAGGGGTTGGAGTTTACGACGTTTACCGACGACGGAACTCGTTTCTACCTCTACAATCCTGGTGCCAAGTTGTTCTTCGCCAGCGGTAACTCATGGAACACTCAGGCAAGCGTCAGAGTGTATGGTTATCCCGTTTGGCTGGAGGTTGCTACTGAAGAAGGTGCACCCGATGGCTCTTACGAGTTGTGGAACTATGTTGATAATCCTCAGCGCACGGATGTCACCGGCAACCACAACGTATTCTTCGATGGCGGTTCATTCTTTGTAGACCACGCCAGTCAGGCTGGTTACAGCTGGAATTATACCATTGAAGGTGAGTTTGTCCGTTTAGGTGTCGTTACCAGCCCGGACAAGTTCATCGGTTGGGACGGTACTTACATTGACAGCGACGACGAGGGCGCTACCTGCAGTAGCGTGCTTAAAAATCTGGATCCCGCTGCTGAGGGTGTATGCGTAGACTGGAAAGCCGTTACAGAGGATTCGTATGAGGCCTTCATATATGGCGATAACTATGAAGCCTATTGCAATGGCGTTAAGGCTTACATTGCGTCTCTCGGTCTGAAGAAGGCTCTTGAGGATGCTGAGGCCGCCGGTCTGACTTGCGCAGCTGCACTTGCAGTCTATTCTAACAATGGCAGCACTATCGACGAGCTGAGGGAGGCAAAGAATCTTACCAACGCTCGCATTGCTCTGAAGAATTCCATTGAGGCTGCCAAGGCTCTCTATGTTGACGTTGCTGCTGCAGAGGCTGTCCTCGCTGACGAGTCTACAGCTCTCGCCGATGTTAACAAGTGCTCTGACGGTCTGAAGGAGATTACTGCTGCTAAGCAGAAGCTGAAGAACCTTATCGATGACTGCAAGTCAAAGGGCTTTACAGAGACTGCTGCTGCTGAGGCTGTGCTGCAGAATACCGCTGCTACAAAGGCTGAAGTTGAGAAGGCTGAGAGCGATCTTGCTGCTGCTTACGCAGAGTGGGGTAAGAGCCACGCTTCTGTGGAGAAGCCTGCCGACATGAGCTCCAAGATTGTGAACCCGAACTTCGACAATGCCAGCTCTTCAGGTTGGAGCGGAACATCTCCCAACATGGTTGGTAGTGGTGCTCATGGTCCTGCCAACGTTGCCGAGACCTGGAATGCTACGTTCGACATGTATCAGGACATCGAGGGCCTGCCCGCAGGTGTCTATGCACTGGGTGCCCAGACCATGTGGCGTTGCAACTATGTTGATATGGTGAATGGTATCGCCCCTGCCGCTAAGCTTTATGCTGTGGTAGGTGGTAAGGAGACACAGGTTCCCTTCAACTACGCTTTTGCACCCCTGGTTACTGAGGCTCCGGACGGCTCGAACACATCTTGGGGTGTTGGTGCTGGTTTCACAACCACCACTGACGATGAGACAGGTAACGTTTACTACATTCCTAACGATCCTTCTGCATTCCGTATCTTCGCAGAACTGGGTTACTACGACACCAAGCTTCTGGTTGGCGTATCAGAGGGTGAAACCCTTCGCATTGGTGTGAAGAACCCAGCCATGAAGGGTACTTGGGACAACTGGAGCTGCTACGACACCTTCACGCTGACCTACTACGGTGCAGCTGCCGATGCTGCCAAGCTGTATCTGGATGAGACCATTAAGAACTACAGCGAGAAGACCATTGAAGAGGGTACCATCTACACTAAGTCTTACTTGGACGCTTATAACGAGGCTCTGAAGGCAGATATCAGTGTTAATTCGTTTGAAGAGGTGGCTACTGCACTGAGTGGTATCGATGCTGCTAACAAGGCTATTGATAAGAACATCCAGCTCTGGCAGGACTGGAAGGACCTGGTTGAGCAAGTAAAGAGCAAGTACGTCGTTGACGACCAGTATGCAAATATTGAGCCTGAGATTGGTGACCTGGGCGACTACTGTGACTTTGACTCAGAAGAAATTCTCGAGGCTGTTGAACTGACCAACGAGGAGCTGGAGGCTGAGATGGCTAAGATCAACGAATGGGTTGAGACACTCGTCGAGAAGTCGAAGCTCGATGTCTGGGATGGTAAGAACATGACCAGTTACATTACGAATCCTACCTTCGAGACGAGCACAACCAAGAACACTGGTACCAGCCAGGGCTGGACAGTTGACCGCATCGATGGCGGTAACGTGACTCCCGGCCCGATCAACGGCGACGGTGACAAGTTCCTTGAGAAGTGCGGTTATTACAATGGCTGCTTCGAGTCGTGGCACTGCCACAAGTGGGACGTCTGGCAGGAGATTACCGGTCTGCCCGTCGGTATGTATGAGCTTGAGGTTCAGGGCTATGTCCGCTGCGAGGTTGGTGGCTACAACAAGGGCGACGAACTTGGCGAGGACTATCCTTCGCCCGTGTACCTCTATATGAACAATGCTATGAGCCAGTTCCCCAGCGTCTACTCTGAGATTCCCGCTGAGAACGGTATTACTGAGTTCCAGATTGTTGAGGACTGGACCCAGGAGGAGATTAACGGCAACTACTTCCCCAATTCAATGGGTGGTGCTGCACAGTGCTTCCACATTGACAAGGAGGCTGGTCTCGACGGTATGTACAAGACCACAGCCTACGGTCTGATTGGCAAGGAGGGTGACACCTTCCGTATTGGTGTGAAGATGGATGCCAACCAGGATTGGTGGTGCATCTGGGATAACTTCAAGCTGACCTACCGCGAGCCAAAGGCTGACATCGTGAAGCCTGTTCTGGAAGAGGCTCTGAAGAGCATCGACACCAGCAAGCCCATGGGTAAGGACATCTTCGCTCAGGCTGACGAGGTTAAGTCGAAAGCTACTGAGGCTCTGGCCGGCACCGATGGCAAGGCCATGTTCGACGTGCTGACTCAGGTTTATGACCTGACAGGCGACATCAGAGCTTCTGTTGATAAGTTTGCCAAGCTGAGCGCTGCTAACCTGGATCTGGAGAATGCTACATTCGATTCTCAGTCTTCTGCAGTTGGCGAGGCCAAGGCTCTTGTTAGCAATATCAACAGCGGTATTGAGAACCACTCCATCGAGGATAGTGAGGTTGATGGTCTGATCGAGCAGATTGACCTGATGCTGACCAAGCTGAATATACCGGATGACATGGCTCAGGCTACCGATGACGATCCGAAGGAGTGCACAGGCGTCATTAAGACTCCTGGCTTCGAGGATGCTGACTGGAATAACTCAGCTGCTGGCTGGACCAATCCTGGTAACCTTGGTAACGACGACACCCAGAAGGGCGTCTACGCTATTGAGTTCTGGCAGACTAACTTCGACATGTTCCAGACCATCAAGGGTCTGCCTAAGGGAACCTACCTCCTGACGGTTGACGCATGGTGCCGCGTTGGTGACAACCAGCAGAACTACGACGCCTGGGTGGCTGACAACGCTGCTACCATGGCTTACGTCTATGCCGTCGACGGCGACAGCACTGTCTACTCTGCTCCTGTTGCTAATGTGATGAAGGGTGCCATGACCGATTCTTACGGCTATGACGGCGAGCAGGAGTTCACCGTCGGTGACGTGACCTACTACATGCCTGGTTCACTGGTAAGCGGTCGCAGCTACATGGACGAGCCGAACGAGGGCGTCTACACCAACTCTGTCATCTGCAAGGTCGGCGACGACGGTGTGCTCACCATCGGTATCAAGAAGGACGAGAACGTGACCAACAGCTGGGTTGTCTGCGATAACTTCAAGCTCTACTACTATGGTGACGGCAGTTCGAAGCAGCCCAGCGGCGACGCTTCTTCTGTCAATGCTGTAGCAACTGCTCCTGTGAAGGTTGAGTTCTTCAGCCTCAGCGGTGCACGCATCAGCAAGCCCGTCAAGGGTGTTGTCATCCAGAAGCAGATTCTCGGCGACGGTTCTGTGAAGGTGCAGAAAGTTACTGTAAAGTAATTGATTACTGAAGATCATTCAATGCAGATAGATAAAATCTGACAGCTGGAAAAGGGGCTGGAGGCGGGTTTAAGACCCGTCTCCGGTTCCTTTGTTTTTCATTAACCATACCTTACACCTTATTATATATATAATATTGTGAAAACACGAACAACCAGCCGGACCGCCTGCGGTCTGACCACTTGAAAGAGAATAAACCGACAAAACAATATATAAGTAACAATATTAAAAATCTAAAAAAGTATGAAACAAGGACAATTCGTAAGACAAGGACGACGAGTGGCTCTGGTCACCTGCGGCTTGCTGATGAGTGTCTGGGCGTTGACCTCGTGTAAGGACGACGACATTCTGCTAACCGGTCAGCCTTCGTGGCTGGGCAACTCAATCTATGAACGGTTGCAGGAAGACGGAAACTACACGGTCGTGCTAAGGCTTGTCGACGAGCTGGGACAGAAGGACGTGTTGAGTCACACGGGTTCGAAAACTCTGTTTGCTGCCGACGATGCAGCTTACGCGGAATGGTTCAAGGGCAACTCCTGGGGTGTTCGCAGCTATGAGCAGCTGACCGCCGCCCAGAAGCGACTCCTGCTGAACAACTCGATGGTGAACAATGCTTACCTGATTGAGTTGATGTCGAATGCCAAGTCGGAAGGCGACGCCGGTGCTCCCGAGTTGGGCCGCACCATGCGCCGTGAGACGGCATTGAGTCTCTATGACTCGGTTTACATCATGAAGCCGTCGGTTATGCCGAACACACCAGCCTGGGCAGCACTCAAGGCTGGCGGCAAGGGCGTCCCCATCTTCAAGGATGCTACTACGGCGCCGATGATTCACTTCCTGCCGACCTACATGCAGTACAACAACATCACCAATGAGGACTTGGCTATCTTGTCGAACCACGGTTCGGACAACATCGCCGATGCCTGGGTGAACGGTAAGAAGGTAATTGAGCGCGACATCACTTGTAAGAACGGTTACATCCAGAAAGTGTCGGGCGTCATCGAGTCGAGTCCTAACATGGCAGAAGTCATCCACCAGCATCCCAGTATGTCGAAGTGGGGTGAACTGCTCGACCAGTTCTCGGCACCTTACTACTACCCCGTAGGAACGAGAGAGTATAACCGTATATATAATAATGAGGACTCCGTTTTCATACTGCGCTACTTCAGCCAGCGCGCCTATAACGTGAACACCAATGCCGTCGAAGTGAACGACCACTACGACAATGGTGACCCCGTCAAGGAGTCGTTGCTGCGCTTCGACCCGGGCTGGAACCAGTATATCGACGCCAACCAGCGCAACGACGTCCACAATGACGCCGGTGCTATGATTGTGCCTACCAATGCTGCGCTTGAGGAATGGTGGAACACCGGCGGTCTGGAGCTCCAGAACGAGTACGGTGTCATCGACTCATTGCCCAATAACACGCTGGCAACGCTGATTAACGTGAACATGCTGTCGACGTTCTCAGAGACCGTGCCCACTAAGTTCAGCCACGTGCTGAACGATGCCAAGGAGCCGCTCGGCATAACAATGGCCGACATTGACTCCTGCTTCATGGCTTGTAACGGTGTGGTCTACATGGTGAACAAGGTGTTCCCGCCGGCAGAGTTCCAGTCGGTGCTCTTCCCCGCCACGGCCCACAAGACGTCGATGAGTGTCATTTACTGGGCACTGACTGGTGCTGAGAACGCCTCCGACTTCACGGCCTTCAACTTCCAGCCTTACCTGCTCTCTATGGACTCTAAATACGCCGTCCTGCTTCCCACCAACGATGCCATGCTTACCTACCTGGATCCGAAGAGCTTCGGAGCCGGTTCCAAGTATGTTCCCATCAATGAGGGTGAGGACAGCGTGCTGGTGGACAATGTCGAGGTGCTTGAGTTCTACTACGACCTGACCAAGCGACCGAACCAGCGCGTACAGACCAGACGCTACAGGGGCACGGTCGATGCCGAAGGTAATATCACGAAGGAGGAGCTTGCTCCCGGTGGCGCTGTGGCACAGACGATTACCAACCCGCTTCTGGAAAGCATGATTGACGGTCTGATCATCGTCATGCCTGACAAGAGTAAGACGGTTGAGGACTATGTGAACGAAGGATACAACTACTTCAAGACCAAGGGTGGCAGTCTGGTTCGTGCCACCAAGGGTGCTGACGGAAAGCTGCGCTTCGAGGGCGGCTGGCAGATTGAGCACCAGCACAGGTCTATTCCCGTCGTTGAAACCTACAACAAGGTTAACGGTGTGAGCTACCAGTTGGAGGATATGGTGCCGATGCCCAGCGAGATGTCGTTCTACATGACGCTGAAGAAGCATGAGGAGTACACCTCGTACCTTGAACTCCTGGAGAACGACTATTGCGACCTGCTTTCGCCGACGCTCGGTAGAAACGGTAAGTACAAGGCCGGTCTCAGCGACCGTAACAACAAGAACATGCGTCTCTTCGACAACTATAACTATACGGCCTACGTTCCGTCAAATGCTTCCATCAAGAAGTTGCAGGACGACAAGATCCTGCCAACAGCTGATGAATTGGAGATGGGCGACGAGAACGATGAGGTGCTCGACTCTATCTGTAGGGCTGAGGGCTGGTATGGGGAACTTACCGCTGAGAAGGACCTGACGGCCCAGCGCGAGAAGGTGAAGACCATCGTCAAGGATATTGTCACTAACTTCATCCGCTATCATATTCAGGACCACTCAGTAGCACTTGGCATGGCCATGGCTACCGACGGCGACAACAAGTATGAGAGCATGAAGCGCAACTTGGAAACGGGTCGATTCAGCCCGCTGACGGTTATCAGTTCACCTACTCAGATGACAGTGACTGACGAGGTTGGCAATACGCGCAACGTGGTTGCCAAGGAAGGTCTTTTCAATAACATCTGCCGCGAGTACTGGTTCGACGGCTCTCGCCAGTTCATGGCCAGCGACGTCGTCGTTCACCTGATCGACGGTCCGCTGTTCTACGAGCAAATGAAACCTTGGCGCGACGTAGTGAAAGAATCACTTAATAACTAAGAGAGGAGGACTATCGCATGAAAATACTGAAAACCATCATGATGACACTGATGCTGTTGGCAGCAACAACAGCCGGTGCACAGACGATAACATCGGTCCACGGTACGCTGAGCGACGACATGGGACCGCTGATGGGAGCCACGGTATGCGAGATTGACGGTACCGGTCGTATCATCAACTCTGCCATCACCGACCTGAACGGTAACTTCACTATGAAGATCAAGAATCCGAAGGACAAGATCCGCTTCAGCTATGTCGGTCTGCAGACTGTGACCCAGCCTATCAACAAGACAACGTACAACCTGAAGATGACCTCGAAGACTCAGATCAAGGAGGTCGTCGTTCAGTCGAAGAGACGTGCCACGGGTCCTGGCCTGCCCATCCCCGAGCGCGAAATCTCATACGCCACTCAGACCGTCAATATGAAGGAGTTCGAGGGCCTGTCGTTCACGTCGGTCGATGAAGCCCTCCAGGGACGTGTGGCCGGTCTTGACATTGTCGGTAACTCTGGTGACCTGGGTTCCGGTTCTACCATGCGTCTGCGTGGTGCCGGTTCACTCTCGAACCTGACCGACTCGAACCCGCTGATTGTGATCGACGGTAACATCCGCAACGTGGATATGAGCAACTTCGACCTGGCAGGAGCCAACAACGAGAAGTTCGCCGAGCTGCTGAACATCAACCCTGAGGACATTGCCTCGATTACGGTGAAGAAGGATGCCGCCGCAACGGCTATCTACGGTTCGCAGGGTGGTAACGGTGTCATTGAGATTACCACCAAGCGTGGTGTCCGCGGTAAACCCCGTGTGACCTACTCACTGAAGCTCACCGCCACCCACCAGCCTAAGGGCTACGACCTGCTGAACGGTGACGACTACACAATGATGCTGAAGGAGTCGTACTTCAACCCCCGTCAGGACGACAATGCCGCCAGCCAGAACCGTATCCCGGAAATCAACTACCTTGACGCAACTGGCGGCTTCTCAGAGTGGCGCCAGTTCCGCGACAATACCGACTGGCGTGATGCTGTCACCCAGACCGGTATCCGCCAGAACCACTACGTTACTATCCAGGGTGGTGGCGAGAAGGCTACCTTCCGTATCGGTGCCGGTTATGACCACGAGACGGGTACGATGATTGAGCAGGTGCTGAACCGTCTGTCAACCCGTGTTGCTCTTGACTATAACGTATCAGAGCGTATCCGCGTTCAGACCAACTTCTCGATGACCTACACGAAGAACGACCGTAACTCTGACGGTCTGTTGGATATCGCCCGCCGCAAGATGCCGAACATGAGCATCTACGAGAAAGACCCCGTCACGGGCGAGAACACGGACAAGTACTACAACATGATCCAGAGCGGACCGTATATTGGCTCGGAGGTGTTTGCCAACGACCAGCGCAGCATGGTCAACCCGGTGGCCTCGGCTCACCTGGCTAAGAACCAGCAGCGCAACTACGATATGAACCCTGAGCTGGTTATCAACTACAACCTGTTAGGACTTGACGATGACCACTGGCGCTTGGAGTATCGCGGTTCGGTCTACATGAATATCAGCAATGGCTACAATGACTCTTTCTATCCTTGGGAACTGAGGAGCGTCCTGTATAACAACACAGGCGTGAACACCTCATCGAACAGCTCGTCGAAGAGTGTGACGTTCAATACCCAGCAGAGATTGGTGTTGACGCCAGCCTTCAAAAACAAAGATCACTCATGGATGTTGATGGGACGCTTCGAACTGAATTCAGGTTCATCCATCAGCCAGTCGACATCGGGCTACGGACTGCCTTCCACAGGCCAGGTTATCGTCAGCCCGTCAGCAGGTGGCATCATCAACGACATGGGCTCTAACTTCAACCAGTGGCGCTCGATGCGCTATGCTTTCCAGTCCAACTATAGCTACAAGGGACGCTATGTTATTCTGACCACGCTGAATATCAGCGGAACGACGAAGTTCGGTCCTGGCAGCCGTTGGGGCTACTTCCCCTCTGTTTCGCTGAAGTGGATTGTCAGTGATGAGCCTTGGATGCAGAAGCTGAAGCCGTTCCTGTCGATGTTCGCCCTCCGTCCGGGTTGGGGACGTACAGGTAACGAGCCTGGTCAGAACTACCTCTATACGTCGAAGTATGGTAAGGCCGACCGCTATATCGACATGTCGTCCATGAAGCCGTTGAACATCCGTCTGACTGACCTGAAGTGGGAGTTGCAGGATGAAATCAACATTGGTGCCGACCTCGGTTTCTTTGACAATCGCCTGAACATCGGTGTTGATGCCTATAGCAGAACGAGAAAGGACATGCTGATGAGCAGCTTCCGTATTCCCTCGAATGCCGGATATAAGACCGTTCCTTATCATAACAACGGTAAGATGCGCAACATCGGTTGGGAGTTCCACATCAGTTCTAACCGTGTCATCCAGAAGGGTAAGTTCTCGATGGATGTCAACGTCAACTTCGGTAACAACCGTAACGAAATCCTCGAACTTGATGAGTACATCCTGAATCAGAAGAACTCTATCTACGGCTATGCCAACGGTGAGACCCTGCGCCGCGTGCAGCTGAACAACCCGTTCGGTGCAGTCTACGGCTTCAAGTGTCTCGGCGTCTACCAGTATAACTACAGCACATTCAAGAATGCCGTTGCCGGCATGAGCAGACAGCAGATTTATGACTACTGGGAGAAGTTCAAGGCCGATGGTAAGACAGCTCCTGTGGCCACCAATGCCGACGGACAGATTATCCTCGATGCCAACGACCAGCCTTTGCGCATGAAGTATGACTACCGTGTCGACGGTACAGGTCATGACCAGAGCTTCCCAGGCTTCAACGGTGGTGACGCCATCTATGAGGATGTGAACCATGACGGTCAGATCAATGCTCTTGACATTGTCTATCTGGGTTCGTCATTACCTGCTTTGACTGGTGGTTTCGGTTTCTCGATGAACTATGGCGACTGGCGCTTCACAACCCAGTTTACCTACCGTACCGGTTATAAGATTATCAACAAGGCCCGTCTAAACGCAGAGGCCATGATCAATAACGACAACCAGAGCCAGGCAGTGAACTACCGCTGGCGTAAGGAGGGCGACAAGACGTCGATTCCTCGTGCCATGTTCGGTTCTACCAGCAACTACAACACGCTGATCAGCGACCGCTTCGTTGAAGACGGTTCATATCTGCGTATGAACTACGCTCAGCTGTCGTACACCATCAGGAAGAAGTATCTGACGTGGATAGGCTTGAACCGCCTGTCGTTCCATGCCAGTGTCAACAACCCGTTCGTGCTGACCAAGTACACGGGTGTGGACCCGGAAATCGGTTTCGGCGGTGAAGAACCTGCAACGGACAACAACCCGACGCCGCGTTCCCGCCAGTATACTTTCACAATTGATATTGGCTTCTAATGGACAGATAAATGTAGATTGAAAAATGAAGATTATGAGAAAGACATATTATAATATAATAGGTGCAGTCTGCATGGCTTGCGGGATGGTATCCTGCGCCGATTTCCTGGAAATCAAACCGCAGAACGAAATCATCCTGGAGGACTTCTGGGGTGAGAAGACCGACGTTGACAATATCGTCACAGGCTGCTATTCTGCCTTACAGTCGTCAGATGTCATCAAGCGAATGATTATTTGGGGTGAGGCCAGAAGCGACAATATGCAGTCTGGAGAGAACATCAACAGCGACGTTGACCTCTATAACATTCTGAAGGAGAACCTGACGGCTATGAACAAATACACGACGTGGGATCTCTTCTACGATGTCATCAACCGCTGTAACACTGTGCTGAAATACGCACCAGGCGTGGCCGAGATTGACCCGAGCTACACCGAGGGTGACCTGAGAGCCACGATTGCCGAGGTTTCGGCGCTGCGTGACCTTTGCTATTTCTACCTCATCCGCACGTTCCGCGACGTACCTTATTCAGAGGAGGCCTATACCGATGACGACCAGGTGATGGACGTTCCCGCAACACCCTTTGAGACGGTGCTCAAAAACTTGATTGCTGACCTGGAGAAGATAAAGGACGACGCTGTGAACCGCTATCCGGAGGACAAGCCCCGCTATCAGACCGGACGCATCACGAAGGATGCCATCTATGCCATGTTGGCGGAGATGTATCTCTGGAATAAGGACTATGACAACTGTATCAAGTACGCCGATTTGGTTATCAACTCCAAGAAGCTCTATGAGGAGGAGCAGCTTCTCCGTAACGGCAGAATGAGTGCGAACAACTCCAACCGTGTGACCATCGAGGCCCGCCTCAACGGTTATCCCCTTGAGAACGACGAGATTCAGGGTAAGGACTTCGGTACGGCTTATGAGAAGATATTCATTGACGGTGCAAGTAAGGAGACCATCTTTGAGCTGAGCTTTGACGACAGGCCTCAGTCGACCAGTATGCTGTCAAATTCAGCCATTGGCTCCTTGTATGGCAATAACAACTCGCGTAAGGGCCTCCTGACTCTTTCTTCCGTCCTGCTGGGCGACATTCAGGAGCCGAGTGGTTCTCTCGTCTTTGAGTCAAAGGACAAGACGAATTATAACGACGCCCGTCTGTTCCAGAATGCCAGCAAGGATGACGAAGCAATTGTCAAGTATGCTGTGAGATCTGTGAATATCAATGGCCGTAACACGCCGATGACCGCTACTTACGGTGAGCGTTTCGCCTCCGATAACAATGGCAGTAAGTGGATTATCTACCGTCTGCCGGACATCATGCTGCTTGAGGCCGAGGCACTCTGTCAGCAGATGAAGGAAGGAAACGACTCGGCTACGATTGCTACCAACAAGCCAAAGCTCGAAAAGGCTTTCTCGCTCGTAAATGCCATCAACAAGCGCTCTATCTGCAACGCCATCCTGGTTGACAAGGATACGCTGAAAGCAGGTGACTATAACACGAAGAGCCTGATGGAGGAATTGGTGAAGCGCGAGCGTCAGCGCGAACTTATGTTTGAGGGTAAGCGCTGGTTTGACCTGGTACGCTACAGCTTGCGCAACGGCAATACTGACCCTGTCATCTCTGCCGTTACAAAGCGTGACGATGTGAACAGCCAGTTTGCTCAGAACTTCTTCAAGAAGATGGATGCCATCTTCTGGCCTTACAACATTGAGGAGATGAAGGTGAACCATAATCTGGTGCCCAACCCTGTCTATGGCTCGGGTGAGAATACCAGCTATGAGAAAACGAAATAACAACGAAACTTGAACAGTGAAGATTATGAATATCAAGAAGAATATACGAGTAGCGCTGATGGCTCTGGCCGGCTTTGCCCTTGTGGCGCCGATGGCCAGTTGCTCTGACGAGCCCGATGCGGAGAATTACTACACGTTTACGGGCGAGATGCTGAGCGACTACCTGAACAACCGTGCTGAGTACAGTGATTTCAAGACTATTTGCGAGCGGGCCAAACTGATGGACTTGCTCGCCACCTATGGACAGTACACATGCTTCCTGCCTTCCAACGAGGCAGTGCAGAACTACCTAAAGGAACGCGGCCTCTCGAGTCTTTCCCAACTGTCGGACGCTGACTGTGACACCATCGCCCGCACGCACTTGGTGGCCAATATGTATTCTACTTTCGAGATGACTCAGGACCGTCTGCCGACCGCCAACCTGCTTGGTCGTTATCTGGCTACCTCACAGGGCGTTGACAACGACAGCAACGCCGTCGTCTATCTGGAAGGTACTGCCCATATCTATTTTGAGAAGACGCTCGCCGACGGCACTGAAGTTCACCAGAACGACTCCGTCGAGAATGGTATCGTGCAGCCCATTGACATGGTTATTGAGAAGTCGAACAGCTATATTGCCGATATCCTGCGCGACAACAAGAAGATCAGTTATTTCTATCAGGCATTGGTTGCCACCAATGTCAGAGATCAGATTCTGCTGGTTGACGACCCGACCTATAACAAGCGCAACTACAATCTGTATCGCTACAAGTCACACATCAGAAACGAGGTTGCGTGGGTGCCTGATACCAAGAAGTACGGTTTTACCGCCTTTGTTGAGCCTGATTCAGTCTATGAGGCCAAGTTCCAGGAATACGGCATTCCTACCGATGGCGGCGTGCTGCGCGCCCTTTATGACCTGGCCTGCCAGATTTACGACCCGGTCTATCCGGAAGATGTGTCTGCCGAGGGACATAAGTTTGAGAACCTGACAGACAGCGTCAACCCGCTGAAGCGTTTCGTTCAGTACCATATCATGACACGTTACGTGCCTGGAACTGCCGACCTGACGGCCCTGATTGTTCCCGAGATGAAAGAGGCTTTCGGATTCGAGACCAGATGGCTGAACCCTGTTGACTGGTATGAGACCTTGCTGCCTCACAAGATGCTGAAGATTGAGCAGTTGAGCGACAAGAAGCGTGAGGACACGAAAGACGATTGCATCGGCATTGACGGCGACAAGAAACTTGGTCACTTCGTCAACCGACGCTATGAGGCCCCGACATATAACTGCCGTGGTGCATATATTGACAAGACAGTGGAGACAAAGCCCACACACGACGGACTGAACGGTCACTATTTCTACGTCGACGACCTGGTCGTGTTCAGCAAGGAAGTTCGCGACATCGTCCAGAACATGCGTATCCGTATGGACTTCTCGACGGTGTTCCCTGAACTGATGACCAACGACATGCGTCTGAAGGGTAACTACCGTGCCGACGATGGTAACAATGCTCCTGCCGACGACTCTCCAGAGCCTAAGAACGGTAAGAACTATTATTTCCCGTTAGGCTACTTGGATGGCGTTGACTTTAACATTAACTGTACGTTCGTCTACCGCCGCCCGCACTGGGAGTTCTGGTCGTGGCAAGGTGATGAGTGGAACCTCTTCGGCGACTATGACTTCACGTTCCGTATCCCGCCCGTGCCCTACAGTGGTGAGTGGCAGCTGCGCTTAGGCTTCGCTCCGCTGGAGACCCGTGGTGTGATGCAGGTGTACTTCGACGGCGTGCCTCAGGGCATCCCCTTGGATATGACTCAGATTCTGACCAGCGAGATGTATCTCGGCGACCGTTTCACCGAAGACCCGCAGCTCTCTGAATATAAGCAGACGAGCAAGGAGGATCTGGCCGAGGAACAGAAACTGCTGAAGAACCTCGGAGCCTACCGTGGTCCGCGCTCCTGCTATAACATTGGTAACAATGGTACGCAGAAGAACTATTCGTGGGGAATCTCTCACATGATGCGTCGTATACTCTGCCAGACCTATATAGATGCCAACAAGGACCACTACCTGCGGTTCCGCGTGGCTTCCGATGGTAAACAGGGTAACGATAATGAGTTCATGCTCGACTTCTTCGAGATGTGTCCTAAGAGCGTCTATGGCGTCGATGGAGACGGAGAAATGGAAGACGACCTGTAAATTGTAAATTGTAAATTGAAAATTGAAAGTTATGATTAGCAAGATATATAAAGTAATAAGCAGAGGCCTGCTGTGCTGCGGCGTTGCCGTTGCCCTTACTGCCTGCACCGACACTTGGGATGAGCATTATGACAGCCAGGGTAGCGGTAGCGTCCATGAGGGCTCATTGTGGCAGGCCATCAAGAGCAATCCAGACCTGAGCAACTTTGCCAGCGTCGTCGAAGCCTGTGACTTCTCAAAGTCGCTCGACGGCAGTCAGGTGTTCACGGTCTTTGCTCCTACCAACAGCAGCTTCAGTAAGGCAGAGGCTGATGCCCTCATCGCTGAGTACAAGGCCCAGAAGGGTGCCAACGTGATAGAGGAAGACAATACTGTGATCAAGGAGTTCATCCAGAATCACGTTGCCCTTTACAACTATTCTGTTTCCTCCGAGAGCCGTGACTCCATCTTGCTGATGAACGGCAAATATGCCGTGCTGAGCACCAACGACATCGACGGTGTTCAGATGCTCACCAAGAACCAACTTTACGGCAACGGTGTGCTCTATACGCTGAAGGATAAGGTCAAGTTCCTCTCCAATGTGTTTGAGTATGTCGCCAAGGATCCTGAGCTCGACAGTCTGCGCAGTTTCCTTTACAATTCGAAGTTCTACTACCGCGAGTTCCTGCCGGAGCGAAGCGTACCAGGTAGTATCGTCGACGGTAGGACGCAGTACCTCGACTCAGTGTTCATGCAGCGCAACGACTTGTTCGGTTATCTGGGCCAGCTGAACCTGGAGGACAGTACCTATATGATGATTGCGCCTACCAACGATGTCTGGAGACCTCTGATTGAGGAGTACGAACAGTATTTCAACTATCCTGAAGGTGTGACTCGGCGCGACTCGATGGTCTACACTCAGACGCGTCTGGCCATTGTGAATGGTACAACGTTCAGCCGCACCTTCAATCCGGAGAAGAACCTGCAGGATTCTGCCATGTCAGAGAGTTGCGTCAGGAACTATGCTCTTCGTAAGATGAACTGGGGTGCCCCGTTTGAATACTATCAGTACTACAAACCCAAGACTCAGCCCTACGGCGTACTTAGTCAGAATGAGTCTGACATTGTCAAGTGCAGCAATGGCGAGGTGTATAAAGCTTCCCAGTGGAACATTGACAAGCTGATGACCTTCAACAGGTTCAAGATTTATGAGGCAGAAGGAAGAGCTGTCAAGGAGGTTAGTAAGACGGTTGACAGTCGAGGCGACTCTGTCAACACGGTCACACCGTTTACCCGTCAAGTAGAAGCCAACAACAGGTTCTACGGCAAGGTGTGGGACAACCGCTTTGTAGAGTTCCAGCCTAATATCGGAACGCTCAACCACTCGGTGACGTTCACCCTGTCGGATGTCTTGTCCAACATCGGTTACGACATTTATCTGGTAACAGCTCCGGCATTGGCAAGCGACAGTAATGCTGTTGCTGAGTTGCGCGTACCGACCATCATGCGCTGTACCATCGGTGTTCCCGGTAAGGGCGATAGCCCCATTCTAGGTGAAGACGGCAAGGCCAAGGACTTCAAGACCACGCCCGATGCCGTTGACTACCTTTTGTTAGCCGAGAACTATAAGTTCGATGTCTGTACCTACGGTATTAGCGACGAGAATTTGCAGGTGACACTTAAGGTGGAAACCCGTGTGTCTAACTCACAGCTGCGTAACAACACCTATACGCGAACCATGCGCATAGACTGTGTGCTGCTCGTACCCCACGGCACGCTTCAGCTTGTCGATGAACTGCCGGAAGGCGTGCCCTACGCTGGCCGCCCGGGCATCGTGATGGCTCCTCATGGCGCCTATGAGGACAGACCGTTTAAGGTGTGGTATATGCAACGTTAATGTTTCACATGACTAAATAAAGAAGGATTTATGAAACGATATATCTTATTTGGATTTTCGCTGCTGGTAGCTTTCCCTTTGGCTGTGTTTGCACAGGACGAAGAAGGAGACGATGAGGACTTTGATTTCCTGAAGCCCAAGCGCACCGTGAACGTAAAGAAGTATGAGACACGAGCCGTCAAGGGTCTTGTCATCGACGGTGCCACCAAGCAGCCCATCGCCGGTGCCATCGTCCGTGCCGCCGATTTTGACGGCTACAGCGTGCTGACCGATGACGACGGTACCTACGAGCTGAGCATCCCCGTATTCTCAAGTGCTCTCTATATCACCACTCCCGACCACAATCCTGTGCGTGTGGGTGTGGTCAAGGGCGAACAGCAGCGCGAGGTAAAGCTTTACCCCTCGTCCTTTACGCCGGAATACGGTACCCAGACTAACGTACTGTCAGACTATGTGGCCACCGACTTCAAGTACACCAATGCCATCAATATCAAGGATGAGGTGCAGAAGCAGTTGGGCGGTCAGGTGCGTGCCATCACGCGCAACGGAACGCCGGGCGTTGGTAGCACCCTGTTCATTGAGGGCCTTAACTCGCTCAACGTCAACGCACAGCCTCTGATTGTCATCGACGGTGTTATCGTCGACCAGCAGTACTCACGCACCCTGCTCCACGACGGATTCTACAACGACATTCTGTCGAACCTGAATCCCGCCGACATTGAGAAGGTGACGGTCATGCGTAACGGTACCGCCCTCTATGGCTCCAAAGGCTCGAATGGCGTTATTCTGGTTCAGACACGCCGTAACAAGTCGATGGCCACCCGTATCACGGCCAATGTCTCGGCAGGTGTCGTCCTTGAACCGAAGCTTATCTCGGTCATGGACGCCGGTCAGTACCGCAGCTATGCTTCGGAGATGCTGAAGACTACCAACACGACCAACCGCAAGTTCAAGTTCCTCATCGAGGACAAGGACTACTACTATTACGACCAGTATCACCAGAACACCGATTGGTCAGATTACGTCTATCATACGGCCATGACGCAGAACTACGGCATCAACGTAGAGGGTGGTGACGCTGTGGCCAACTACAACCTGTCTGTGGGCTATACTTCGGCACAGAGCACCCTGAAGTACAACGATATGGACCGCCTGAATGTGCGCTTCAATACCGACATCTCGCTTATGCGTGACTTGGGTGTGCGCTTCGACGTCTCGTTTGCCAACCAGACCCGTGACCTCCGTAACGACGGAGCACCTGAAGGCTACGACGAGGGAACCCCGACTTCGCCGGCATTCCTTGCTTACGTCAAGAGCCCGTTTATGAGCCCTTACAGCTATGGTCACGACGAGGCAGGAAAGGGCCGGTTCTCTGACAGCCACTATGACCTTGAAAGGGAGTCGTACCTCGCTGAGGCCCTGACCAACTACACCAATTACAACTGGAGGTTGGGTAACCCGGCTGCCATCAACGAGTATGCTGAGGCTGAGACCAAGAACCGTTTCGAGAACTCCATGCTGAACCTCACCATCACACCGAAGTACGAGATCAACTCGCACCTCTTTGTGAGCGAGCACTTCAGCTACAATCTGGTTAACACCAATGAGATGTTCTACATTCCCGTCAATGGTACCCCCGACTACTATGTCACCAAGTTGGGCGCCTTCCGCGAGAATGAGGTCCGTTCGTTGGCATCGAAGCAGAACTCCGTGCAGAGCGACACCCGCATCGACTGGAACAAGCGCTTTAACGCACACTACATCCACGCCTTCGCCGGTGCCCGCATCAATTGGGAGAGCTTTACCTGCAATTCTCAGGTAGGTTACAACACTGGTAGCGATAAGACACCGTTCATGAGCGGTAGCCTTCTGAACAAGGACGTTGTCGGTATCAGCGAGAACTGGAACTCACTTTCCTGGTATCTCCAGGCTGAGTACAACTACCTGGGCCGTTACTACTTGCAGGCCAACCTCACCGTCGATGGCTCATCGCGCTTCGGCAGCGAGTCGGGCGATATCAAGTTGCTCAAGGCTCCCTGGGCTATCTTCCCAGGTGTCCAGGCTTCGTGGGTTATCTCCAACGAGCCGTGGATGGCCGGCGTGAAAGGTATCGACTACTTGCGTCTCTCTGCCGGTTTCGACGTGACGGGTAACGACGACATCGACTATTACGCCTCGCGCAGTTACTTCCGCGCAGCACAGTTCCTGCAGTCGGTATCCAGTCTGGCTTTCGACGGTATCGGTAACAACAGCGTACAGTGGGAGACCACCAAGCGCTTGAACGTCGGACTTGAGTCGGCCTTTATTGACAACCGCCTCACCGTTGGTGTCAACTACTTCCGCTCAAAGACCAATAACCTGCTCACCCGTCAGTCCCTCGGATTCCTCTCTGGACTTAGCCAGAACTGGTCCAATAGTGGTAAGCTCGAGAATGAGGGCTTTGATGTCAGCTTCAATGCTAAGGTGCTTGCCCTTAAGGACTGGCAGTGGCAGATTGGCGCCAGCGCAGGCCATTACAAGAACAAGATTACCGAACTGCCTGATGGTGCTTCCTTCGTCGACCATGAAATCTACGGTGCAACCGTTCGCACGCAGGTAGGTCAGGCTGCCAACAACTTCTATGGTTACAAGACGCTGGGTGTCTTCTCAACGACTGAGGAGGCAAAGGCTGCTGGTAAGCCCGGCACTGACGGACTTTACTTCCTGGGCGAAAACGGTGTCGATAAGAATTACTTCGAGGCTGGTGACGTTCACTTTGCCGACATCAACGGCGACGGCATGATTACCGAGGCCGACCGCACCATCATCGGCGACCCCAACCCCGACATCTACGGTAACATCTTTACAACCCTCGTCTGGAAGCGCCTCAAGCTCGACGTTCGCTTCAACTACTCGCTCGGCAACGACGTGTATAACTACATGCGTTCGCAATTGGAGGGAGGCAGCCGCTTCATGAACCAGACAACGGCCCTGAACCGTCGCTGGCAGGCTGAAGGACAGCAGACCGAGATTCCGCGCATCACCTTCCAGGATCCTTTGGGCAACTCACGCTTCAGCGACCGCTGGATTGAGGATGGCAGCTATCTCCGCCTGAAGACCGCCACCCTGAGTTATGACCTGCCGGTGAATTCTGAATACATCCAGGGCTTCCAGTTCTGGGTTCAGGGTAACAACCTGCTCACCTTCACCAAGTATCTGGGCAGCGATCCCGAGTTCTCAATGACATCCAACGTTATCGGACAGGGTATTGACCTGGGCAGTCTCGGACAGTGCCGTTCGATTGTAGCTGGCGTAAAAATTAACCTCTAATTATCCGTATGAATATGAAACGAATATATATTTTCATCAGCATCATCTTTGGCATGGGCGTCCTCTCGTCCTGTGATGAGTTCTTCAAGCAGGAGTCCGACGATGTGCTCTATGCCGATAAGGAACATCTGGATAACGCCGTCGACTCGGTTTGGTCTGTGACAGGTATATTAAAGAAACTGCAGGCTTTGGGCGACCGTACCGTCCTCCTCGGCGAGGTGCGTGGCGATCTGGTCACACTGACCCAAACCGCCAATAGCGACCTGCGGCAGCTGGCCAACTTTGAGGTCAGCGACGACAACCGCTACAACGTTCCCAGCGACTATTATGCCGTCATCAACAACTGCAACTACTTCATAGCACATGCCGACACGGCGCTTCGAAGCAACCGTAATGAGTTGATCTTCATGAAGGAGTATGCCGCTGTGAAGGCCATACGTGCCTGGACATACTTGCAGCTCGTCATCAACTACGGACAGGTACCCTTCGTTACCGAACCGTTGCTCTCGAAGGAGGAGGCCGAGGCCGCCGAGTTGGGACAGAAAGCCGATATTCAGACTGTTTGCTCCTATTTCATCAATGACCTTGCCAACATTCCTGAGCGCTACAACACTGAGTACCCCGGCTTGGGCACCATCGGCGGCGCACCGTCCAAACTCCTGTTCTTCCCGCTGAGCATCATTCGCGCCGAACTCTTCCTCTGGCGTGCAACCGTTACGGGCAACAAGGAGGACTACCGTCAGGCAGCGCTCAACTACTTCAAGTACATCAGCGAGCGCAATGGCATGAACTCTGAGTATTCTACCAACAGCGATAACCTCTCCTTCTCTTTTGAGTCTTCCAGCTATCAGGACTTTAGAGGAACGCTCTATCCTATTGCAGAGTCGACAGATGCTAATGCCGAGCTGATAACGATGATCGCAGGCGACGAAATGCGCTCCGAGGGTAACTACAGCGAGCTTACCAACCTCTTCTGCTCAAACGATGACAATGAGCGGAAGGTCAGCATCTCGCCCTCCATGCGTGCCGACGAAATCTCAAGTGCGCAGGTTTACTGTATGGTGCCCGAAACGGGTAACACCGTCTTCTATCTTGACCAGCAGCTGCCCAAGCACATGACCGGCGATCTCCGCCTCGCCGCTTCGTGGACAGAAGACTACGAGCACGACCGCTACACACAGGAGATGACCGAGACTCAGTACATCAGCAAGTATGGCACCCGTCGTGAGTCAGCCACTCCCAACGTCCACATCTACCGTCGTATGATGGTCTATCTCCGCATGGCCGAGGCTCTCAACATGGCAGGCTATCCCCGCATGGCCTTCAAGATTCTCTCTGAGGGCCTCACCAATACCGTCATTCAGAATGAAGTCATCCCTCGTTACGACAGCGATTCGAAGGCCGACTCTGTCTTCCTCAGCCAGTTCGACTTCAATCCCGTACGCTATCAGTTGATAACCATCGACGACTACCGCGGACGGTCTGGAGGCGGCCAGAACAACCACAACATGATGGGTATCCATACCCGTGGCTCTGGCTGGACACCGCTGAACGAGTACTATCAGTTGCCCGAGGCTGACCCCGTACCCTATGAGTATATCGTTCCTGATCCTGAAAATGAGGAATTGGCTGATACGTTTACGGTATATGAGATTCCCATCATCGACAGTCCCGAAATCATTGCTAAGCAGCAGGCCTTCGTCGACAGCCTTATTCTCAACGAGAGCGCTCTTGAGTTTGCTTTCGAGGGAACGCGCTATTACGACATCATGCGTTACGCCATGCGTCAGCCTAATCCCGGTCAGGCCATGGCCAACATCATCGGCGCACGCCTCGGCGAGGCCAACCGCGGCTCCATGGCTGCCATCGCTGCCAAGCTGACCGACCAGCGTAACTGGTTCCTTAACTGGAAAGGCAAGATAGGAATGTAAGGCATTCCCCTATAATTGCTAATCGCAGAAAACAACCTACACTCCCTGCACTTCCTACACCTGTTGAATTTTCTTAGGTGTCAGAAGTGTAGGGAGTGTAAGTTATAAAGTGCAAATGACAATTAGTATAGTAAAAAGCCAGGTGTCATGGACTGAAACTGGAGCCGAAAACCACCTTCCGAGAGGGGGAACCGACACCTGAACCGCCACGTTTTGAGAGCTACACGTCAGTCTATCGGCTCGTAGCCCCGTGTTATGGTGGAGCGTGAGGCGGAGGTGTTGTCCCGGGCCTGCTTGGGCGTCAGGTTCTTGGAGGCCTTCTTATCATAGACAGCCTTGCCGTTCTTCCAACTCTTCAGGATTTGCCATTCCATGGGCACCATCATGTCGCCCTTGCTTTCGATGATGACGATGTGATGTTCGGAGTCTGTCGTGCTGCCGGGTATCGGGCTACGGTGAACATAGATGTAGAAAGAGGAAGGCACTCTCTTGGAGTCGAAGGTATGGAACATGTCTTCCAATGCCCTTGAATGGTATTCGGAAGTGGGATTGAAGGAGAAATCCATGTCGGGATGCTCGTTCAGGAAAGCCCATGTGGCCTGTTTGATCTGGCTCAGCACCGTGTCGGCCTGTGCGCTGGAGCCCAGCGTGTAGACGGTTCCCCACGTCTCGCTCTTCAGCTGGCGGGGCGAAATCGTGTTCGAGCGGATGACAAACTCCTCGTTGTTCCAGCCTTTCTTCTCAATGGTATAGGTGCTGTCGTGATAGACGTAGAACTGGCGGGTGGTGATGCCTTTTTGTTTCAGGATGGACTGAAGCAGCCGCTTGTATGCTTCCTTGTCAAACGGTGAACGCTCTTTCGGCATTTTGCTCACGCTGTCGGGCGTGTACTCATATCTGAACGTGGTGTATCCCTTTTGCCGCCACGGACTCACGTCACTTCCCGGTACAGGGTCGTAGCCGAAGGTGATGATTTCGGGGGCGTTATAATAAAACACATCCCTGTTTCGCTGATAGGTCTGCATGGTGTCGCCGTTAGCGTATTCTCCCAAGGCGATGGTATAGCGCACACTGTCCACCCCGCCACGGTGGTACTCCCAGCTGTAGCTCTCCTTGGCCTCGTCGGTGAGCTGCTGGCAGGTGCGGCGCATGGTGTCATACGCCCGTTTCAACCGCAGAGTCTCCATCTGGCGCACGCTGTCCAGCTTCTGAGCCTGTAAGTCCTGTTTAGGGTCACCTGTCGGAGGCGTAGGCTGGTAGTCTTTCATCAAGCCACAGCCCATCATGATGGTCTTATGGAGCCTGCCGTCATAATAGTAGGAAACGCGAACGTTTCTTCCCAACGCCTCCATCTCGCTCACGAGACTGTCAATCTTCGGGTGGCCTTGCAGGCGCTGCTGTATCGTTCCCTGAGCCGTAGTGCAGAGGGCGATGATGGTGGCACAAAGTGCAAATACTGTTCTTTTCATATCTTCTTGTCTTTTGGTTGCTGATGATTAATATGAGTCGTCATTGATGGCCATCTCCACCTGTTGGGTCATGCTGTTGCCC
>CAMHHO010000038.1:0-28429 GCA_946184965.1 uncultured Prevotellaceae bacterium | reverse complement strand
CACTATATGGTGGAGCACACCGTGATGCATGCCTGGCCGATGAGTGCCGGACGTTTCGACATCGGTTCATTAGATACTTATTACGAAGCTATAGAAAAATATGGAAAAAGTTAATCTGAATCATAAAACGATTTTCGTGACAGGCGCTGCCGGATTCATTGGCAGCAACCTGGTGAAGCGCCTGTTCAAAGACACTGAGGGTGCCACAATCATTGGCATCGACAATATGAACGACTACTACGACGTGGCCCTGAAGGAGTTCCGGCTCAGGGAACTGGACAACGCAGTTCCAGAGGGTACGGCCTGGAAGTTCGTCAAAGGCGACATTGCCGACAAGGCTACCATCGATGCCATCTTCAGCGAATACAAGCCCCAGGTGGTTGTCAATCTGGCTGCTCAGGCCGGTGTGCGCTATTCGATTACCAACCCCGATGCTTACATCCAGTCGAACCTGATAGGTTTTTACAACATCCTGGAGGCTTGCCGTAACTTCCCCGTCGAGCATCTGGTCTACGCCAGTTCGTCGTCGGTTTACGGGTCGAACAAGAAAGTGCCCTACAGCACGGACGACAAGGTTGACAATCCCGTCTCGCTCTATGCTGCCACGAAGAAGTCGAACGAGCTGATGGCGCATGCCTATTCCAAGCTCTACAACATACCTTCGACGGGACTCCGGTTCTTCACGGTCTACGGCCCGGCCGGACGGCCTGACATGGCCTACTTCGGATTTACCAATAAGCTCAAGAAGGGCGATACCATCCAGTTATTCAACTTCGGCAACTGCAAGCGCGACTTCACCTACGTCGACGATATTGTCGAGGGTGTGGTGCGCATCATGCAGGGAGCTCCCGAGAAACGCCAGGGCGAAGACGGACTGCCGCTGCCGCCATACGCCGTATATAATATAGGTAACAACCAGCCCGAGAACCTGCTGACGTTTGTCGACATTCTACAGCAGGAACTGATACGGGCAAAGGTGCTGCCTGAGGACTACGACTTCGAGGCACACAAGAAACTGGTGCCCATGCAGCCCGGCGACGTGCCGGTGACGTATGCCGACACGACGGCCTTGGAGCGCGACTTCGGCTTCAAGCCCTCGACATCGCTGCGCGACGGCCTGCGTGCCTTTGCCGAGTGGTACGCCGAGTTCTATAAAACTGATAACCGGTAACCATTAACCTATAACCGAAATCAGACTGATGACCCCGACGGCCGAGAAATTCTTCGCATTGTTGCGCTACTCCATTGGTGAGCAGCAAGAACCGCCAACCATGCGGGACGATGAGTGGGAGGCAGTCAATGTGATGGCTGCCGAGCAGTCGCTGACAGGAGTCCTCTGTCAAGGCGTTATTAAAATGTCGGCTGTTGTTTCGCTGTCCGACGAGGTAAGGCTGACTTGGTTCCTCCAGACTGAGCAGATTGCAGATGCCAATAAACGGATGAATACTGCCAGTGTGAAGGTAGCAAAACGTCTGCAGAAAGATGGCTATGACTGTTGTGTCCTGAAAGGACAGGGAAATGCTCTGATGTATCCTAATCCGTTGGCACGTATTCCAGGCGACATTGATATTTGGACGGTGGGCGACATTCCTTCGATCATCAAACTGGGCAAAAAGACGAACCCAGAGGCACAGCCGATGTACCATCATATCGACTTTGCACCGATAGGTGATATACCTGTTGAGGTGCATTACCGACCGGCTTTTATGAATAGTCTGATTCGTAATAGTCGGTTGCATCGCTGGTTTAGCGAGCAGGCCGAGGAACAGTGTGCCCATCAGGTGGAGCTGCCTGACGGTGCTGGTTCTATACCCGTGCCGACAGATGCCTTCAACCGCATCTATCAGATGGCACATATATCGAAGCACATACTCCACGAAGGAATCGGATTGCGACAGATTCTCGACTATTACTATCTGCTGAAGCGGGGCTTTTCACGTGAGGAACGCCTGCACGACGAGCTGTTGTTGCGAAATTTTGGTTTATACGATGTGGCCACTGCCGTCATGTATGTCTTGAAAGAGGCCCTCGGAGCATCGGAAGACATGCTGCTCGTCCCCGTTGACGAACGGCGGGGGCGGTTCTTGTTGAACGAAATGCTGTTGGCAGGCAATTTCGGCCATTTCGATCAGCGTCTTGCAAACAGTCATAGTCAGTTGTCGAAAAACATGCAGCGCCTGAAGCGTGATTGGCGATTCTTGTCCTACTTCCCCTCAGAATGTCTATGGGAACCGGTGTTCCGCTGGTATCACTTCTTCTGGCGCTTGCGCCATCATTAATCTAATCTTTGAGCCATGAGTAGAAACAATCAAACTAATAATCTGATTAAATGGATAGTCATATTATTTGACTTCCTGATATTAGGCATTATTTTGGTACTCTTCTATAAGTACCATCCCGATATGTCAGAATGGCGCTACGACCGCGTCGAAGTGTTTGTGCTGGTATGCTTCTGTAGCCTTGTTATCACTGAATACCAGTTGCCCACCATCATCCATCAACGGGTGGTGTCTGCTGCCGACGTCCTGAAGCGTATGGTGTATGTGACATTGATGCATACAGTTCTGTCCTACCTGCTGATGAAGGTTGTTGACCTGAAGCTTCCGGTAGGCTACCTGCTGGTAGAGATGGGAATCGCCATGTTTATCCTCATGATTTCCTTCAGGCTTGTTGAGCGCCTGCTCATCAGACGTTACCGTCAGATAGGTCGTAACAGCCGCACGGTGACGTTTGTCGGCTCTGATCCGGAACTCACCAATTTATACCAGAAACTTCTCGATGATGCCACAACGGGTTATCGGATGCTGGGGTACTATGGCGACCAGCAGGAGAATGAGTTTACACGATTAGGCTCTTTGGATCAGCTGATGGATAATCTCGACACTCCCGAGAAGCTTCGCCTTGGTGACGATATGTACGTCTGTATCTCCCGTCGCGAGAGGGATAAGGTAAACAAACTGTCGCACTTCTGCGACCAGCACATGATTAGGTTCTTCTATGTCCCGGTATCGGTCGAGACGCTGGGCATCAATTTGAAGCGTGAACTGATTGACGATGTCGAGGTGTATGTAACCTATGAGAATCCCTTGGGGAATCCTGCCAACAGATTTGTCAAGCGGCTGTTCGACATTGTCGTGTCGTTCTTGGCGTTGCTGGTGATGCTGCCATTCCTTCCTATCTTGGCAATAATCATTAAGAGCCAAAGTCCCGGTCCGATATTTTTCAAACAATTGCGAACGGGTATCGACGGTCACGATTTTATGATGTACAAGTTCCGCTCCATGCACGTCAACAGTGATGCTGATAAGGTGCAGGCCACCAAGGATGACCCCCGCAAATATGCTTTCGGCAATTTCATGCGCAAGACGAACATCGACGAACTGCCGCAGTTCTGGAATGTGCTGAAAGGCGACATGTCTATTGTTGGCCCTCGTCCACACATGCTGGCCCATACCGAGATGTACTCACAGCTGATAGATAAATATATGGTGCGCCATTTCATGAAGCCAGGAGTTACGGGGTGGGCACAAGTAACAGGTTACCGTGGCGAGACTTCCGAGTTGTGGCAGATGGAAGGCCGTGTGAAGCGCGATATTTGGTATATGGAACATTGGAGCATCTGGCTCGACATACGCATCATCTGGCTTACCTTTAAGTCGCTGTTCAAACGAGACGAACATGCCTATTGAGAATAATCACGAAAAAAGCCGCTGATTCAGCGGCTTTTTTCGTTGTGATCCCGTTGGGATTCAAACCCAAGACCTTCAGAACCGGAATCTGACGCTCTATTCAGCTAAGCTACGGGACCATGCTGTTTTGCGGGTGCAAAGGTACGACATTTAATTGAGAATTGCGAATTGGGAATTGAGAATTATGATTTGTTAACTGTGCGGATTTTGGCGCAAATAGTTAGCAAAAATCAATTATCGGTGTCATTTTGCGAAAATAATTGGCGGCTTTGTTTGCAATTTAATATTTTATGCTTACCTTTGCACGCAAATTTGAAAACAAGTAGTTATGAGCAATCTGATAAAACCAATTGGTTATGAGCGTCTGATTGATACGAAACAGACGGAACAGGGTATAAAACTGATCAAGGAGTTCTTCCAGCAGAACCTCTCTACGGAGTTGCGGCTGCGCCGTGTGACGGCACCGCTTTTCGTGCTGCAGGGATTGGGCATCAATGACGACCTGAACGGTGTGGAGCGTGCCGTGACATTCCCAATCAAGGACTTGGGCGACGCCCGGGCCGAGGTAGTGCATTCGCTGGCCAAGTGGAAGCGCCTGTCGCTGGCAGAGTACCAGATAGAGCCAGGACACGGTATCTATACCGACATGAACGCCATCCGTGCTGACGAGGAGCTGGACAATCTGCACTCGTTGTATGTTGACCAGTGGGACTGGGAGGCTGTTATCCGTCGTGAGGACCGTACGCTGGCCTTCCTGAAGAACGTTGTGGAGCGCATCTATTCTGCCATCCGCCGCACGGAGTACCTGACGTGTGAGACTTATCCGCAGTTGAAGCCTTTCCTTCCTGAGAAGATCAAGTTCATACATGCCGAGGAACTGCTGAAGATGTATCCTGACAAGACGCCGAAGGAGCGCGAGGATGCTATCTGCGAGGCTTACGGCGCCGTATTTATAATAGGTATAGGTGGTGAGCTGGCTAACGGCGAGAAACACGACGGCCGAGCTCCCGACTACGATGACTGGTCGACGGTGGCCGAGGACGGCCGCAAGGGTCTGAACGGCGATATCCTGATATGGTATCCTGTGCTGGGCCGTTCGTTTGAGTTGTCGTCGATGGGTATCCGCGTCGACAAGGAGTCGTTGCTGCGTCAGCTGAAGATTGAACACAAGGAGGAACGGCAGCAGCTCTTCTTCCACCAGCAGTTGTTAAATGACCGTCTGCCACTCAGTATTGGTGGCGGCATCGGCCAGAGTCGCTTGTGTATGGTCTTGCTCCACAAGGCACATATCGGTGAGATCCAGGCTTCGATTTGGCCTGATGATATGCGTCAGGAATGTAAGAAATTGGGCATGCCACTGATTTAGTATTTCTGACATGATGAAAAGAACAGTTTTTGCAATAATTAGCCTGCTTGCTGTTGCCTCGGCTTTTGCCGACGGCCATTGGGTGGGCATTTGGGGTACGGCTCCCCAGCTTGTGGAAAATAACAACAATCCGCCGTCGCCCGGTCTGGGCAACAACTCCCTGCGCCAGATTGTCCAGGTGTCGATAGGCGGTGATAAGGTACGTCTGAAGCTGACCAATGAGTTCAGCAAAGGGGCTACGGTAATCAAGGCTGTGGAACTGGCATACGCCAAGACGGCAGGAAGCAGTAGCGAGATAGACGAGACGTCGACCGTCAGCCTGACTTTCGACGGCAAGGCTTCCGTGAACATGCCGGCTGGTGGAAAGGCCGTTTCCGACCCAATCGATTTCCATATTGACAACCGCCAGAATGTGGCCATCACCATCCACTATGGTGCTGCGTCGTCAACGAGTGTAAGCGGGCATCCAGGCTCGCGAACCACGTCATACCTGAAGGCAGGAAATACCACCGACTTCAGTGGAGCCGTCAAAACCGATCATTGGTATAACATCCTCGCGCTTGAGGTCGAGGCTCCCGAGGAGGCCGGAGCAGTTGCCATTCTTGGCAACTCGATTACCGACGGTCGTGGCTCGACCACCAATCAGCAGAATCGTTGGGCCGACGTGCTCTCTCGCCGACTGTTGGCCAACGAGGCCACCTGTCAGGTGGGTGTGCTTAATATGGGCATCGGTGGTAACTGCGTTCTTGGCGGTGGTCTTGGACCTGCTGCCGTTAACCGCTATCAACGCGACTTGCTTGGCCAGGAGGGCGTCAAGTGGATCATCCTTTTCGAGGCTGTCAACGACTTAGGCTCTGCTGGTAACGGCGTACAGACAGCGCGGCGTATCATTGACGTCTACAAGCAGATAATCCGTGAGGCCCACCAGAAGGGTATCTATGTATTTGGCGGAACCATAACCCCATTCAAGGGCAACAATTACTATTCGGCTGACCACGAGAACGGACGCAGCACGCTGAACAAGTGGATACGCACTACGAAGATGCTCGATGGCGTCATTGATTTCGACAAGGCCGTGCGCAATCCGCAGGACACCATTGCCATGCAGCGGGAGTTTCTCTTCGAGAACGACTGGCTCCACCTGAATGCCAAAGGCTATGAGACGATGGGTGGTTGTGTCGACCTGAACCTCTTCACCAAGACCGACCCGCTGGCAGCTGATGACGAGGCCGAGGAATATGGCGAAGTGCTGCTTTGGCAGGAGGCCGAGGACCTGCTCACCGATGCGATTGGCCGGTTATTCCGTCTTGAGGAAGACGAGTCGGCGTCAGGCGGCAAGTATCTTCAGACGGTGAACAACATCACCAATGCAGCCCCAACCGACAGTGCCAATATGCTGACTCTGCCTTTTGCAGTTCCATCAGCCAACACCTATTATATTTATGCGCGAGTAAACTGTCCTTCTTGGGACGACGACAGTTATTGGATAGGACTTGACGGCGCGATGAACGATTTTGCCAACGGACTCTATACTGGTGGCTCCTGGGACTGGAAGCAGCTTTACAGTGGCTTTATGCAGGCAGGTTCTCACAAACTGACTATCGGCGGTCGTGAAGATGGTGCTTGCATCGACAAACTCTGCGTTACTGCTGACCCAGAGCCACCGACAGGCATGGGAGGAACCACAACTGCGGTTGCAGCTCCCGACTTATACAATTATGCCAACGGCAATGTCGAGATTTACTCGTTGAGTGGCACGAGGCTGACGCCCCATTATAGAGGTCCACGTATTGAAGTGTTGCGCTCCGATGGTGGAGCCGTCGTTTCCCGCAAAATAATAGTCCGTCAATGACGGACTTTTTTTTCTTCAACAATTTGCTTCATTATTGTTTGGCGTTTCGGAAAATATTGATTATTTTTGCAGCCTAAAACCAAAGCACTATTATGGAGTATATCGTTTCGGCACGCAAGTACCGCCCTATGTCGTTCGACACGGTGGTTGGCCAGTCGGCCCTGACGACGACGCTGAAGAATGCGGTCAAGTCGGGAAAGCTGGCGCATGCCTACCTGTTCTGCGGTCCTCGTGGGGTGGGTAAGACGACGTGTGCCCGCATCTTTGCCAAGGCAATCAACTGTCAGAACCCGACGGCTGAGGGCGAGGCCTGCAACGAGTGCGAGTCGTGCCAGTCGTTCAACGAGCAGCGTTCGCTGAACATCTTTGAGCTGGACGCCGCCTCGAACAATTCGGTCGAGCACATTAAGACGCTGATGGAGCAGACGCGCATCCCACCGCAGCTGGGCAAGTACAAGGTATTTATCATCGACGAGGTCCACATGCTGTCGACGGCGGCTTTCAACGCCTTCCTGAAGACGCTGGAGGAACCGCCCGCACACGTCATCTTCATCCTGGCTACGACCGAGAAGCACAAGATTCTGCCGACCATCCTGAGCCGCTGCCAGATTTACGACTTCGAGCGCATGACGGTGGCCAACACGATAGACCACCTGAAGCATGTGGCCGAGAAGGAGGGCATCGGATATGAGGAGGAGGCACTCGCCGTGATTGCCGAGAAGGCCGATGGCGGTATGCGCGACGCCCTCTCCATCTTCGACCAGGCAGCCTCGTTCTGTCAGGGCAACATCACCTACCAGAAGGTGATAGAAGACCTGAACGTGCTCGACTCGGAGTACTACTTCCGGCTCGTGGACTATGCGCTTGAGAACAAGGTGAGCGAGGCGATGGTACTGCTGAACGACGTTATTAACAAGGGTTTCGACGGTGGACTGCTTGTTCAGGGCCTGGCCAAGCACGTTCGCAATGTGCTGATGGCCAAGGACCCGCAGACGCTGCCCCTGCTCGAGGTGAGCGAACAGCAGCGTCAGCGCTATCAGGAGCAAGCCCAGCGCTGCCCTACACCTTTCTTATATAAGGCATTGCAGGTAATGAATCAGTGTGACATCAACTACCGCCAGTCATCGAACAAACGCCTGTTGGTAGAGCTGACGCTGATAGAAGTAGCACAGATTACCCAGCCCGACGAGGGACCGGCCAGTGGGCGTCAGCCCAGAAGATTAAAATCCCTGTTTAAGCAACTGATCATGCAGTCGCAGCCCAAGACAGCGGCCCCGCAGGTAGCCGTGGCAGCGACGCCGAGTCAGACGAAAGAGCCGGCTCAGCCGGCAACCCCGGCGGTTTCAGTACCGTCAGTCAGAGTATCCATCCAAGAGCCAACACCCGCAGCGGCCACGCCGCAGAAAGTGAAGGCAGGGTCGTTAGGCCTGTCTTGGAACAATCTGCGCCAGTCGGCTAATCGGAAGATGAACATACTGCCTGGTACGATTGGCGTGGAACAGAAAACGGAGAAAGAAGAATCCGTCTTCACCCAGGACGACCTGGAGTTGCAGTGGATGTCGATGTGCAACCGCATGCCCCAGAAGCTGGTGGGCATTGCCACCCGAATGAAGAATATGAATCCCGTCATCACCGAACTGCCAAAGGTGGAGGTGGTGGTCGGCAACGAACTCATACAGGCCGAGATGGAGAAGATACGTGGCAGCATACAGAACACGCTGAAGATCTATCTGCACAATAGTGGCATCGAACTGACCATCCGGGTTGATGAGCATCGTGAGGAAGTGAAAAACCTGACGCGCGGCGAACAGCTCGAAGAGTTGCTGAAGGCCAATCCTTCGGTCGGGAAGTTGCGTGAGGTTTTTGACCTCGAACTGGCGTAAGAAGTGAGAAGTGAAAAGTGAAGAAGTGAAAAGTGAAGTGTTATGAAGATAATGAAGAAATTTCTGTCGGGAGTGGTTCGCGTGTGGAACCTGCCTTTTGTCAAGTACGCCGTTATCACGGTTATAGGTGTCGTGCTGGTGGGCTTTGTCGGTGAGAACAGCCTGTTGGCGCACCTCCGCAATAAGTATTATATCGGTTCTCTGGCCGACGAAATAGAGGAATACACCAAACGCTACGAGAACGATATGCGCCAGATTCACGAGCTGAACCATAACCCGAAGGCTATGGAGCGCATAGCCCGTGAGCGTTATTTTATGAAGCACGACGACGAGGACATCTTCGTGCTGAGCGACGATAACCGTGAGTTCCAGTCAATAGCCAACGAAAATGAGACAGCTGAATAACTGGCAAAACGCCATCTTCCTTGTCGGCGCCCTCCTGATGGTGGTGGGTGCCGGAGCCAGCCTGCTGCAGTGGCCGGCTGCGCCCTATGTCTTTGCGCTTGGCGCCTTGGGTTTCGCGTCGATGCAGATGCTTCAGCGTTACGAGGGCTCTAATTTCGTCATTCGCCGCCTTCGCCGCATCATGCTGCTCAGCGACGTGCTGTTTCTGGTGTCGGCCGTCCTGATGTTCGCCAGTCAGGAAAATGTGTTCGGCCTGAGCCATATTACCTACCTTCAATATGTGTACAACAAGTGGGTGGTGACGCTGCTCATTGCGGCGATACTTCAGCTCTATACAACCCACCGAATAGGCAACGAGCTGGAGAAAGAGGCAAAAAAACTATAAAAGATTGCGCAATTGTTTTAAATTGCGCAAATTTTTTTTCGTACGTCAATATAACATCGTACATTTGCAGTGTTGGAAACAAATACGCTATGAGGAGAATTGTCTACGCATTGATTATTGCCTGTACGTTGGTGTCGTGTGCCGAGAGCTATTCGGTACAGGGTTCGTCATCGGTTTCGGCCCTTGATGGCAGTAAGCTGTACCTGAAAGCCATCAAGGACAACGAACTCAAGAACATCGACTCTTGCGAGGTGGTTCACGGTCAGTTCCGCTTTGCCGGACTGCTCGATACCGTCCGTATGGCCAACCTCTTTATGGACGACGAAAGCATCATGCCCGTCGTGCTTGAGAAGGGTGAGATTGGCATCAAGATTGACAATGCGTCGCAGACCGTGTTCGGCACTCCGCTTAACGAGAAGCTCTACGAGTTTATCGACTTCCACAACCAGTTAGACAACCAGATGAACGAGCTGTCGCACAAGCAGAGCCAGATGCTGCTCGACGGTATCGAGGAGGAAGTCATCAATATCCAGCTTAACAACGAGGCCGCTGAGATAGCCCGTCGCGAGGACAGTCTGGTAACGAACTTCATCGTCGACAACTTCGACAACGTCCTTGGTCCCGGTATCTTTATGATGATTACCAGCGGCTATCGCTATCCCATCCTCACGCCGCAGATTGAGGATATCATGAGCAAGGCTACGCCCAAGTTCAAGAACGACCCCTACGTCAAGGACTACTATCAGGTGGCTACCGAAAACCAGGCCCGCCAGACGGGTCTCAGCGAGGCCGGCCTGCAGCCGCCCTCCGATGTGGCACAGTCGCAGGACAGTCTGGAGGACGACAATCTGCAGCCCGCTGCGCAGCCTCACCTGTCGGTGCAGCCGCAGACTCCGCTAACCAACGTGCCTGAAGCAGATGAGAAGGCTGATTGAAGGGGGAACCATCGTCAATGAAGGCAGAACGTTCGACGGCTCTATCGTCGTCGACGGCAAAGATATTTTAGCAATCACCGAAGGCAGTAAACGTCCCGAGGTGTCAGTCGATGAGACGATTGACGCCTCGGGATGCTTCGTTCTGCCGGGCATCATCGACGACCACGTACACTTCCGCGAGCCCGGCCTGACGGAAAAGGCCGACATCGACAGCGAGTCGTGTGCGGCGGCGGCTGGCGGCGTCACCAGTTATTTCGACATGCCCAACACGGTGCCGCAGACCACCACCCTCGAGGCGCTCGACGAGAAGTTCAGCATTGCGGCTCGTAAGAGTCACGTCAACTACAGTTTCTTCTTCGGCGCCACCAACGACAACAGTTCTCTTTTCAGCCAGCTCGACAAGTCGCGCATCCCCGGCATCAAGCTCTTCATGGGCTCCTCGACGGGCAATATGCTCGTCGACCGCTGCGAAGCCCTCGACCGCATCTTCGCCACCGCAGGGCTGCCCATCATGGTGCATTGCGAGGACACCGCCATCATCAACCGGAACATGGCCCGTGCGAAGGCGCTCTATGGCGACGACCCGGCGGTCAGCCATCACCCTGAAATCCGAAGCGCCGAAGCCTGCTACGAGAGCACCCGTCTGGCCGTGGAACTTGCCCGCCAGCACAACGCCCGCCTCCATGTGGCCCACTTGACGACAGAACGTGAACTGGACCTGATTGGCGATACAGAACTGATAACCGCCGAGGCCACTGTCAGCCACCTCTACTTCAGCGACCGCGACTACGCCCAGCTTGGCACGCGCATCAAGTGCAACCCGGCCATTAAGACCGAGCGCGACCGCGACGCCCTGCAGCAGGCGCTCACCGACGGGCGCATCTCGGTGGTTGCCACCGACCATGCTCCCCATTTGTTGTCGCAGAAGGAGGGAGGCTGTGCGCGCGCCGCCAGCGGAATGCCCATGCTGCAGTTCTCCCTGGTGACGATGCTCGAGCTCGTCGACCGTGGCGTGCTGACGTTGGAACGGTTGGTAGAGCTGATGTGCCACAATCCGGCCCGGCTCTTCGGCGTCGAGCAGCGTGGGTTCCTGCGTCCCGGCTATCGTGCCGACATCGTGCTCGTCCGTCCCGGCCGTGCCTGGACGGTGACGCGGTCGTGTATCGAGAGCCGCTGCGGGTGGAGCCCGATGGAGGGACACACCTATCTGTGGCAGGTGCAGCAAACACTCTGCAATGGTCATACAGTTTACAAGGAAGGGCAGGTCGATGCCAGCTACATCGGCGAGCCGCTCAGTTTCCGTCATGCCCAATGAGATTTGACTACAGCATCGGCGAGGTGGCGCCCTATATCAATTGGATTTACTTCTTCCACGCCTGGGGAGCCAATGGTATGCCCCCGACCGAGCGGCTGCAGTTGCAGGCTGAGGCCGAGCAGCGCCTGTCGCGCTTTGCCGGCTGCTACCGTGCACACGGCCTCTTTCAACTGTTCGACGCTTGCGGCGAGGAGGACGACATCGTGATTCAGCGCGATGGGCAAGAGACGGTTATACCCTGCCTGCGCCAACAGCAGCAGGGCAGCGACTTCCTTTGTCTGGCCGACTTCGTCGGTCAGCACGATAAAGTCGGCATCTTCGCCACGACCGTCGATGCCGGCATGGAGACCGACTTCGACGGCGACCCCTACGAGAAGATGATGATGCAGCTGCTGGCCGACCGGCTGGCCGAGGCTGCTGCCGAGCGGCTGCACGAACAGGTGCGGAAAGCTTACTGGGGCTATGCCCCCGACGAGCAGCTTACCATCGCCGAGATGCTCAGCGAGCGCTGGCAGGGCATCCGTCCTGCCGTCGGCTATCCCTCGCTGCCCGACACCAGCCTGAACTTTCTGCTCGACCAAGTACTCAACCTCAGTCAGATTGGCATCCGGCTGACCGTGAGCGGGGCCATGAAGCCCCATGCCAGCGTCAGCGGACTGATGATTGCCCACCCCGTGGCGCGCTACTTCAGCGTGGGCAAGATATCCGACGACCAGGTTGCCGACTACGCCCGCCGTCGCGGTGTCCCCGTCAGCCTTATGCGTAAATTCTTAGGAGGAAACATACAATGAAAGCAATTCTGATGATACTCTTCGCCCCCGATACTTACCTGTGGGCCTTGGCTGCCGTCATGCTGCTGCTGACGCTGGCTCTCTTCCGCCTCTGCCGCCGCACCCGCCGCCGCTGGCTCCGTCTGCTGGCGCTGCTGTTCGTGCTGTTTGGCTGGTATGTGCTGGTCTATGGCACGTTCTTTGGCATTTCCAACATTACCGTTCGCCGGGTGGAGTTTGCCTCTGCCGACCTGCCCGCCTCCTTCGACGGCTATCGCATCGTGCAGTTCGGCGATGCCCACGTCGGCAGTTTGAACGGCTGGCGCCAGCCCATCTTGGCCCGTGCCATCGACAGCATCAACGCCCAGCACCCCGACCTGATAGTCTTTACGGGCGACCTGCAGAACAAGACGCCCGACGAGATAGAGCCCCATCTCAAGCAGTTGCAGCGGCTCAAGGCCAAGGACTGCATCTGCTCCGTCATGGGCAATCACGACTATCCGCTCTACGTCGACGACGACGATCTGCATAAGACCCATAACCTGGCACAGACGATGAACACCGAGGAGAATATGGGCTGGACACTGTTGAACAACACCTGGCGCCGTATACGCCGAGGCGAGGAGCGCATCTACATAGCCGGTATGGAGAACGACGGTGAGGGGCGCTTCCCGGCGTTAGGCAACATCACGTCGGCGCTCACGGAACTCAGCCGTAAGGATTTCGTTGTCATGCTCGAGCACGACCCTACGTCGTGGCGCCGCAAGATTCTGACCCACTCCCATTGTCAGCTGACGCTCAGCGGCCACACCCACGGCGGCCAGTTCTCACTCTTCGGCTGGTCGCCCGCTGCGCTCAGTTTCCGCGAGTATAGCGGTATGTACTATGCCGGCGACCGGGCCATCAACGTCACCTCGGGGCTTGGCGGCGTCGTTCCTTTCCGCTTCGGTACGCCGCCTGAAATCGTTGTCATCACACTCAAGAAGAAATGAAATACCTGTATTACGTCTATCAACTCCTGGTCGGCCTGCCCGTCCTCGTCATATCAACCATCATCACGGCTCTCGAGGTGGCCATAGGCTGTGCCATCGGCAACGGCCATTTCTGGGGCTACTATCCGGGCCGCTGGTGGGCCAAGGTCATCATCCGTTCGCTGCTGCTGCCCGTCGCCGTCGAAGGTCGCGAGAATCTGGAGAAGGGGCAGTCCTACGTCTTTGTGGCCAACCATCAGGGTGCGTTCGACATCTTCCTCATCTATGGCTACCTGGGCCGCAACTTCAAGTGGATGATGAAGCGGCAGCTGCGGAGCATACCCTTTGTCGGCTTTGCCTGCGAGCGGTCGCACCAGATATTCGTCGACAAGCGCGGCGTCAGCAAGATCAAGAAGACCTACGACGACGCGCGCGAGATTCTGAACCAAGGCTATTCCGTCACCGTCTTCCCCGAAGGAGCCCGCACGTTTACCGGCCACATGGGGCAGTTCAAGAAGGGAGCCTTTGCGCTGGCCGACGAACTGCAGCTGCCCGTCGTGCCGCTGACTATCAATGGCTCGTTCGACGTGCTGCCCCGTCAGCGCGGCTTCAACTTCGTCAGCTGGCATCCCCTGCGCCTCACCATCCATCAGCCCATCTATCCCGTCGGTCAAGGGCCAGAAAATGTTAACGCTTCCCTACGCCAGGCGTACGATAGCGTTATGTCAGGTCTGGTGCCCGAATACCAAGGGTACGTCGAGAATCCCGACCAGTAAGCCTAATCTGTAATCTTCGGGTACTTCCGCGTCCAGCCGTCCCAGCGCAGGCGCATCACGCCGAAGAACGCCTCGCCGAAGATGCCGCCCGACATCTTCGAGGTACCCTCGCGCCGGTTGACGAAGATGACGGGCACCTCCTTGATCTTGAAGCCAATCTTGTAGGCCGTGAACTTCATCTCGATCTGGAAACCATAGCCCTTGAATCGTATCTTGTCGAGCTCGATGGTCTTCAGTACGCGGCGCTTGTAGCACTTGAATCCCGCCGTCGTGTCGTGTACCTTGAAGCCCGTGACCAGCCGCACGTACTTCGAGGCGAAGTAGGACATCAGCACGCGGCCGATGGGCCAGTTCACAACGTTCACGCCGCTGACGTAGCGCGAGCCGATGGCCAGGTCGTAGCCCTCGTCGGCACAGGCTGAGTAGAGTCGCGGCAGGTCGTTGGGGTCGTGGCTGAAATCGGCATCCATCTCGAAGATGTAGCCGTAGTCGCGCTCCTGCGCCCACTTGAAGCCCGTGATGTAGGCCGTTCCCAGGCCCAGTTTCCCGCTGCGCTCGACGATGAACAGTCGGTCGGCGAACTCGTCGGCCATCAGCCGTTTCACGATCTGTGCCGTCCCGTCGGGCGAGCCGTCGTCGATGACCAGGATGTGGAAACACTTCTCCAGTCCGAACACGGCCCGGATGATTTTCTCGATGTTCTCCTTCTCGTTGTACGTCGGAATGATGACGATACTGTCGCTCTGGTGCATAGTCTTTTGGAATTTTCTGCAAAGATAGGCATTATTTGTGAAATAATTCGTATCTTTGCAGAGAATTTTTACTCTGACTATCAATTTATAGCTTGACGGAATGTTGAAAAGACATCTTATGATATGGCTCGTGGCCCTTTTGGCCCTGACGGGTTGCGACAAGTTGGAGGACAGCGACGTCATCAACGAGACGCTGCCCGGCACGTGGGCATTCAGCTACAAGGCTTCCGAGCAGCTCGACTTCGAGATGTCGTTCCAGTGCGTCATCTTCCGCGAGGACGGCACCTGCTCGCTCACCTATCCCGACGGTCAGGAGAACGGCACCTACCGCGCCAGCAATGCCGCCATCAAGATCGATGCCGTCGTCGACGGCGAGCAGCAGACCTATCTCTGGCGCGTGCTCGTGATGTCGCCCAACCGTGTCGTGGCCGAGTACACCCATCAGGCGCAGGGCCGTGATGTCACGCTGACGGTGACGCTGGAGAAACTAACGGATGGAGTCGATGTGGAACACCGTCTCGCAGGTCTGGCTCTGGTAGGCCGAGAAGTAGCCCAGCATGCCGCCCGTGAAGTTCTGGATGGGGTTCGACCCCGAGTTGTCCATCGTCTGCAGCGAGTAAAGGTAGTCGTAGGCCAGCTTGTCGATGGAGCGCACCTCTAAGCGCAGACGGTCGCCTTCGTGCAGTTCGTCGCTGTCCTCCTTCCTGATTTCTTTCTCCGTCGTGCATGAGAAGAGCTGCTGCAGCTCGTCGCCGGGATTGCTGGTGTCGCGCATCACCGCCCAGCGGTAGCCGATGCTGTTGCGGTAGAGGTGCATGAAGTAGTAGTTGTGCTCCGTCGGGTTGTCCTGCAGGCGCAGGTCGCCGAAGAGCATCCGCTCGCCCACGATGTCCTGCCACACAAGCGTGAAGCTGTTGATGGCCGGCGCACTGAGCATCGTCGATGTCGACGTGTAGTGCTGCCCGTCAATCTCGATGTCGGCCAGGTATTCCTGCCCCTCTATGCCAGCCACCTTCGCCTCATAGAAGCCCCGGCCCGTGTACTTCAGCTGATAGCTTTTGCCGTCGGGCACCATCGACACGGTGACGGTGGCGTTCGTGACGTAGGTGTCCTCCACCCGCGAGTTCTCGATGGCGCGCGTGGTCGTCAGCCGTGCCTTCGCCATGCCGGGTTTCAGCTCCACCTCGGCCACGTAGTGGGGCTCAATGGTGCGGTAGTCGATGTCAATCTCCTTCTCGCATGAGGACATGGCTGCGACGATTGTCAGTATCATTACATATAGCTTGCTTCTCATACTCAATCAGAATTTGATGGTAAACGATACCGAGGGCACAATGCCGAACATGCTGTACTGCACGGCCTTGGTGCGCGCTCCGTTGCTGCTGTCCTCGAAGTTGATGAGGAAGGGGTTGTAGCGGTTATACAGGTTGTAGATGCCGAAGGTCCACACCCGCGTCAGCCTGCTGCGGCTGATAGCCCTGGTCCACGTCGCGCTGACGTCCAGGCGGTGGTAGTCGGGGGCGCGGTAGCCGTTGCGCTCGGCGTAGTAGTAGATGTAATTGTCAATCATCTCGTACTTGCCGCTTGGGGCCGTGAAGGCCTGGCCCGAGTTGAAGGTCCAGAGTCCGCTGAGCAGCCACTCGGCCGACAGGCGGTAGATGCCCACGATGCCGATGTCGTGGCGGCGGTCGTTGCTGGCCGTGTACCAGCGCCCGCCGTTGATGCCCGCAATCTTGTTCTCGCTCCACGACAGGGCGTAGCTCAGCCAGCCCGTCAGCCGTCCCGTGTTCTTGCGGCCCATCAGCTCGACGCCGTAGCAGCGCCCCTTGCCGGGCAGCACCAGCCGCTCCATCTCAATCTCGCTGCTGAACGACTTGCCGTCGCGGTAGTCCAGAATGTTCTCGATGTGGCGGTAGTAGCCCTCTGCCGAGAAGTCGTAGTCCTGGCTGTCGGTCATGCCGAACAGTCCTAAGCTCACCTGGTCGGCCTTTTGGGGCTTCAGCAGGTTGCTGCTCATGGTGTAGCGGTCGAAGGGCGTCGACGTGTTCTGTCCGCGCAGGGCGTGCAGGTTCTGTGCCGTGCGGGTGTAGCCGGCCTTCACGCTCAGCAGTCGGGTGGGCTGCCACACCACGCTCAGCCTCGGGTCGAGCGTCCAATGGGTGTAGACGATGCGGTTCTTGCGCGTCTTGTAGAACCAGACGATGTCGCCCTGCTCGTCGACCTCGTAGTAGTAGGGGCCGCCCAGCGACGAGAAGGCCGTCAGCCGCAGGCCGGCCTGAGCCGACAGGCGTGGCGACAGCTTGACGGCGGCGCCTGCCCAGAGCGTGTTCTCCCAGGCCCGCCGCTGCTCGCGCTTCGATTCGCTGATCTGCTGCCACTCTGCTGACTTCACGTCCATCAGCATCGACTGCCCGCCCACCTGCAGCTCCGTGTGGCTGCCTAAGGGCAGGATGAAGTTCTGGTAGAGTCCCGTCTGGCGGATGTGCCCCGAGAACGTCAGGTCCATGCCTAACAGGTCGACGCCGTTGTCGGTCGTGTAGTTCGACAGGATGAGCGCCGTCTGCGAGTAGGCTCCCCCTAAGAACTGGTGGCGCCAGGTGAGCGACGTGGCCAGATTGCGCCAGCGCAGGCTCACCATGTCCTTCAGTGCCGTCTTGTCGTTGCTGACCAGCATCGACCATTGCAGCTGGTCGTGCTCGCCGGCCTGCCAGTCGGCCCGCGCGTTCATATCATAGAAGTAGAGGGTGTTGTCCTTGTAGTCGTCAAACATTTTCAGAAACATATCGGCATACGACCGCCGCCCGCACAGCAGCACGCTGACCTTGTCCGTCAGCGGCCCCTCGATGCCCGCCTTGGCCGACAGCAGCCCGATGGTTGCACCGCCGTGCCACCCCTCGCGGCTGCCGCTGCGCGACGAGATGTCGAGCACGGCCGACGAGGCCCCGCCAAACTGTGCCGGCAGCAGGCCCTTGTAGAGCGTGGCCGACCCGAGGGCGTCGTCGTTGAAGGCCGACAGCAGTCCGGCCAGGTGGCCGACGTTGTAGACCGGAGCCTGGTCGTAGAGGATGACGTTCTGGGCCGACGTGCCGCCGCGCACCTGGAAACTGCTCGACGCCTCGTTCTCGGCCTTCACGCCCGGCAGCATCTGCAGCGAGCGGATGACGTCGCCCTCGCCCAGCAGCGAGGGAGCCGCCGTCAGCTCCTTCAGCTGCAGCTGTTCGGCACCCACCTGCAGGCTCTGCAGGCGCTGGCGGGCCGAGCTGTGGGTCACCACCACCTCGTCCAGCTGCTGTGTGCGCAGAGTGTCGCCCGGTGTTCCCGTCAGGGCCATCACCGCTGCCGTCAGTATGGTTGTCTGAAACATGGGTGCAAAAGTACAAAAATAAAATGAATTCCTTGCCCCTTTAGTAATAAAAACTATCCAAGCGGCGCCGCCTTTTCTCCAAAACCCGCCGCCTTTTGCGCAAAACCCGGCGGTTTACGAAAATCCCAGACCGTGGGACAAAACTTTCCCGCCAGCTCCCAAGGTGTAGGCTCAGGTGTAGGTTCCAGGCTCGAAGCAAGCCGAAGAGCCTCCTTTTCGCCCCACGTCCTTACTCTTCTCCTTTATATATATGATTGCCATTTGCACTTTATATCCTACACTCCCGACACTTCCTACACCTAAAATAGTTCAACAGGTGTAGGAAGTGTAGGTTGTCTTCTGCGATTCGCAATTATAGGCAAATCGTTATCGTCATCCCCCAATTTCACCACCTTTTGTTTAACGTTGTCTGTATTCTGAGGGAAGCATTCCGAAGAGCTTCTTGAAGTTGGCGACGAAAGCCTTGTGCGTGTTGTAGCCTACGCTGTCGGCTATCTCGCCAATCGACAGATTGGAGTCGGCAAGCAGCTGGGCGGCCCGCTTCAGACGGACGTTCCTGATGAAGTCGGCCGGCGATATGCCGAGCATGTTGCGGAGCTTGGCATATAGGGCAGAGCGGCTCATGAACACATCCTGTGCCAGCTGGTCAACGCCGTAGTCGGCATCGGCCATGTGTATCTCGATGGCCTTGAGCAGGCGTTCGGTGAGCTGCCGTTCTTCCTCGTTGACACCAATCTTCCCGGGATTGACGTGGGCGGCTTCCGCAAACTGGTGGCGGGCTTCCTCTCTCAGCTCGAAGAGACGGTTCACACGCTGGTCGTTCTCGCGTTCCATCTTCTTGCGCTTGTGCTCGAGGTAGAGACAGAGGGCTGCAACCACGGCAGCTGCGGCTACGAGCAGGTAGAGCGTTTTCGCCCACCATGTGAGCCAGCGTGGCGGGCGGATGGTGAAGTCTATCGCGGCCGTGTCGCCCCACTCGCCGCCGTCGATGGCCGCCTGCACCTGGAAGGAGTAGTCTCCCGGGGGCAGGGCGTGGTATTCTGCCGTGCCGATGCTGCCGTCGTGACTGACCTGTCGGAGAAACGACGGACTTGTCGGCCCGTATGGCGTCCAGTGGCTCTCCAGTCCAGCCAACCTGTAGCGATAGCGCGTGTGCGAAGGCGTGGCGTAGTTGAGGGCTGAGAACTGAATCTCGACGTCGTTCCGGTAGTGTGGGAATGACAGCTGCCGCGTGAGCTGCTCTAAGGGGAGCTGCTCTCCACCCACGCTCACCCACGTGATGACGACGGGAAGACGCTCTCGCTTGACGTCGATGGAGTCTGGGCTGAAACATACAGCCTCGGTCGACTTGTAGGCAAACACCAGCCGTCCGTCGTCGGCGAGGACTGCAGCCCGCTCCATCATGGAGGCGGTGGGGATGCCGTCTTCCGGTCCATAGTTGACGACATCAGGCGTGACGCGCGAAACGCCGCCTGAGGTGCCTGACCATACATTTCCCGCCCTGTCGAGCAGGAGGCTCCGGATGCAGTTGTTGGCCAGACCGCTTACCCGGCGACCCTCGCAGAAGAGCCCGTTCTGTGTTCCCACCCACAGCCGTTTCTGCCGGTCCTGCAGCATGCAGTTATACTTGTCGGAATAGCGTTCGATGGTCTCGGCAGCGGGCAGTGGTGCCAGCGTGTCGGCCTGGGTGTCGAGCATGAAGGCGCCGTTCTGGGAATAGACGGCCGTCCACTGACTGTCTATGACGCAGGCTCCCACGAAGTGCCGGTACTGGTTGAGCGCCGGCAGGCGGTCGTTCAGAGACATGTGCTCGTTACGGTCGGGATAGGAATAGGTTAGGAGGCGAAGCGAGTCACAGAGCAGCCAGCGGTGGCCGGGCAGTGCGGTGGCGAAGTCGGCTTTGCTGCGGGCAAGGTCTATGAGCGGGTGGGGGCCGTCGATGCGCTCCGCAAGCCGGCGCGTCGGCGGCTGATAGACGATGCCGTCCTGCCGGGTTGCCCTCCAAAGGCCACCCTGACGGTCGGTGACGGTCAGGGGTGAAGGTTTGAACCCCCTCATGAGTCCTTCTGGCAGCCGCTGCCCATGGTCGTAGCGGAACGAGCGCGTGCGGGCATCGAAGAGGTAGATGCGGTAGAAGTCTTGTAGCCACAGCAGCGAGTCGCCCTGCCATTGGTGGGCGTAGCCCCCGCCATAGTGAGGCAGTCGGTAGGCGCGGCTATAGTCGCAGGGCACGGGCAGGAATCCCCGTCCGTTCGACAGGCAAAACACGCTTTCGCAGTTTACCAGCATCTGTCCGTTGGGCAGTTCCACTATCTGGTGTACCTCGCCTGTTGGCAGCCCGTCGGCCACGGTCCACCGTCTTGTCTGGGCGGCAGCCGCCAGCAAGCCCGACAGGCACAGAATGAGTGTCACCAGTTTCTTCGTCATGACCGTTTCGTTGCTATTCGGCTACAAAGGTATAACTATTTTCGTAGAGAATGGCCGTTTTCGTCCAAAAAAACGGGAAAACGATGGTCGAAGACGTACAAAAACGCCAACGACGGTTGGTTTTGCACAATAGGGCGGCCCTTTTTCGTGGGGATTGTCTACCTTTGTGGCGATAAATCACAAAAAAGCAAAGATATGAAAAACAAACTACTGGCTATCCTGGCCGCATGTCTGCTGATGGCGAGTGCCGTCCAGGCACAGAGTGAAGAGAACCTGAAGTTTCGCTTCGACTTCTCGTCGGTAGCGGGAACAACCGTGACCGACAATGTCTCGGGCGTAACGGCCAAGCTGATGGGTGCGGCTAAGGTGGTTGAGATGGGGTCGTACCGGGTGCTTGACCTGGGTAATGGCTCCGGCTATCTTGACATGACGGCAGCGGTAGGCGACGTGCTGGCCGCACAGGGCAATTACAGTATATCGGTATATTACCGTGTCGACGAGGATGCCTCGTTGTCGGGCAACGGCTACTTCCTATGGGCCTTCTCTACGTCGGCGGCCTGCACGGCCACGGCGGGAGCCTATACGGCCTACCGGCTCAACGCACAGCGCGTGGCGTCGTCAACAGGCGGCTACCAGAACGAGAAGGGCTACGACGTCGGCACGGCATCACCGAAGGGCCGTTGGATGCACGTCTGCTACACCCAGCAGGCCACCACCGGGCGGCTCTACATCGACGGACAGTTGCAGAAAGCCGTCACGACGATGCCGACGAACAAGGCACTCTATGGTTCGGTAAAACCGACTTGCTGCTGGATAGGCCGTGCACCGTTCTCAGGTGACAACTATCTGAGGAAGACGCTCGTGGCCGATTTCCGCCTGTATGCCGCCGCACTCACGGCAACGCAGGTAAGCGAGCTGGCTGCGAAGACGGTACAACTGGACTATGCCTTCGAGCATGGCACGCCTGGCGACATGACTGCCCTACAGACGGCCATCGCACAGGCACAGACGGCCGTCGGCAGCGCCGCGGACGACTGTCTGCCCGGAGCCGTTGCCAACGTCGAGGACATGCTGATGCTGGCACAGACCATCGTGGCCGACGGCACGTACGGGCAGACGGTGCTCGACAGGATGACCGCGCAGCTGAAAGCTGCCGTTACGGCCATGAAAGCCACCGCCGGGAAGTTGTTCGACACGAGCGGCGTTGAGGCAGCAGGCATCTACGACACCAATCGCGGCTTCCGCCATCCCGGCGGCATGCACACGCAGCAGGACTTCGACCGCATCAAGGCACAGCTCGCCGCCGGCAACACCACGGTCAAGGCGGCCTACAACCTGCTGAAAAATGCTGCCTATGCCCAGCCCGGTGTACAGACCTATCCTGTGGAGAGCATCGTGCGCGGCGGCTCCGGCGAAAACTACATCAACGCTGCCCGCGGTGCGACGATGGCCTACCAGAACGCACTGCGCTGGAAGATAGAGGACAACGAGCAATGTGCTAAAGCCGCCGTGCGCATACTCATGGCATGGGCCAATACGACGAAGCAAGTAACGGGCAGTAGCGACCAGTGCTTGGCCGTGGGTCTCTACGGCTACCAGTTTGCGCAGGCCGCCGAGCTGATGCGCGACTATGAGGGCTGGAAGCGCGAGGACTTCGAGACATTCCGCCGGTGGATGCTGCGCGTGTGGTACTATCCGGCCATAGGCTTCCTGCGCAGTCGCAACGGCACGTGGGAGAACACCGGCAAGTGGTGGAAGGCCCCTGGCCACTACTGGAGCAACTGGGGACTGTGCAACGCCCTCTGTGTCATCTCCATCGGCATACTCTGCGACGACGTGCACATCTACAACCAGGGAATGTCGTTCATGAAGTACGACCAAGTGGGCACATTCCGCGACCCGCGCACCGCCAACCCCATCCTGAACGACGGACTGACGGAGTTCATAGGCAATCTCGTGGTGACCACCTCGCCGAGCGACTTGGAAACGGGAGCCTACGGACGCCTGGGACAGACTAATGAGAGCGGGCGCGACGTCGGGCACCCCGCAATGGCCCTGGGACTGGCCATCGACATTGCCCACACGGCCTGGAACCAGGGCGATGACCTCTTCTCGTATATGGACAACCGCCTTGCTGCCGGCATTGAGTATGTCGCCGCACAAGTGCTGGGCACCGAGGGATTGCCCTGGATCGACTACAGCTATGGCACCAACGGCATCTACTATACCGACTCGCGCTGCTGGACGATGACAGAGCCTTGTCTTGGCGTGCAGATTCGTCCCTGCTGGGGAACGGTGGTCGGGCATTACGAAGGCGTGAAGGGCGTGATCATGCCCTACTCGGAGAAAGTGCTGAAACGGATGGGCACCGACGGTGGCGGCACTGGCGGCACCAGCGGCAGCTACGACCAGCTGGGCTACTCGGTACTGATGAACACCCGCGACGAGCAGCTCTGTCCCGCCAACCGGCGCCCCACGCTGCTCACCCCGCGCATTGCCTTCGAGCGCACGACCACGAGCAGCCATCCGTCGAAGCCCTATTCGCCGCTGCTGAAAGACTACGGCACCACCATCGACCACGGTGAACTGGGCGGACTGAAGAACGACTACACCACCGACAACCAGACGGGACTGCCACGGGGCAGCATCGTCACCCTGCAGCCCCAGCTGCCCGACGGCGAGGCGGACACCGGACTGTGGCAGTGGAACACGGGCGAGAGCACTCGCAACATCACCGTCACGGCCGACCGCAGCTTTATGTACCGGGCCACCTACACCAACAATCGGGGTGTCGAGAGCGAACAGCTCTTCTCTATCGCCGTGCAGGGTGACTGCGAGGAGACGCCCGGTGTGACACCTTTTATAATATATAAGGGCAAGACGCTGGATAACGAAGCTACCATCAGCGTGGCCTATGGCGAGGAGGTCACGCTGGGCATCAGCGGCACACGCGGGTTCGACGCCTTCCTCTGGGATGACGGCACCACGGGCAGCACGGTGACGAAAACCGTGGCTCGCAACCGCGACGTGCAGCTCGTCTATCAGAACCAGGGCGGACGAAAGACGCTGTTCACGTTCCACTTAGAGACGCAGCCACCGCTGACGAGAGGCGACGTCAACGGCGACGGCGTGGTGAACATTGTTGACGTCACTTTAGCCATCGGTCAGATACTTGGCCAGCCAGCCTCCACTTCCGTCACGGGGACTGCCGACATCAATGGCGACGGCAAAGTGGATGACGCTGACCTGGAAGGTATCTTGGGCCTCGTCATAGATAGTAAATAACACTCAGACTTTTACGACGTGATGAAATATCTATTATCTATTCTCAGCTTGTTGGCAGCGTCTCTTGTTGTCATGGCACAAGGGGAGTTCCCGATGTCGGGACCCTACGAGGTGATAGCCCGTGACGGACAGTTCCGCAGTACGAAGGCAGGAAGCGAGCGCGACATGAAGGCGGCGTGGGACTTTGCGCTGGCCGGCAGGCACGATGAGGCCGTGCGCATCATTGAAGCGTATGCAGGGACCTTGCGGCTGATCGACGGCCACGATGCGCCTCTGTGCCTGATTCAGTGCTACTGGCTGTGCCGCGCCATCATCGTGGAGAAAAAACACGGGACACCGGCCTGGTCGGCAATGATACGCAGGGCGATGGTGCCTGTCATGGACAAGTTCGAGGCCGACAGCCCTTACGCCAACGGCAACTGGGGCGCCATCGTGAACCGTTGCCGCATGGCGGCTGCCATCGCCATGGGTGACACGGCGCTGTACAGAAATGCCGTCGACTACTATCTGCACGCCTACGACAACGGCTCGCTGCCCCGTTACATCAGCGTGACCGGACAGTGCCAGGAGTCCGGGCGCGACCAGCAGCACGTGCAGCTCGGGCTGGGGACATTGGTCGATGCCTGCGAAATGGCGTGGCAGCAGGGCGACGATCTCTATTCGGCACTCGACAACCGGCTGCTGAAGGGGCTGGAATACACAGCCCGCTATAATCTGGGGCATGACGTGCCCTTTGAGACGTGGCAGGACTGCACCGGCCTCTATTCTGACTGGACCGAACCGGGCAGCATGGGGCGCGGACGCATCCGCGACATCTACCGCAAGGCCTACGACCACTACGCAGGGTTTTGCGGACTGAAGATGCCCTATACCAAGAGACTGCTTGAACAGCAGGCTAAAGCCGACAGAAGGGGCGAGGTGAGAAAGAACATCGAGGCCGACGAGTTTACCGTAAGGGGCGTGGACGAGAATCCGAGAATACACCGGGCGTTCACCTATCCAGCCCCCAAGGGTGCACCACTGAAGCATGACTATGACGTCTTCGTCTGTCCGCGCGGCTGCGACGAGTGGACGAAGACAGACACTTACATGGCGAAGGTCAACGCATATGTGGGCGACGGCAAACACAAAGTGTGCGAAATCTCTTACGCCATGTTCGACTTCACGGGCGATGTGCGGGTGCGGGTGATCAGCAAGACCAGAAAGTTCGCCTCAGCGCGCATCCGTCCAGACTATCGTGGTGTGACGGCCACCGTCCAGAACGACTCCACGGTAGAGTTCCTGCTGTTCCAGCCTGAGAACGTCAGCGTAGATCTGGACGGTGACATCACAAGCAACCTGCTGGTCTTCTCTTCCAAGCCCCCCGTGAGCAAGGAGCAGGCAGAGCGGGAGGCGAAGCGGCAGGGTCGTGGGTTCAGATACTATGCGCCAGGCTTCTACGATCGGCAAGACACCATCTTTGTCGAGTCAAACACGACGGTCTATCTCGCCGGCGGAGCTTATTTCACCGGTACTTTTGCCATCGATGATGCCGCGAACGTAAGCATTCTGGGGCGCGGCATCGCCCGTCCGCCCCGTGGCTATGAGGGGGCTCACGTCTATCGCTCCCGCAATGTGCTGATCGACGGACTGCTGCTGAATACCTGCCCCATTGGCGAATCCAAGGACGTGACGCTGCGGGATGTACGCAGTATTTCCCATCCTGCCTGGGGCGACGGCCTTAACGTCTTCGGCGGCTGCGACGGCATACTCTTCGACCGCGTGTTCTGCCGCAACTCTGACGACTGCACCACGGCCTACGCCACCCGAAAGGGGTTCAGGGGCTCCACCCGCAATGTGCGCATGCGTAACTCGACGCTTTGGGCTGACGTGGCCCATCCTATTTTCATCGGCATTCATGGCGATGCCGAAGTTGGCGACACCATTGAGCATCTGGTTTATGAGAACATCGACATTCTGGGCCAGGCTGAGCCGCAGGTGGATTATCAGGGCTGCATGGCCATCAACTGCGGCGACAGCAACCTGGTGCGCGACGTGTGCTTCGACAATATCCGCATTGAGCAGATAGAGTGTGGCAGCATTGTGCAGGTGAAAGTGGGGTTCAACCAGAAATACTGCAACGCCGCCGGCCGAGGTGTCGATGACATTGTGTTCCGCCATGTGCGCTATAGTGGCAAGCAGCCAAACATGTCGGTGATAAACGGCTATGACGAGGGGCGCCGTGTGCAGAATGTGACCTTCGAGGGACTGAAAATCAATGGGCAGGCCATTTATGACGACATGCCTGGAAAGCCTAAGTGGTACGCCACTTCCGACCTCGTCCCGATGTATGTGGGCAACCACGTCGGCAGTGTGGTGTTCAGAAAAGATGCGGCGCAGGGTCGCTAATCCGGGATTGCCGTATAGAAACTTGCCGGGACTTCCAAATTAAACGACGTAAAATGCGGAATCTTCGTTTATTTTGCGTACCTTTGCACCGCTTTAAGCGATGAACATACAGGAACTGAGTAAACAGTATGCCAAGCGGCCGCAGGTGGCGGCACTGGCGAAAGCCGTGGGAAATGTTCGGGAACGACGCATTTTCCTCGAGGGCTTGTTGGCCTCCAGCGGGCCGTTAGTGTTCGGTAGTCTGGCTCAGAAAACCGCTGCCACGATACTTTTCATTCTTCAGGACGCCGAGGAAGCGGGGTACTTCTACCACGACCTGACGCAGCTGATGGGCGACCGGCAGGTGCTGTTCTTCCCGTCGAGCTACAGGCGGTCGGTGAAGTACGCCCAGCGCGACCCGGCCAACGAGATACTGCGCACGGAGGTGCTGTCGCAATTGGCGGCAGAGGGCAGGGGACTCTACATCGTCTCTTACCCGGAGGCGGTGGCCGAGATGGTGGTGTCGAAGAAACAACTCGACACGAGGACGCTGACGCTGACCACTGGCCAGACGGTGGCGACGGCCACGATAGAACAGACGCTGCAGGAGTTCGGATTCCGCGAGGTGGACTACGTCTACGAGCCGGGGCAGTATGCCCTGCGCGGCTCCATCCTCGACGTCTATTCCTATAGCAGCGAGTTCCCATTCCGCATTGACTTCTTTGGCGATGAGGTTGACAGCATCCGTACGTTCGAGGTGGAGGACCAGCTGTCGAAGGAGCGCCGTGAGCGGGTGGACATTGTGCCCGAGCTGGCAGGACTGACCGAGGACAAGGAGTCGCTGTTTAAGTTCCTGCCCGACGAGACGCTGCTCTGCCTGAAGGACTATGGCTACGTGGCCGACGCCATCGACCGCACCTTTCAGGAGGGCTTTTCTAAGCAGGCCGTCATGGAGCGTATGGAGGAGGCTGAGTCGGAGATGGAACAGCAGGAGATTGAGCAGCAGCTGCGCCGCGAGAGCCAGCTCATCAACGGCAGCCAGTTCAAGGCCGACAGCGAGCGCTTCCGCCGCATAGAGCTAAGGGGTAGGGGAGAGGGCACCGCTATCTCGTTCAACATCACCGCCCAGCCCCTGTTCCACAAGAACTTCGAACTGCTGACCAAGACGCTGACGGACTATCAGCTGAAGGGCTACAACCTGTTTATACTGGCCGACAGCAAGAAGCAGCAAGAACGACTGAAGGACATTCTGGCCGAGACTGATAAAGACTTGCAGTTCGTCCCTGTCGACAAGACCTTGCACGAAGGCTTTATCGACCACGATGCGCGCGCCTGCTTCCTGACCGACCACCAGATATTCGACCGTTTCCATAAGTACAACCTGAAGAGCGACAAGGCCCGCACGGGCAAGGTGGCTCTGACGCTGAAGGAGATACAGCAGTTTGAGATTGGCGACTTCGTGGTACACATAGACCACGGCATCGGCAAGTTCGGCGGACTGGTGCGTATGCCGCAGGGCGACGGGTATCAGGAAATGATCAAGATTACTTACCAGCGGGGCGACTGCATCTACGTGTCGATCCACTCGCTCTACAAGGTGTCGAAGTACAAGTCGCAGGACGGTGGCGATGCGCCTCGCCTTTCGACGCTGGGCACCGGGCAGTGGGAGCGGCTGAAGGAGCGCACGAAGAAGCACATCAAGGACATTGCCCGCGACCTGATCAAACTCTATGCCAAGCGGCGCCGTGAGAAAGGCTTTGCATTTAGCCACGACTCGTACATGCAGCACGAGCTGGAGGCCTCGTTCCTCTATGAGGACACACCCGACCAGCTGAAGGCTACGCAGGATGTGAAGGCCGATATGGAGATGGCCAAGCCGATGGACCG
>CAMHHO010000037.1:0-28669 GCA_946184965.1 uncultured Prevotellaceae bacterium | reverse complement strand
ATAATATATAAAATTTCCCCTTCTAAAATTTGCAGGAACCTTAATGTCCCTGTCCCTTTGTCCCCGATTTGTCTCGTAGCACTACACGTAAACGAGGTGGCGCTACACAAATACGAGGTGGCGCCTCAGCCCCATAAAGAAACGCACGGCATCTGACAATTGCAGATACCGTGCATTAATTATATAGGTGGGACGCGTTATTAATCGAGGCCGAAGAGGGTTTTGAGACCGCCGTCGACGCCCGAGAAGCCCATGAAGGCGAGGGAGAGGAGACCGGCCGTGAGCATGACGATGGCCATGCCCTGCATGCCCTTGGGAATGCGCACCAGCTCCAACTGCTCGCGCATGCCGGCAAAGACGACGAGGGCGAGACCGAAGCCGACAGCCGTTGAGAAGGCGTAGACGACGGACTGCAGCAGCGAGAAGTCCTTCTGGATGACAAGGATGGCCACACCGAGGACTGCGCAGTTGGTGGTGATGAGGGGCAGGAAGATGCCGAGGGCCTGATAGAGTGCGGGCGACACCTTCTTGAGCACAATCTCGACCATCTGCACCAGCGAGGCGATGACGAGGATGAAGGCGATGGTCTGCAGGTACTGCAGGCCGAAGGGGTCGAGCACGTAGCGCTGCACAAGCCATGTAACGATGGTAGCCAGCGTGAGCACGAAGGCTACGGCTGCCGACATGCCGAGCGAGGTGTCGATCTTCTTCGAGACACCAAGGAACGGGCAGATGCCGAGGAACTGTGACAACACAATGTTGTTCACAAAGATGGCGGAGATAAATATCAGGATGTATTCCATAACTTAGTTCCTTATTTTGTTGACAATTGCGATGAGGAAGCCGAGGGTGATGAAGGCACCCGGAGGCAGGACGAAGAGCAGGATGTTGTAGGTCTCGGGCAGCAGGGTCAGTCCGAAGATGCTGCCACTGCCCAACAGCTCGCGGCAGATGCCGAGAAGCGTCAGTCCGAGGGTGAAGCCCAGTCCGATGCCGATACCGTCGAAGAGCGAGGCTACAGGCGACTGCTTGGCGGCAAAGGCTTCAGCACGACCGAGGATGACGCAGTTGACGACAATCAGCGGGATGAAGAGTCCGAGGGCCGCGTCGACATCAGGCAGGAAGGCCTTGATGACCAGCTGCAGCATCGTGACGAAGGCGGCGATGACGACAATGAACACGGGGATGCGCACCTTATCGGGCGTGACCGACTTCAGACACGAGATGACGACGTTGGTGCAGATGAGCACGGCCATCGTGGCCAGTCCCATCGACAGTCCGTTCAGGGCCGACGTGGTTGTGGCCAGCGTGGGACACATACCGAGCATCAGGACGAACGTTGGGTTCTCCTTGACGATGCCATTGCGGATAATACTTATATAGCTCATAATTATCAATTGTCAATTATTAATTTGCTTCGTGGCTCCCGTCGCAGCATCTGGGGCGGGCGTAGCCTTGTAGGCGTTATAGGCATTGTTGACGGCCAGCAGGAAGGCACGGCTGGTGATGGTCGAGGCGGTGATGGCGTCAACCTGTCCGCCGTCCTTCGAGACGGTCAGCGGCTCAGCGGGCGTCTTGCCGATGATGTCGCCCTTCTCGCCGCGCTGGAACCACTTGTCGGCCTTCGCACCGAGGCCCGGCGTCTCAGCATGCTCAAGCAGCGTGTAGCCGAGAATCTTGCCGTCGGGGTCGAAGCCTACGAGCACCTTCAGATTGCCGCCGAAGCCGCCGGTGGTCGACTCGACAGCGGCACCAAGGTCGCGGCCCTGGGCATCCTTGGCCTGATAGAGAATAAAGGTTAGCTCCTTGCCCTTGGCGTCGGTCTGGCGGACGGTGTCGGTCTGGGCGACAACAATGTTGTCGCATAGAAGGACAGACTGGATACCGGCGGCGAGGGCCTTTTCCTTCTGCTGGGCGATGGGGCCTTCGGTCAGGTGGTTGACGAAGGCCAAGATGGCACCCATGACGACGGCGACACCCGTGAGCACCAGAGCCATATTCAGTAGTGTAGATTCAAGTTTCTTCACCATAGGGATTTTCGATTTACTGATTTTCGATTTACGATTTAGTTGGGACTTCGCCGAAACGCTTGGGTTTCACGTAGTTGTTGATGAGCGGCGTAAAGGCGTTCATGATGAGAATGGCAAACGACATGCCCTCAGGATAGGCGCCCCAGTTGCGGATGATGACCGTCAGCAGACCGATGCAGACGCCGTAGATGAGCTGTCCGCGCGGCGTCATGGGCGACGTAACATAGTCGGTAGCCATGAAGATGGCGCCGAGCATCAGACCGCCAGAGAGGACGACGCTGACAGGGTCGGCATAAGCAGGACTGGCCAGATGGAGCAGTCCGGCGAAGACGAACACCGTAGCGATGATTGAGACGGGAATGTGCCACGTGATGATTTTGCGCCACAGCATGAAGGCCAGGCCGAGCAGCAGCGCCAAGGCGCAGATCTCGCCCATAGCGCCGGCCCCGTCGGGATGGTTGCCGAGGAAGAGACTCAGCGAGTCGGGCAGGCGGTCGAGCACCGAGGCATCGCCACTCTTGATGGCTTCCTTCATGATGGCCAGCGGCGTGGCCCCCGTCTCGGCGTCAAGATAGCTCGTGAGCTGGCCTACCTTCGGCCAAGTGGTCATCTGTGCGGGGAAGGCCACAAGCAGGGCGGCACGTCCGACGAGTGCTGGGTTGAAGATGTTGTTGCCCAGACCGCCAAACGGCATCTTGGCTACGCCGATGGCAAAGACGGCACCGATGATGATGATCCACACAGGGAGGTTCGACGGCAGGTTGAAGGCAAGGAGCAGACCTGTAAGGGCGGCTGAACCATCCATTACCGTAGAGCGCTCTTGCTTCAGGACATATTTGCTGATGGCCCACTCCAACAGGACGCAGGCAGCCACACTCGTTGCCGTCACGACAACGGAACCCAGGCCGAAGAAGTAGAACGACACGAGCAGAGCGGGCAGCAGGGCGATGATGACGCCGTACATGTTGCGCTCGACGGTGTCGGTGCCGTGGGCGTGTGGTGATAATGATACAACTAATTTTCCCATCTATATATTTACGATTTACAGATTTTCGAATTTCAATTTATTTCTTTGCAGCACGACTGCGGATGATGCCCATGACGGTCTGCTTACCCTGACGGATGTTGTCGAGCAGCGGACGGTGGGCAGGACAGGTGAACTGGCAGGAGCCGCACTCAATACAAGAGGTGATGTCCTCACGCTCGGCACGCTCCCAGTTCTTCACCTCCGAGAGCTTGGCCAGCAGGTAAGGCTCAAGGCCCATCGGACAGGCGCCGACGCACTTGGCACAGCGGATGCAGGGCAGCGGCTCGCTGCGGCGAGCATCGTCGCCAGAGAGGATGGTCACGGAGTTGGTGCCCTTGCAGACGGGCACCTCGTCGGTGGTCAGGGCCTTGCCCATCATCGGACCGCCGGCCAGCAGCTTGTTGTCGCCGTCGGGCATACCGCCGCAGACCTCGATGAGGTCCTTCATCGGCGTACCCATGCGGACGAGGAAGTTGCCGGGATTGGCCAGGCGCTTGCCGGTCACAGTGGTATAGCGCTCGAACAGCGGCTTGTGCTTCATCACGGCCTCGTAGACGGCGTAGGCCGTTCCGACGTTCTGGACGATGGCACCCACGTTGACGGGGATGGCGGGCGGAGCAGGCACCTGGCGGTTGATGACGGCATCGACGAGCTGCTTCTCGCCGCCCTGCGGGTAGCGCTGCTTCAGGGGGACTACTTTGACGTGGTAGGCCGAAGCACCGAACTTCTCGGCGCACTTCTTGGTGAGCAGGTCGATGGCGGCGGGCTTGTTGGTCTCGATGCCGATATAGCCCTTGGTGACCTTGGTGGCCTTCATGAGCAGTTCGAGACCCACGAGAATCTCGTCGGGATGCTCCATCATCAGGCGGTAGTCGGCAGTGATGTAAGGCTCGCACTCCACGGCGTTGATGATGACGCACTCGGCCTTGGCCGTCGGCGGCGGGGTGAGCTTGATAAACGTGGGGAAGCCGGCACCGCCCATACCCGTAATGCCTGCCGTCTTCACGCGGTTGATGATTTCCTCGGGAGTCAGTTCGGGGTGGTCGCCGACGGTTTCCAACTTGTCAGAGCGGTCGATACTCTCCTCCCACTCGTCGCCCTCCACATTAATTATAATAGCGGGCTTGCGGTAGCCTGTGGCGTCGACGACGGTGTCAATCTTAAAGACGGTACCGCTGACGCTGCTGTAGATGGGCGCCGACACGAAGCTGCCTGCCTCGGCAATGAGCGTACCAACTTTCACCTTGTCGCCCTTCTGCACAACAGGTGAGGCTGGAGCACCAATGTGCTGGCTCAGCGGGAAGATGGCCTGCTTGGGCAGTGGGGCTGTCTTCGTGGCCACCTCATGGGTCAGCTTGTTCTCATCAGGGTGGATGCCACCTATACTGAATGTCTTGATATTCATACTGTTGCCTCCTTTTCTTCTACTTTTGGTTCTGCGGGTTTCGGAGCGGGGAAGTTGACGGCGACGATGGCGTGGGTCGGACAGACTGACACGCACTTACGGCACAGACGACACTTCGCGGGGTCGATGTACGAGCAGTTGTTGCCAACGGTGATGGCACCAAACGGGCACTCGCGCTCGCACTTGCTGCAGCCGATGCACGACACCTTGCAGGCCTTCATGGCAACAGCGCCCTTGTCCTTGCTGACGCAGCTGACGTACACTCTCCTACCCTTCGGGCCCTTCTTGCGCAGTTCGATGATGCTGCGCGGACAAGCCTTCACACAGGCGCCACAGGCCACGCAACGCTCCTCGTCGACCTCGGCAATGCCGGTCTCAGGGTTGATGTGGATGGCGTCAAACTGGCAGGCCTCCACACAGTCGCCACAGCCCAGGCAGCCATAGCCGCAGGCCGTCTCGCCAGCGCAGCAGGCGTTCATGGCAGCACAGGTGCGCAGACCGGCATACTCGGCAATACGGGGCCGGTTCTCACAAGTGCCATTACAGCGCACGACGGCCACCTTCGGTTCGCCGTTGGCAATGGCCATACCGAGCAGGTCGGCCACTCGCCCCATGACGTCGGCACCGCCAACGGGACAGTTCAGTCCCTCGATGGAACCGGCATCGGCACCCTTGACGAGTGCATCGGCCATACCCCCACAGCCGGCAAAGCCACAGCCGCCGCAGTTGGCACCAGGCAGCAGCTCGTTGACCTGCGCAATGCGGGGGTCTTCGTAGACAGCGAATTTCTTGGAGGCGGCAAACAGCACGAGGGCTGCCACGAGACCGATGGCTCCAAGGACAATCACTGCAATCAACATGAAATTCATACCTTTTTTCTTATTTATTTAGTTCTTCTATCTCAAACGAAACGCGGCGGCCTATCTGCCCGCGCAGCAGCCACAGCACAGCATAGTAAGGCACCAAGGCACCCAAGCCGGATAACGCCGCCGTGCCCTCACTGCCCGTCAGACGGAGCACGACGAAAAGCACCACCACAAGGATAAGCAGCGGCAAGCCGAAACCTAACAGTACGGCGCGGGCAGCCACCTGCTGCGAAGCCGTAACCACCACTTCCTGCCCGGGGCGGAAGGCTGCAACGTTGTTGCAGCATACAGAGACAAGCTTCTCTTTCGACTCCGAAGCATGACAGTAGCCCGCCACCTTGCAGGCAGCACAAGCCGACTGCTGAAGGATGCGCACCTTGACGACTCCCTCAGCAATGCTGTCGATAACCCCAGAATGTCTTATCTTGTCGTTCATTAACCTGTGAAACAAGTAAAGTAGTAGTTTGCGACTGCAAAGGTACAAAAAAAAAGACAAATGAGGAGTGAGAAACAAGAAATAATAAAAAAAATAATCGTAATCGTTTGCAGATACAAATCTTTTTTATACTTTTGTCGGCAAATAGAGAAAGACGTTATGAAAGCTACAGAACAAACGCTACAACAAATTGGACGCGCTATCCGCAAGATAGCAGAGAAATTTCCTTCTAAAGAGGATGCGTCACTAATGACCGACATCCACATCCGCGTCACCCAGGAAACAGGCGAACTGACCGCATTCGACGACGACGACAACGAGATTACGCGCTGTGTCGTCGAGCAGTGGATTGACAACAAGGACGACGACTTCTACGAGCAGATTGCCAGCATCATCCGCCGGGTCATCGACAAGCAGAAGGCTCAGGTCGAGAACATGGGACTGCTGAAGCCCTACGCCTTCGTGCTGGAGGACGACGACAAGGAGCCTGCCGGCGAACTGTATGTGGTCGACGACGACACGGTCATCATCGACACAGAACTGATGGCCGACCTCGACAAGGACCTGGACGACTTCTTCGACAAACTGCTGAAGGAGGATTAGCCGACAGTTTTCACCTTATTTATTTACAGACCGTCAATCCCTTCGGCATACATCGACAGGGACTCGTCGTCACGCTCGTCATCGCCCATCTCGATATACGGATGAGCGTCAGGACGCATCATGTTGACACCCATGCGATTCATGTGCTGGTTGGTAAACGTCATCTCAGCACCAAACAGGCAGATGGTCCACGAAATCTGAACCCAGAGCATGAACAGCGGCAAGGCGGCAAACGAGCCGTAGATGGCGTTGTAGCCCGTCACCCACAACTGCGAGTGGACGTAGAACAGCTGCAGCCACTGAATGCCCACGCCGGCAATGATGCCTGGCACAATGGCACAACGCCACTCAACGTGGGTATTGGGCATTGAGACATACAGGCCAATAAAGAGCAGCGACAGCAGTACGTAGGGCAGGAAGCCGAGCAGATGGCGCAGCGCCGAGCCGAGCATCAGCACGTCGGGCATGCTGCTTACCAATGTCGTCAGCACAACCGAGCAGCCCGTCGTGACCACAATAAAGATGGGGAACAGGAAGAACGCCGCCAGATAATTGGTAAACGAGCGGTAGAGCGAGCGCGAACTGCTCACCTGCCAGATCTCGTTGAACGTCTCCTCGATATTGTTCACCAGCATCAGCACCGTGTAGAGCATGAACACCAAGCCGATACCTAAGAACAGGCCGCTCTTGGTGTGGACAAGGTAGCTGTTCACCCACTCGATGATGATGTCGGCGGCCTGCGGTTGCGAAGCGAGAATATCGCGGAACCACACCTCTATATATTTACTGAAGCCGAAGCCCCGCGCTATGGCAAAGACCACAGCCAGAATGGGTACAATGGCCAACAACGTGGAATAGGTCAAGGCCGATGCCTTGGCCATCACCCGCTTGGCCGTAAAGAACTTGATGGTCAGCGCGAGCGTCTTATACACACGATGCAACAGCTTCTTCACTCTTCACCCTTCACTCTTCACTTTTCACTCTTTACTTCTCACTTCAAAAGCGGAAAGCACTGCCCCTGTAAGCCGGGTTCTGTACTGACAGCAAGTGCCAGCGTCTGTCATTTATCTAATCCGTAAGTCACCCCACGGCTTTAGCATTCTACCCTCCACCGCGTACCTACAGGTCACTCGGACGGACAGCCCTCAGACGGTGGTATACATGAACTTGCAGCCCCCAGATGGCACAGCACGACTGTCACCAGCCGCCTGGTGGTCTCTTACACCACCTTCTCACCCTTACCTTCCGAAGAAGGCGGTCGTTCTCTTCTGCCATATCCAGCCGTCGCCGACTGCTTGCACTTTCACAAGTGGGGCGTCCTGCGCTGCCCGGACTTTCCTCTCGTGCCATAAAGACACCAGCGACAGACCGTGACAGTACTTTCCGAGTGCAAAGGTAATACAAAAAGCGCAAATAGCCAAGAATTTTCAGAAAAAGGCAGCAGATGATTACAAATAAAGAATCAAAAGTAGAACAAACTCTTAATTTTGTCAATATTTTAAGGTTCTGACTGTTAATCGCAAAGCAGCGTTAACAGGCGGCACGAAATTGTTAAATTGGGACAAATAATCACGACAATTTGTCAGTTTCTTAAACTTTGCGCGTAATTTTGCAGTCAGAAAACAGGAAACGACAATTTTAAAATCAAACAAATATGGATATGAAAAAAGTAATCAACATCGCAGTCCCGACATCAGCACTCGTAGCTGTTGTCTTCTCAGTCGTAGCATTTAGCAAAACCAATGCTGCCACTTCGCCCGAACAAGTACCCACCCCCGCCGTGACAGCCCTGCCGGCAGGTCAGCCCGTTGACCTGACCTTTGCAGCCGAGAAGTCGCTGCCTTCAGTGGTCTACATCAAGAACACGCAGAACTCGAAGGTGCAGACCGTAGAGTACAGCGACCCGTTCGAGGACTTCTTCTCTGACCCCTTCGGAGGGTTCTTCGGACGCGGACAGGGCAATGGCGGCCGTCGCCAGCGCCAGGTGCAGACACCGAAGCGCCAGGCAGCAGGCTCGGGTGTCATCATCTCGGCCGACGGCTATATTGTGACCAACAATCACGTGGTTGACGGTGCCGACGAACTGACCGTGACACTGAACGACAACAAGGAGTACTCGGCACGCATCATCGGTGCCGATGCCACCACCGACCTGGCACTCGTCAAGATAGACGCCAAGCAGCTGCCGGCCATCGTCATCGCCAATTCTGACAACGTGAAGGTGGGCGAATGGGTGCTGGCCGTAGGCAACCCGCTCGGACTGAACAACACCGTGACCGCCGGTATCGTGTCGGCCAAGGCCCGCAGCATGGGACAGGGCGTATCATCAATGATTCAGACCGACGCTGCCATCAACCAAGGTAACTCAGGTGGCGCGCTGGTTAACACGCGCGGCGAACTGATTGGCATCAACGCCATGCTGGCATCGCCCAACGGCTCGAACATCGGCTACGGCTTCGCCATTCCTACTTCTATTATGAATAAGGTGGTGGCCGACCTGAAGCAGTATGGCAACGTGCAGCGCGCCCTGATAGGCATCCAGGGTACCGACGTGAACGACTATGTAGACCGCGAGAAGGACAAGGGCAACGATGTCGACCTGGGCACAATGGAAGGCATCTATATTGCCAAGGTTGTTGACGATGGTGCTGCCGCCGAGGCCGGACTGAAGGAGGGCGACGTCATCACCCACATCGACGGACAGAAGATCAAGTCGTTCGGCGAACTGCAGAACATCATCGCTCAGAAGCGTCCCGGCGACAATATTACCATCAACTACCTGCGCGACAAGAAGAAGCAGACTGCTACGCTGACGCTGAAAAACGAACAGGGCAACACCAAGGTGGTGAAGAATGCCGACATCGACGTGCTCGGCGGACAGTTCCGCGCTCTAAGCAACCAGCAGAAGGAGCAACTCAACATTGGCTATGGACTGGAAGTGCTGAAGGTGAACGGCGGCAAGCTGAAGGATGCCGGCGTGCCGAAGGGCTTCATCATCCAGCGCATCAACGACAAGAGCGTGAAGTCCATCGAGGACCTGCAGGACGTTGTCAAGGAAGCTTCTACATCGAAGGAGCCCGTGCTCTACATACAGGGCATCTATCCCACCGGCAAGAAAGGCTACTTCGCAGTACCGCTTCAGAACGACTAACAGCCGCTAAACATATTGAAAAAGGTGGAAAAGACAACTTTTTCACCTTTTTCTTTGGCAGTTTCATTTTTTTACCGTACCTTTGCCCGACGGCTTTAAACTCGACTACCAATGAGACAACTGAAAATCACGAAATCCATCACTAATCGGGAGAGTGAATCTCTCGAAAAATACTTACAGGAGATAGGCAAGGAAGAAATGATTTCCATTGAGGAAGAGGTGGAACTGGCACAGCGGATTCGCAAGGGCGACCGCAAGGCCCTGGAGCGGCTGACGCGCGCCAACCTCCGCTTCGTAGTCTCGGTAGCCAAGCAGTACCAGAATCAGGGGCTGTCGCTCTCGGACCTTATCAACGAGGGCAATCTCGGGCTCATCAAGGCCGCCGAGAAGTTCGACGAGACGCGCGGCTTCAAATTCATCTCCTATGCCGTTTGGTGGATTCGCCAGTCCATTCTTCAGGCTATTGCCGAGCAGAGCCGCATCGTGCGCCTGCCACTCAACCAGGTGGGGTCGGTCAACAAGATCAACCGCATGCTGAGCAAGTTTGAGCAGGAGAACGAGCGCCGCCCGTCGGTAGAGGAAATTTCTCAGGAGATTAATCTGCCCGAGGAGAAGGTCGACGAGGCCATGAGCGCCAACACGCGCCACGTCTCAGTAGACGCTCCCTTTGCCGATGGCGATGAGGGCTCGCTGCTTGATATATTGGTGAACGAATCGTCCCCAATGGCTGACCGTCAGCTGGTTATGGAGTCGCTGCAAGCTGAGATTAAGCAAGCCCTGCGCATACTCAACGAGCGTGAACGCAACGTCATCGAGGCCTTCTTCGGCATCAACGGCCCAGAGCTGACCCTTGAAGAGATAGGCGAAAAATACGGACTGACGCGCGAGCGTGTACGCCAAATTAAGGAGAAAGCCATCCGCCGGCTGCGCGAGGGTACCAAGAACAAGATGTTAAAGGCATATTTAGGACAATGAAATTACAACGATACATCGCCATCGCTGCTTTTATCATGGCAGCGATGATTCCAACCACTTCACAGGCTAAAGGCACGGCTCCACAGAGAGTCTACATGTTCGGCTTTGCCGCCTCGTTCAACGACACGATTGTACACTTCACCAACATCCAGACTATCGACAGCGTATGGATTGAGGGCAAGACCGGATTTCTGGTAGGTCGTCATCTGTACTCCACCATGCTGCGCGACTATCTGGACAAGAACCAGATGCCATATCGCACCTGCGTTGTGTTCTACAACAAGAACCTGAAGAAGCTGCAGAAAAAGTACATCAAGATGAAGAAACTCTACCTGGGAACGGGAAAGAAAGTGAAAAATCGCAACAATGTGAAGGATATCGTAGAGAGCGACTTCAGGTTTACTGCCTTCAATTATAATCCGTCAACCGAGGAAGAGGTAGCAGAAGCGACGTCAAAAAAGAAAAAGAAGAAAAGTGGAAAGTAACACATTCAAGATAGCCGACTTCAACATCAGGATATTGTTCGAGGAGTCAAAGAAGAACGGTATGTGGCTGCTGCCGTCGTTCGACAACTTCAAGTCAAGCGAACAGACTGACGACTACTTTTTCACACTCACCGTCGACGACTCGATGCGCCCCTCGAAAGACAGGAAACTCGTCAGGAAGTTTGACACCGGCAACGGCGACACACTGGTCTACCAGCTGCCCGACGGCGGCTACCAGTACCTTATACGCGACGTCTACAACCGCGACTGCTGCCTGCTCATCACCAACGAGCACTTCACCGACTGCCGCTGTGCGCTGAACGGCGACTGGACGATGCGCTCCTTCGGCCTGAACGACGCGCTGATGCTCATCTTCGCCTTCGCAGGCAGTTTCCGGCAGACGATGCTCATCCATGCCTCGTGCATCATGTACGATGGAAAAGGCTATCCTTTCACGGCGCAGAGCGGCACGGGAAAGAGCACCCACACATCGCTCTGGCTGAAACACATCGAGGGGGCCGAACTGCTGAACGACGATAACCCCATCATCCGCATCCTCGACGACGGACTGCCCTACATCTACGGTTCGCCCTGGAGCGGCAAGACGCCCTGCTACCGCAACCGCCGTGCCCGCTTGGGAGCCGTCACCCGTATTGACCGTGCCCCTCAGAACAGCATCGAGCGGCTTGCTCCCATTCAGGCCTTTGCCTCGCTGCTGCCCGCCTGCTCGTCGATGAAGTGGGACCCAGCCATCTACCGCAACCTCTGCGACGCCGTCACCCGCATCATCGAGACAACACCTGTCTACACCCTCCACTGTCTGCCCGACGAAGAGGCCGCCCGGCTGAGTTACGCTACGCTTACCAAAGAATAAGACAATGAAGAGCGATATAAAGACCATACAGATGTCCAACGCCGTGCTGCTGCCCGAGGTCGTCAGACTGCTGGAGGAGGGACATACCGTTACCCTACCCCTGCGCGGCTACAGCATGCGTCCCTTCTTAGAGGACGGGCGCGACAAAGCCCTGCTGCGCAAGCCTGTGAGCATCAATGTCGGCGATGCCGTGTTGGCAGAGATTGCGCCCAAGCACTTCGTGCTCCACCGCATCGTAAGCATCAAGGGCGACCACGTCACCCTTCGCGGCGACGGCAATCTCGGCGTCGAGCACTGCCGGCTCGGGGATGTCAAAGCCACAGCTGTCGGTTTCTATCGCAAAGGCCGTGAACAGCTAGACAGAACCGATGGTCGCAAGTGGCGCATCTACTCCTGGGTGTGGACTCGTCTGCTGCCCCTGCGCCGCTACCTGCTCTTCACCATGCACCCGCATGTACCCAACCGATTCAAGAAGAAATAAAACTAACGAACAAATAACAATGAAGACAAAGAAAGGATTCCACCTGCGCAACGTCTGCGGCGAATACGTCATCGTTGCAGAAGGCATCGAGAACATCGACTTCTCGAAAATCATCAGTATGAACGAGTCGGCTGCCTACCTCTGGCAGAAAATCGACGGAGCAGACAGCTTTACCGCCGACGACCTGGCCAACTACCTCTGCGAGGAATACGAAGTTGAGGCCGACAAAGCCAAGGCCGACTCTGAGACGCTCGTCAGCCAATGGCTCGAAGCCGGTATCATCGAAGAATGAATCAAGACATATATGACGGGAAGGCCGCCGGAGTTCGTCTCCGACGGCCTTCTTTGTTTCTACTCAGCCTTTCCGGCCAGGAACATTCGAACGGCTGTAGGTGTTGCAGGAGCAGTAATCTCGGCAGTACTGACAGGCTTCTGATCGCCGTCGATGTTGAACTGCAGGGTGGCTCCGTCGGAGCGCACGTCAATGGTGACGTTGGCTCCCATCACCAGAGGAAGGTTCACGTCGCCATGTCCGGCGGGGAATCCGCAGAGCACGGGGATATGGTACTGCTTGAGCATGTCGCAGATCATGGATTCCACGCTTATCGTCGCACCACTGACATCCTTGAACTCGGTGCCGCAGTCAGTAAACTCGCCAAGGATGACGCCGCGACATCGGTCGAGCACGCCGTTCATCTGGAGAATGCGCATCTGACGGTCGATGTTATGCATTGACTCCTCGACCTCCTCAACAAAGAGGATGAGGTCGCGGCCCAGAGTAGCATCGGCCTGCGTGCCGAGGTTAGGCGCAAAGGTGCAGATGTTGCCGCCAACAAGCACACCACTGGCTCGGCCCTCGATATTCTGCTGGTGCGAGGGCAGCTCATAGCGGGGCACCCTGCCCATCAGCAGATCACGCATCAGGGTGCTGCTCGCATCGGTACCGCCCTTGGCCAGGAACGAGCTCATCGTGCCGTGAATGCTCATCACACCGGCACGGCTCCACAGTCCGTGGAGGGTGCTGATGTCGCTGAAGCCTACAATCCACTTCGGCGAGGCTTTCAGCTCGGCGAGTGTCATCTGGTCGATAAGCTGGATAGAGCCATAGCCGCCGCGGTTGCAGATGATAGCCTTGACGGCAGGGTCGTTGAGTGCCCATCTGATGTCGCTCACGCGTTCCGCCACTGTGCCGGCATACTGACCGTCAACCCTTATGCCCACGTTAGGGCCTATGACGGGTTCCAATCCCCACGAGCTCAGCAGGGCAGCCGTCTTCTCCACGTTTTCCATCGGCGTGAAATACGATGGCGAAATGAGTGCCACCTTGTCGCCAGCCTGCAAGTAGCCGGGCCGCTCGCAGCTGAGCACCACCTGCTGCTTAGGGTTCGCCACCGCTGTTTCGTCTTCATCGTCCTTACACGATGTCGTCATGATGCCGCAGCTCAGCATGGCTGCCGCCATCATCAGCGAAAACTTCTTCATATACATTTCTTTTCTTTCTTTGCCAACGAGCCGAAAATTCGACACGTCTGATTTCGCCCATTATTGTTACCGGTTGCCGATGATGCTGCTCAGATTGTCAATATCGTAGAAGTTGGAAAAGTTGGCGACGGGGAACTCCTGCCAGGTAAAATCGGGTCCGAGGGCAATGGGAACCTGCGGGACGACACCACCGTCGATGTTCTGACCCTGCTTGTTGATGAGACGGCCACGGGCAGAGGAAATGCCGTATTTTATTCCTTCTGCTGTACGATAAGTGCCTACTGCGCAACTGCCGCCGCCACTCTTTTCACCGACGACGAGCAACCCGGCATCCTGACAGAGTGAAGGGAACAGGTTGCCGCAAGAGAAGGATATACGGCTGGGCAGAATGCAGAAGTTCAGGTCATAGTGTACATCGTTGTCGCGGTCGTCGAACTTCCCGTCAAAGTTACGGTCCACGTCGTAGTACCACGTTGTCTGCTGTCCCGTCAGCACATTGAAGCAGCGGCAAAGGCTCTCACCATACATGAGCGATGTCATTGCCACGACCACGTCAAGCGAACCGCCGGTGTTCAAGGTCAGATCGATGACGAGGTTCTTCACTTCCGGATCTTCGTCGGCCTTCTTCAGGGCATCGAGGAAGACAACCAGATCGTCGTTCCAAGTATTTTCCAGAGTGGGCAGCGGGCCTGTGCCGGCGTAGAATTTATTCCAAGCCTCAAAGTTGATTCGGTTAAACGAATCGAAATGGCAAATGGCGGTATTACCTTTCTTACGGTAGGTGACAACAGGGGCATTGCCATCGCCTTCATCGTCGTCGTCATCATCGCCATCATCGTCGGAGCCAACAGAGTCGCCATAGAAGGATGAACGCAGGTGTTTGTTAGCATAATAAACACCACCTCCCTCCACTTGGCTGTTAAAGTAATTTTCATTGTAAAACTCGGCGAGTGAGGGATATGTGTCGCCAAAGGTGCTGCCTTCGGCCGAAATCAGCGACTCAGAAGTCCAGAAGTTGGTATGGCCACCATCGTTGAAGTAGACGTTCAGCATTTCGAGACCGTAAGCATATTCCGTCATGTCGGTCGACAGCAGCAGCTGCTTGACCTGCTGGCCATCGGCGGTGGAGGCGAGTACCTTGTCGAGACCTTCTTGATAGTTCATGCGCTCGATGGGGGCTCGTCCCGGAAAACCGTAGAAGTGGTCAAGGACGAAACAAAGCTCACCATAGCTGTAGGCCGCCATATCAGCCGTGCGGGTGCCGGCCTGCATGATGCTTTGGGTCGTGAAGTCAGGGGCTAAGGCTTCGATGCCCTGGCTGTCATCATCGCACTTGGCCACCACCACCTTCTTGCCGTTACAGGCAGCGTTGTGATAGGACAAGTCGGCATAGAGGTCGGCAAGCGTCGTGAAGGGGAAGTACACGGCCGTGTCGTCGCCCCGCAGGTCGATGGCGTACTTGCCAAAGTCGAAGGTGACTGCCGACGATTCTCCGGTCAGCGTCTGGTGGTTGTAGCGCACAAACGGTCCACCGTCATAATAGACGTTGTCCATACCCGGCTGCAGCAGGTCCATCAGATTGGTGAAGGCCATGTAGTCGTCGAAGGTCATCGTGTCGTTCGTGCTGTTGACGGTGGCGTTGCCCCCAGCGTTCTGCAACCGATACAGGCCGTCGCCGGTCTTCGTTACGCTAACGGTAGTCCCCGGCTTCACCAGACTCTGGAAGTCGGCCACAGAGATATAGGGTACTGAAGGCATGTCGTTGTAAAAGCGCACGTTGACGGTGCCGCTGGCCTCGCCATAGCGGTTTACTGGCAACTGCTTCGTTGTGAACGCCGTCTGTTCGCCCGGATTAACGGGCGTGACGGGATTGTCAACTGAATCGACACACGAAGTGAGTGTCACTACTTGAAGGCCGCAGGTTAGGATGACGGCAAGCATCCAAAGTCTAGATGTTTTCATTGCTTTACAAATTAAGGGAGTTAACGAGAGAAAAACAAAAACCGATACCTCCCGTTAACTCCCAATTAAATCTTCTTGATTATCAGAGATTCAGACTCTTCTTGATGGCCTCAATCTTTTCCTCAGCAGCCTTCGTGCAGCGCTCGTAGCAGCCGGCGCACTTGAAGGTGGGGTCTTTGACCTCGGTGTAGAACTTAATCTTAGGCTCGGTGCCAGAGGGGCGCACAGAAACCTTCGTACCGTCCTCGCAGAACCACTGGAGCACGTTCGACGTGTCGGGCATGTCGAGCTTACCCTTGTTACCCTGAGCGTCGCACCACTCGAGCGTCTTGTAGTCCTTCCACAGGCAGACCTTCGAGCCGCCCAGCTCCTTAGGCGGGTTCTCGCGGAAGTTGGTCATCATCTGCTTGATCTCGTCGGCACCGGTCTTGCCCGGACGTACGACGTTAATCGTCACCTCCTTCGAGAATCCATACTCGGCGTAGATGTCCATGAGCAGGTCGTAGAGCGTCTTGCCGTTGTCGCGTGCCCAGGCGGCAATCTCGCAGATGAGGCAGATGCTGGCGGGGGAGTCCTTGTCGCGCACCTTGTCGAACGGCAGGAATCCGAACGACTCCTCGCCGCCGCCGATGTACTTCTTCACACCCTCGTTGACGCGAATCTCGTTGGCAATCCACTTGAAGCCGGTGTAGCAGTCCTTCAGCTCTACGCCATTTTTCTCGGCAATCTTGGCAATGACCTCGGTGGTGACGATGGTCTTCACGAGGAACTCGTTACCCTTCAGCTGGCCGAGCTTCTTCTTGTTGGCAATGATGTACCAGCAGAACATCATGCAGGTCTGGTTGCCGTTCAGAATCTCCCACTCGCCCTTGGCGTTGCGGCAGACGATGGCCAGACGGTCGGCATCGGGGTCGCTGGCAATGACGAGGTCGGCGTTGAGCTTCGTGCCGAGCTTCATACCGAGGGTCATGGCCTCGGCATTCTCAGGATTGGGGCTGACAACGGTGGGGAAGTTGCCGTCGATGACCATCTGCTCGGGCACCACGTGGATGTTCTGGAAGCCCCATGAGCGCAGGGCCATCGGGATGATGACGCGGCCCGTGCCGTGCATGGGCGAATAGACGATGTTGAGGTCCTTCTGGCGCAGGATGACGTCCTGGTCGACCATTGCCTCCTTGACAGCCTGGATGTAGTCCCAGTCCATCTCGCCGCCGATGGGGATGATGAGGTCCTTGTTGCCCTCGAACTTCACGTCGCCGATCTTCACCTTGTTCACCTCGTCAATGATACCCTTGTCGTGGGGAGCCAGCACCTGGGCACCGTCGTCCCAGTAGGCTTTGTAGCCGTTATACTCGCGGGGGTTATGGCTTGCCGTCACGTTCACACCGGCCTGGCAGCCGAGCTGACGTATGGCGAACGAAATCTCGGGCGTGGGGCGCAGGCTCTCGAAAAGGTAGACCTTGATGCCGTTGGCCGAGAAGATGTCGGCAACGGTTTCGGCAAACATGCGGCCGTTGTTGCGGCAGTCGTGACCTACGACCACGGCGGGCTGAATGTCGGGGAAAGCCTTGTTGATGTAGTTGGCAAAGCCCTGCGTGGCCATGCCCACGATGTACTTGTTCATGCGGTTAGTGCCGGCACCCATGATGCCGCGCAGACCACCCGTACCGAACTCCAGGTTCTGGTAGAAGGCGTCGATGAGCGCCGACTTGTCGTCGGCATCGAGCATAGCCTGTACTTCCTTACGTGTCTCCTCGTCGAAGGCCGGAGAGAGCCATTCCTTTGCAATTGCCTCGCACTGGGCAATCAGCTGAGCGTTATTTTCCATAATTCGTTTAAGTTTTAGATTAGTCAAACTTCGATTGACAAAGATACGAAAACTTCTTCAAACCACCCCTATTGGGCGCTCTGATTTATGCTTATTTAACATCAAAGCAGTTCACGCGGCATGAGTTCCTGGGCACGGCGGAAGTCCTCGGGGGTGTCGAGCTCATAGCTGAAGAAGTCGGTGGTGTCGACCACACGGAAGGTATGTCCCTGGGGAATGAGGCGCTCGAAGGCACGCTCGTAGAAGATGTCGATCAGTCCCTCGCGCTCAATCATCAGGTCGAGTTCGGCAGCAAGCGCCTCACCATAGGCTGGCGTAATGTGCTCGATACCAACACTCTCGCCCATCGCATCGGCGGGATTGCAGGTCTTCGATATCTCGGTGATGCGGCATTCGGCATCGACGACGACCTTCATCTCCTCCTCGCCAAGCTCGTGGCGGTTGACCGCGAGGGCAGCCTCGGGCTGTGAGGCAATGGCGCTGACGGCGGCCGGGTCGCAGAGGATGTCGCTGTCCATGAGCAGCACCTCCTGACCACGAACGTGCTTCATGGCGAGCCACAGCGAGTAGATGTTGTTGTTGTGCTCGTAGTCGGCGTTGTGGATGAAGTGAAAAGTGAAAAGTGAGAAGTGAGAGGTGAGGAAGTCGCGTATCTGGTCGGCACAGTAGCCGGTGACGACGACGAACTCCGTGATGCCGGTCTGATGCATAGCATCAACGGTGCGCTCCAGGAGAGTACGCTCGCCTACCTTGAGCAGGCACTTGGGTTTGTGGTCTGTGAGGGGGCGGAGGCGCTTGGCCATTCCCGCTGCGAGTATTACACCTATCATGGGATTTTCGATTTACGGATTTTCGATTTACTCTTTATTTGTCGGGCAGCCGCATGATGAGCATGCCGATGGCAATCCAGATGATTTCACGCACGCGACAGATAATGCTGACGAAGATGCCGAGGGCGGCTGAGAGACCGAGGGCAGCGATGGAAAGCACGAAACCACCCTCCTGAACGCCGAGCTGCATGGGCAGGAAGCCGATGAGATTGGCAAAGAGCGTGGTGAACGAGACAATGAGGATGCTGTGCAGGTAGGTGATAAAGATGCCCGTGAAGCCACCACCATTGTCGATGCCGAAGAGGAGGAGCATGAACAGCACCTCGCTGCTCTGCACGATGCGCGAGAGGTACTCCAGTATCAGACTCTTGTAGAAGGCGGCCTTGTCCTCGGCGTGGAGGGCAGCTATCTGCTCGTCGATGTTCGTCAGCGTCTCGGCGTGCTTCTCGCGGAAGCGGGTGCTCCAGCCCTTCAGGCCCGGAATATGGCCTATCCACCGTAGTGTCTTCACTACCAGTCCGTTGCGGTAGCCTTTGGCAAAGACGTAGAAGGCCACGAGGCAGAACACGATGATGATGCCCAGCACGGTGGCAATGGCGGTGTTGATGGGCAGGTCGCCGACGGCAGCCAGCGCCAGGTAGATGAAGATGCTGGTGAACCAGAACCAGAAGTGGGCGAAGAAGTGCATCATCGCATAGAGGATGACGCTCGACGTGGCATGCTCGTTACTGACGTCCTTCGACAGCTCGAGTATGCGGTAGGGCTCGCCGCCGAGTCCGCCAACGGGAGTGGCGTAGTTCAGGGCATAGCCCGTGATGGTGAGCCGGTAGACGCGCAGGAAACTGACGTGCTCGCTGGTGCCGCGCGTCTTGCTGCGGATGATGGTGAACCACGACCAGGCGTTGATGGCGTAGATGAAAATCCAGACGCCAACGATGGGGATGAGCCAGTAGCCGGCATGGCAGATGTGCTGCCACAGCTCGGTGAAACTGACATCAAACGTCAGCAGCATCACCACGCAGGCCAGTACGCCCACGACGAAGAAGAGGTTGTTAAGACGCTGCTTGGTCCACCGCATAATATTGACGATTTACGGATTTTCGATTTACAATTTGTCGGCAAGCTCCTTGCAGAACGACTCGTGGCGATGGTTGACGTACTTCCAGAGAAGGCCCATCGCGACAATCTCGAACACGAAGTGGCATGCGGGCACGTCGAGCAGACAGAACAGGAATAGCCACGACTCGCGGAAGTTGAATGTCAGCAGACCGTTCCAGAAGATGACGGGCAGCGACTTCTGCCGGAACTCCTCGCGAAACTCCTGCGGAATGTTGGCGGTAGAGCCGTATTTCTCGCGCAACTTCGAGAGCAGACGCTGGAACTGCGGCGTCACCTTCTCCTGCTTCCGCGTATAGTCGACGTACGACTTCTGGAACAAGCGCTCATAGGCAGGAGCGTAGGGCGGCATGTGGTCATAGATTTCCTGCTGCTGCACGGAGTTGTCGAGCTCGCTGCCCTTCTCGCCTTTCAGAAAGAAGAGGTGTACCTGGATGTAGTAGTCGGCCAGACGCTGCTGACCGGCCAGACCGGCAAAGCCAGCAATCAGGCCAAGCACGAAGACGACAATCGTTGCCAGAAGGGCGTTCTGGGGCGTGTCGGCAATTCCCAGCCAGCCAAACTCGATGGTGTGGTGCTGATAGAAGCGCCAGACGAGCACCACGTAGATCGGTATGAACCAGGCGAAGCCGGCCACACCGTCGAGAATGCGGCCTATGCGGCTCTTCTTGCCCGTCATGCGTGCCAGCTGGCCGTCGGTGCAGTCGAGCACGTCGGCCACCATCAGCAGCACAATACCGATGATGTTATAGATGAGTCCCATCGTGCCACCATAGTAAAAACTGGCACAGCCGAAGAAGATGGCGCTGGCAGCACCAACTATCATCGACCAGATGGTGACCGTGTTGGGGTTGATGTCGAACTTCGCAAAGAAGACCGCACAATAGTAGCAGAAGGGGCGTATGACGTGCAAGTCAAGCCAGTCCTCGGTCTCGCTCGACTTGAGCGTTGCTCTGTATTTTTCGTTCATCAAGTAATTTTCTATTTACGAATTTTCGATTGACGATTTATTTCTGGACTTCCTGATAGACGCGCTTGATGGTGTCGACAACCGTCTGCGTCTGCTCGCGGCGGCCCAGAGTGATGCGCAGGCATGACTCGAGTCCGGGATCGCTCATGAACTTGATCTTGTAGTCCTGAATCTTCAGGGCCTCCATCAGCCGCTCCTTCATCTCAAGCGGATACTTGATGAGGATGAAGTTGGCCACCGACTTGTAGACCTTGAAGCCGGGCAGCCCGCCGAGTTCCTTCTTGTAGAGCTGACGCCCCCACTCCATCTCGTCGGCTACGTGGCGGTAGTGCTCATCGCTCTCTAAAGCAGCAATTGCAACAGCCTCAGCAAAGCGATTGAATCCCAAGTACTTATTCGAGTAGCTGAGGAACTGGTCGTGACCCTTTCCGATGAAGCCGAAGCCCGTTCGCAGGCCAGGCAGACCGTAGAACTTAGAGAGCGTTCGCGAGATGATGAGGTTGTTGTACTTGTTCACCAACGGTGCGATGTAGTCGGTATCGGTGGTGATGAAGCTGGCGTAAGCCTCGTCGACAAGCACCATCGTGTCGCTGGGAATGTTCTCCATGATGCGACCTATCTCCTCGCTGGTCAGCGAGTTGCCCGTCGGGTTGTTGGGCGATGCCAGCAGCAGCATGCGGGGGTGAATGCGGTTGGTGTACTCAATGACCTCGTCGACGTTGTAGGCAAAGGTGTCATCCTGCTCGTAGAGGGGATACATCTCGAAGGTTCCGCCGCACTCGCTGGCCACCTTATTATAATACCACCACGAGAACTGGGGTATGAGAATCGTTTTGTTGTCGCCCTTCATCAGGAAGTAGTGAATGGCGTTCTTCAGGATTTCCTCGCCGCCGTAGGCCAGGAGCACCTGCTCCTCGGGTACGCCGTAGATTTCGCTGACGCGGACGCTGATGATGCTCTTCTTGCCCTGATCGTAGATGCGGGTATAGAAGCACAAATCCTTTGCGTTGAAATTCTTTACTGCGTCAAGCACTTTCTGGCTTGGCTCAAAGTTAAATTCATTTCTGTCAAGATAGTTCATAATGTATTTTATTTCTTTTTATTATTCTATTCTTACCTCTTCAACTCCTCATCAGAAAGTCAGCGACAGCGAGTAGCGCAGGCCCCACTTCGGGCTGGTAGGCAGCTCGTTGTAGTTCAGACGACGCACATAGTCGATGTTGAAGAATTTGCAGATGTTGTGGATGCCCACCATCACCTCGACGTACGGCTTCTTCGGGTCCATCACGCTAACGCCCTCGGGGAACAGCATCAGACGGTCGCTGCCGGCATTCTGGGCCAGCATAGGGTTGTTCTTGTCGCTGAGCGAGCCCCAGAGGGTGCGCACGCCGATGAACTCGCGCCAGTGCCAGCGCTTGATGATGGGCGTACGGTTGAACAGTCGGCCGCTCAGGTCCCATGTAATCATCAGCGACGCGTAACGATCGTTCATGAACTCCATGTTGTTGACCAGGCTGAATGTCTCGCGCTGGGCGAAGTACGACAGGTTGCTGGCGGGATGGATGAGCAGCAGGAATGGCACCTGGTCCCATTGCACGCCGCCTTTCAGCGTGACGTCGGCCTTGCCCCAACTGCTGAGCCAGAAGCGCTTGAAGATGGTGGCTTCGGTGTAGTTGTAGTTATACTCTCCGTCGAGCAGTCCGCTGAAGCCGCGGGTATGCGAGAGCGTGAACACCGGGGCGTCGAGGTTGATGACGCGGCGGCGCTGCTTGTTGTTGATATAGGTCTCGTCGGGCGCATAGCGCAGGCTGGCTGTGACCTCGGTGGTGCGCATCTTGGCCGTGGGAAGCTCGGCTGCTGCCGTCTGCGGGTTGACGAACGACAGGGGCGTGAGGCGCAGTTCGCCGGCGCCCTCGTTCTCCTCGTGCTTGCCGCTGACGATGGCGCGCAGGCCCCAGTCGGTCTCATACTCGAAGGCCAGCTGCTGACGCTTGTAGAACATCATCTTGTCGACCTTTGCCCACTTCATCGACATGAACACGTTATCCTTGTCGTGCTCCAGGAAGTGGTCGCCGGGCGAGCAGACGTCGTGCGACACCTGCAGGGTGACGGTACGGCGCGGGAACTCATGGACCGAGTAGTTCTTCGGATTCAGCGAGTAGGTGACCTCGGCGTTATAGTAGTTCTTCCGGCTGTCCCAGCCACGGGCATAATAACCCGAGAAGAACAAGTGCCTGTTCAGGTTGGCCGTCGTCCGGAGGCTCAGACGCGTACGCCAGCCGTCAACAAAGTTTCGGCTGATAAGTGTCGTGATGGGACAGAGGTCGATGTAGTTCGGATTGCTGGTCTCGATAGAGTTCTCCATCAGCGTCTTCAGGCCAATCATGATGAACTTGAAACCCTTGATGGTCTCGAAGCCCTTGACAAACTTGCCCATGCGCTTCTCGCCTCTCGTGAGGTCGGCGTTCTTACGATAGTTGTCCCAGTAGACGGTGTCGCGCATCTCGACGTCGGGGCTGACAATCTCCTTGGCGCCACCCTTGAAGAGCTTTGCAGGCAGCTCGTCGAAGGCATAGTCCGACATGCGGGTGGCACGCGTGACGACGACACTCTCCTGAATGAATTCGAACAGTTTCAGCACCGTCACCATGTCGTTGCGGGTGAGCACCCACTGGCCGTCGTCCATGCGCTCAAACTCCTGGTGAACCTGCATAGAGTCGACGAAGTTCACGTTGCTCTGCGTGGGGATGGTCAGCTGGCAGCTGCGCACGTGCAGCGTCGAGTCGTTCAAAATATAGAGGTCGCCCCTGAAGCCCCGGTCGTGTTGGTTGTTGGGGAGGAAATGTAGATGGATGCACGAGTCGCGGCCAATCTGAAGCGTATCCTCTATATAGTAACGGTAGAAGCCGAGTCCCTCCTTCGAAATGGGCGAAGTAAAGGGGCGCTGCAGCAACCGTATCTGGTCTTCGTAAAGGTCGATGTCGGTAAAGACGTCCTTAACGACGGTGTTGATGATGTCGCCCGTCTGGAACATATCGTTGACGCCCGACGACGTCCGGCCCTCGATGTATGTCTTTTCGGAGCGTGGCTTCTTGCGGTACACCTTCCTCGACACCGTCTCATCCACCGACACGGGGATGGTCAGCTTGTTGGTGAAGGCGTTCACCTCAATCTGGTCCATCAGGAACTGGTGGTTGCTGAAGGGCTTCTTGGCCAGCTGCTCGGGCTTCAGGTCGTTCAGCGACACCGTCAGCTTCTCATACTTGTGGTACTCATAGAAGTCGTTCACGGCGAAGTCGGTCTTCTTCTTCGCCTCCACCACGCGCTTCATCAGCTCGACGGCAGGGTTGTTCTTGCGGCTGTACTTCCTGCGCTTGGCCTTCACCTTCACCTCGCCCAGCTGCCGGCGGTCGGGCTTCAGGCGTATGTTCAGCTGGCCACGCGTCTTCTCGCCCACGCGGATGGTGCGCTTCTTATAACCGACGGCGCTGAACGAAAGACTCCACCCCTGATGGCGTGCTATGCGGTAACGACCATTTACGTCGGCCACCGTAGCAATGCGATGACCGTCGTAAACCACACTTGTGCTGGCAATGCTGTCGCCAGTATCGGCATCGATGATGACACCCGTCAGGTATTCCTGAGCCTGCAAAGGCAGCATCACCCACAAGAGAAGTATCGGAAAAATATATTGTTTCACTCCCGTATTCTGTTTATCGGCTGCAAAATTACTCATTTTTGTCGAAATAAACGCACTATTTCCGTTTTTTTCTTGGTAAACACATTATTTATTATTATTTTTGCAGACGTTTATGAACCCAAAACCAGCTAAAGTAATGAAAAGACTACTTCTTCTGACAGCCATCGTCCTCGGCTCTGCTTTGACGATGATGGCCGACACACCCCTGAAGGCAACCATTCACGCCGACAAGCCCGGCGCAAAAATCAACCGCGAAATCTACGGACAGTTCTCTGAGCACCTCGGCTCGTGCATCTACGGCGGACTGTGGGTAGGCCCCAAGTCAAAGATTCCCAACATCAACGGCTACCGCAAGGACGTCTTCGAGGCCCTCAAGGCCCTGCAGATTCCCGTCATGCGCTGGCCGGGCGGATGCTTTGCCGACGACTACCACTGGATGGACGGCATCGGTCCGCAGGAGCAGCGCCCCTCGCTGCGCAACAACAACTGGGGCGGCACCATCGAGGACAACTCCTTCGGCACACACGAGTTCCTGAACCTCTGCGAGATGCTCGGCTGCGAGCCCTACATCAGCGGCAACGTCGGCTCGGGCACCGTCAAGGAAATGGCCCAGTGGGTGGAGTATATGACCAGCGACGGCGACACCCCGATGGCACGCCTGCGCCGCCAGAACGGCCGCGAGAAGGCCTGGAAGGTGAAGTACTTCGGCATCGGCAACGAGGCCTGGGGCTGCGGCGGCAACATGACGCCTGAGTACTACAGCGACGAGTTCCGCAAGTTCAACACTTACCTGCGCGACTACACCGGCAACAAGCTCTACCGCATTGCCAGCGGCGCCAGCGACTACGACTACAACTGGACCGAGGTGCTGATGAAGAACATCGGCAACCGCATGCAGGGAATCTCGCTCCACTACTACACCTGCTCGGGATGGGACGGCCCCAAGGGCTCTGCCACCAACTTCGACAACAATCAGTACTACTGGGCGCTCGGCAAGTGTCTTGAGATTGAGGACGTCATCAAGAAGCACAAGGCCATCATGGACGAGGCCGACCCGAAGAACACCATCGGACTGCTCGTCGACGAATGGGGCACATGGTGGGACGAGGAGCCCGGCACCGTCAGCGGCCACCTCTACCAGCAGAACGCCCTGCGCGACGCCTTCGTAGCCTCGCTCTCGCTCAACGTCTTCCATAAGTACACCGACCGCGTGAAGATGGCCAACATCGCTCAGGTGGTCAACGTGCTGCAGTCGATGATCCTGACCGACCAGAAGGGCACGGGCCACATGGTGCTCACGCCCACCTACCACGTGTTCAAGCTCTACACGCCGTTTATGGAGGCCACCTACCTGCCCGTCGACCTCGAGAGCGAGACGATGGCCGTCAGCAAGGCCTACTTCCGCCAGAAGGAGGGAGCCAAGGATGCCGGCTACCGCCCCTGCCCGATGCTCTCGGCCTCGGCCGCCAAGACCAAGGACGGCAGCATCATCCTCGCCGTCACCAACGTCTCCCTGGACAAGGAGCAGACCATCGACTTCGAGATTGACGGCTTCACGCCCCGCCAGGTCAGCGGACAGATTCTCACATCGCGCAGCGTAGCCGACTACAACGACTTCAGCCATCCCTCAGTCGTCGCTCCCGCCGACTTCAAGGATGCCACCCTGAAGAAGGGCGCCGTCAGCGTCAAGATTCCCGCCAAGTCGCTCGTCGTGCTTAACATCAAGTAGCCGAAAAATAAAAAATATTACGAAACGACCTTGTGTCTCAGAATTAATTTGTACCTTTGCAGAAATTTTCGCGTTAAACAATAATTATTCATTATGAACGACAACAAAGTTATGAACATGGCTGCCGACAACATCCGTATCCTGGCAGCTTCGATGGTTGAAAAGGCTAAGTCGGGACACCCCGGCGGCGCTATGGGTGGTGCTGACTTCATCAACACCCTGTACAGTGAATTCCTCGTCTACGACCCCGAGAATCCCGCATGGGAAGGTCGCGACCGCTTCTTCCTCGACCCCGGCCACATGGCTCCGATGCTCTATTCGCAGCTCGCCCTCATCGGGAAGTTCACGCTCGAGGACCTGAAGAACCTGCGCCAGTGGGGCTCGGTCACGCCCGGTCACCCCGAGCGCGAGATTGAGCGCGGCATTGAGAACACCTCTGGTCCCCTCGGCCAGGGCCACACCTTCGCCGTGGGTGCTGCCATCGCCGCCAAGTTCCTGAAGGCTCGTCTGGGCAACGTGATGAACCAGACCATCTACGCCTACATCTCTGACGGTGGCGTGCAGGAGGAGATTTCGCAGGGTGCAGGCCGCATTGCCGGTAACCTGGGCCTCGACAACCTCATCATGTTCTACGATGCCAACGATATTCAGCTCTCGACCAAGACCGAGGTGGTGACCTGCGAGGACACCGCCAAGAAGTACGAGGCATGGGGCTGGTACGTGCAGAAGATTGACGGTAACGACGTCGACCAGATTCGCGAGGCCATCAAGAAGGCCCAGGCTGAGAAGGAGCGTCCGTCGCTCATCATCGGCCACTGCGTCATGGGTAAGGGTGCCCGCAAGGCCGACGGTTCGAGCTACGAGTCGAACTGCGCTACCCACGGTGCTCCCCTCGGTGGCGACGCCTACATCAACACGATGAAGAACCTGGGTGCCGATCCCGAGAACCCGTTCCAGATCTTCCCCGAGGTGCAGGAGCTCTACGCCAAGCGCGCCAAGGAGCTGCGCCAGATCTGCGACCAGCGCTACGCCGAGAAGGCAGAGTGGGCCAAGGGTCATCCCGTACAGGCCAAGCAGCTCGAGGAGTGGTTCAGCGGCAAGGCTCCCGTCATCGACTGGACGAAGGTTGAGCAGAAGGCCGGTGCTGCTACTCGTGGTGCATCGGCTACCGTGCTGAGCGCACTGGCTGAGCAGGTGCCCAACATGATCTGCGCCTCGGCCGACCTGTCGAACTCCGACAAGACCGACGGCTTCCTGAAGAAGACCCACGACCTGGTTCGCGGCGACTTCAGCGGTGCCTTCTTCCAGGCTGGCGTGGCCGAGCTGACAATGGCCTGCTGCTGCATCGGTATGGCCCTGCACGGCGGCGTCATCCCCGCCTGCGGCACGTTCTTCGTGTTCTCCGACTATATGAAGCCCGCTGTCCGCATGGCTGCCCTCATGGAGCTGCCCGTGAAGTTCATCTGGACCCACGACGCCTTCCGCGTTGGCGAGGATGGTCCTACCCACGAGCCCGTTGAGCAGGAGGCCCAGATCCGACTGATGGAGAAGCTGAAGAACCACCACGGCAAGAACTCGGTGCTCGTTGTTCGTCCCGCCGATGCCGAGGAGACCACCGTCTGCTGGCGCATGGCTATGGAGAACACCGACACGCCGACCGCCCTTATCTTCTCGCGTCAGAACATCGAGATGCTGCCCGAGGGCAACGACTACACGCAGGCTACGAAGGGTGCCTACGTCGTTGCCGGAAGCGACGAGGACTACGACGTCATCCTGCTGGCCTCTGGCTCTGAGGTTTCTACCCTCGAGGCCGGTGCCAAGCTGCTTGCTGCCGACGGCATCAAGACGCGCGTCGTGAGCGTTCCCTCCGAGGGTCTGTTCCGCAGCCAGCCGAAGGAGTACCAGGAGAGCGTACTGCCCGCAGGCAAGAAGAAGTTCGGTCTCACAGCCGGTCTGCCTGTCACCCTCGAGGGTCTGGTAGGTGCCGACGGCTGCGTCTGGGGTCTGCAGAGTTTCGGTTTCTCGGCTCCCTACAAGGTGCTCGACGAGAAGCTCGGCTACACCGGCCAGAACGTTTACGACCAGGTAAAGAAGCTGTTGGCATAAACGGCTATCATCAAAAATCGATAAAGACAGCGCATCCTCCATCAGGATGCGTTGTTTTTTGCATCCATACAAATACGTTCGCATCATTTTTTAACTGTAACAACTGTAACATACTTCTAAGGCAAGGACTTCTGAACCATAAATCCACACAAAATCAGACACGAAATCGCTTGTCAAAGAAAAGATTTGTGTGCGATGCGTGAAGATTTAAGGTTCTTCGAGCCCGACCCAATGACTCTTGCGCTTCTTCAGACCTCCCCTAGCCCCTCCTGACTCAGGAGGGGAATTTCGTGCGGGGAATTCCTCCCCTGAGTCAGGGGAGGTTAGGAGGGGTCTGAACAAGGTTAGGAGGGGTCTGAACAAGGTCAGGAAACGTCTGAACAATGGACGATTCGCTTCTTCAGACCTCCCCTACTCCATAGCTATCGCCATTCGTGGTCATTTGGTCATGGTCATTTTGGTCATTTTCGATTTCGGGAACGCGGTTATTTGCTCACTATATATATAAATATAAATATTTATATTATAGTGGCGGTTTTGACAGCATCCGTTTTCGATTTTGACCAAAATGACCATGACCAAAATGACCGCGGAGTGTACTTCCCTAGAAAAA
>CAMHHO010000036.1:0-28820 GCA_946184965.1 uncultured Prevotellaceae bacterium | reverse complement strand
TGCCGCCAATGGTCAGTCGGCAGGCGCCGCACATACCCGTACCGTCGACCATGATGGTGTTTAGCGAGACCTCGCAGGGAATGTTGTGCTTCTGTGCTGTCAGGTTCGAGAACTTCATCATGATGGGAGGACCGATGGCAAACACCTTGTCGACGTGCTCCTGCTCAATAAACTTCTCGATGCCGACGGTCACCACGCCCTTCTCGCCGTATGAGCCGTCGTCGGTCATGATGATGACCTCATCAGAACTTTCGCGTACCTTATCTTCTAATATAATCAAGTCCTTCGAGCGACCAGCCATGACTGACAGCACGCGGTTGCCCGCCTTCTTCAGAGCCTGGATGATGGGCAGCATCGGCGCCACGCCCAAGCCGCCGCCAGCACAGACCACCGTGCCGTACTTCTCGATGTGGGTGGGGTTGCCCAACGGGCCAACCACGTCGGCAATGTACTCGCCCTCGCTGAGTGCACAGAGTTTCTTGCTTGACAGACCCACCATCTGAACCACCAGCGTGATGGTGCCACGCTCAATGTCGGCACCAGCAATGGTCAGGGGCATGCGTTCGCCCTTCTTGTCGACGCGGACGATGACAAAGTTGCCCGCCTTGCGGCTCTTGGCAATCAATGGAGCCTCAATCTCGAAAAGGAAAACCTTCTCTGAAAACTGTTCTTTTCTGACGATTTTATTCATATTTCTATCTGTTTGTATCATTCTGCTTGCAAAATCGGGTGCAAAGGTAGCAAATTGTTTTCACATAGCCAACGTTTTCGTCGTTTTTTTCTTGGGGTAGCGCGCGTGTATGGATGTTCATACGGGGTTGCTGCGAGAAATCATTATAAATTGGGATTGCGTGTTACAAAAATTCTTTGTACCTTTGCACCCGATTTCAAACAGATAAAGATTCATGAGAAGATACGTATTATTATCTTTGGCTATCGCACTTACCTTGCAGGCATTCCCCCAAAGGCAGGAGGAGATGCGCGGGGCGGTGGAATACCTGGCTTCTCAGGAGCTGGGAGGCCGGTTCCCGGGCACACGTGGCGATACTCTCGCCTCGGAATTCATCGCCGACCAGCTGCGCAAGCTGAAGTTCAAGCGCGTGGTCAAGGACAAGAAGAACAAGGGCTACTATCATGACTTCACATACGGGAAGACGGAGCAGAGAACTACCCATAACATCATCGCCGTCGTCCCCGGAAAAGACAAGCGTCTCAAGCACGAATACGTCGTGGTCGGTTCCCATTATGATCACTTGGGCATGGGCGGCGAAGGCTCCGGCTCGCGTCGGCCCGACACGTTGGGCGTTCACCCCGGTGCTGACGATAATGCCAGCGGCGATGCCGTAGTGCTTGAGCTGGCCCGCCACTTCAAGAAGGCTCGCCCGGCGCGCAGCATCATCTTCGCCTTCTTTGGTGCTGAGGAGCAAGGCCTCGTCGGTTCCAAGCAGTTCCTCGAATGGATGAAGCACGACGACCGTCGCCGCATCAACCTCCCCAAGACCAAAGACGGGATTGTGGCGATGGTGAACCTCGACATGGTGGGACGCATGCGCGACAAGGCCATGAGCGTTTCGGGCACGGGGACCAGCAGCAGTTTCAAGGCGATGGTCGAGGAGGTGGCCGAGCAGACCGGCCTGCATGTCGCCTGCATTCCCGACGGCTACGGCCCCAGCGACCAGGCGTCGTTCGTGGCTCAGGATATCCCCGTCCTCTTTCTCACGACGGGTGGTCACATGGAGTATCACACCCCTGCCGACGTGCCCTCAACCCTAAACTATGACGGTATGCAGCAAACCTTGGACTTCTCGCAGGAGCTGATTACCCGACTGGCGTCCATGCCCGAGACACCCGACTACATCAGCGTGCCGAGCAGTCAGAAGATGAGCCATGCCAAGTTCAAGGTTACGCTGGGCCTGATGCCCGACGTCATGGGCGCAAGCACCATCCCCGGTCTGCGTGCCGACATCGTGGTGGCAGGCAAGCCTGCCCATAATGCCGGTATCCGCAGCGGCGACATCATTCAGGAAATCAACGGCAAGCCGCTGAAGGACATCAATGAGTATATGGAACTCCTGGCCGGGCTTCAGCCTGGCACCACCATTCCCGTGAAGGTGCTTCGCGGCGAAGAGACCATTGTTTTTCAGGTTCACTTAACTCCCCCTGTCAGATGAAGAAATCCCTCTATTGGCTTTTGGCCGTCGTCATCACGTTGGTGCTGAGTGTCTATCAGCGCATGACGGGTCCTACCCATCCCAAGAAAGTGACTGTCGAACTGAATGGGGAAAGCTACAAGATCAAGTTGCCCCGAAGTGGTGTCCAGCACGACGAAGTGGTGACGCTGAAGGGCGTGCCCCAGGATGTCAAGTCGCAACTGCATTACCGACGCTATCCTACGGCGGACGCATACACCACCGTGGATTTCAGTTGGGAGGGTGACGCATGGCAGGCCCCATTACCCGTGCAGCCCGTCGCCGGCAAGCTGCAGTATTACATTACGGTTGACGGGAAGGACTACACTGCCGACGACCCCATCGTGATACGTTTCCGCAACGATGTACCAGCCGGCATCCTGGTGCCCCATATCCTGCTGATGTTTGCGGCCATGCTGCTGGCTGTCTATACACTGCTGCTGGTCATCACCGGCAAGTCGTACAGCCGTTGGCTGAAGGCGACGGTAGTCACGTTGTTTGTCGGCGGCTTCATCTTCGGACCGCTCGTGCAGCATGAGGCCTTCGGCCCTTGGTGGACGGGATTCCCCTATGGCACCGACCTGACCGACAACAAAACCCTCCTGTCGTTCCTCTTCTTTGTGGCCGCCCTTGTCACGCTGAAATGGAAGTACAACCGCTGGGTTGTCGGCCTTGCCGTGCTGTTCATGATTGCTATCTTCAGCATTCCCCACAGCGCCTACGGTTCGGAGTATGACTACGCCAACCAGCAGTTGAGTACAGAGAAATAGAAACTATACTGGACATTAAGTAATCATTTAATCAGATAAACATTTATGAAGTTCAAAAGATTTATGACGGTAATGGTTGCCACAATGGCAATCGTGTTTGGAATGAGTTCATGCAGTAGTGATGACGACGATCAGGAGGCAGCTTTGTCCGCACAGGTAGTCGGCTCCTATACAGGTCCGGAGGTCATCATGGTTATGGGCGAAGAGTCGTCGAGCGGCACCTCAACCTATGCCTTTTCCAAAGTCTCTGACACGTCTGTTGACATGGTCATCCCCCAGTCAGGCGAAAGTGGCATGATGGTTATCCCAGCACTCACTGTGAAGAACATCCCCTTGTCAAAGGTTGGTAACAGCATTGTCGGAACGCTTGCTTCGTACACAGGAACGGTGACCAACGCCGCCGGACAGGAGAAAGCCTATACTATCAGTGATTTGGCCGTAGCCTTCGAAGATGTTCCTAAAGGCAAGGCCGTTGCCGTGACATTCTCTTTGAAGTACGGTACTATGCCGATGGCGATGGAAACCACTTTTACAGGAGACAAGAAGTAAGTGGTGACAGCGTGCTTGAAGAAATCCCTTTTAGCTGGCATGGCTTTGGCCGTGCCAGCTATTCCACTCTCTGCGCAGACCACCATCCGCGACTCCGTCAATCTTGAACCCGTCGTCGTGACGGCCTCCCATTCGCCCAAGGCGCTGAAGGATGCCCCCGTCGTCACGCGGCTGATTACGCTCCACGACATCAAGATTGCCGATGCCACCAATATACAGGACATGCTGACGCACGAGATTCCGGGCTTGGAGTTCGGCTTTGCCATGAGTCAGGAAACGTCGCTCCGCATGAGCGGCTTCGGCGGCAATGCCGTCCTCTTCCTCGTCGATGGCGAGCGCATGGCTGGCGAGACGATGGACAACGTCGACTACAACCGTATGAATCTCGACAACGTCGGGCGCATAGAGATTGTGAAGGGGGCTTCGTCGGCCCTCTACGGCTCCAATGCCGTGGGCGGCGTGGTCAACATCATCAGTCGCGAGAACCTGGAGCCTTGGACGGCCAATGTCAACTCACGCTACAACTCCTTTGGCCACGAATGGCGCCACGGGGCCGGCTTCTCGTTCAATACGGCGAAATGGAACTCGCAGACCAGCTTCCAGCACACCAGCATCGACCCGGTCAACCTGCCCAAGGCGCACTCCTCAGAAGAGATTGCCATCGAACTGCTGAAGAAGGCGCAAGGCCTGCCCTACGACGAGTCGGTACTGCAGGACGACTCCAACCTGAGCCGACTCTACGGACAGAAGACCTACAACGTCAAGGAGCGGCTGACGTGGCGCGCCACCGACCGGCTGACGCTGACTGGCCGGGGCAGCTATTTCTTCCGCACCAGCGAGCGCGACACCCACAACTATCATTTCAACGGCTACAGCGCCGGCCTGAAGGGCCGGTACGCCTGGGACTATGACCGCCATCTGGAGCTGTCGTACGCCTTCGACCAGTACGACAAGGCCAACTTCATGCCCGACGGTACACGTACCCACGACCACGACTACACCAATCGGCAGCACGTCGTGCATGCCCTTTACAGCCATTCGTTTGGCAAGAACAGTCTGCTCGTGGGGGGCGACTACCTCAACGACTACCTCTCGACCTATCAGTTCGTTGCAGGCACCAGCCACGCACAGGGCAACATCGACGGCTACGCCCAGTTCGACTGGAACATCACAGAGCGGCTGAACGTGGTGGGCAGCGTCCGCTACGACTACTTCTCGGCCTCTTCGCAGAAGGCCCTCACCGAGCGCCTCGCCGTGGTGTACAAACAGCCGTGGATGACATTCCGTGCCAACTATGCCAGCGGCTTCCGCGCTCCCACGCTGAAAGAGATGTACATGCACTTCGACATGGGCAATATGGGCTATTTGCTCCGGGGAAATCCTGACCTGAAGCCGGAGAAGAGCCACAACTTCAACGTTGCCGTCGAGCGCACGAACCGCATCAGCAACAGCGGATTTCTTTTAGACGGACGCTACAACTTCACACTCATGGGCTACTGTAACATCTTCGACAAGCGCATCACCACCATCGACGGCGGACTCTACGAGGGAATGGAGAGCGCCCTATACTGGAACGAAGACGGCATCACGGTCTGGGGCGTAGACTTCAGCATGGGACACATCTGGGACTGGGGGCTGTCGCTGAAGATTAACTATTCTTGGCTGCACGAGTCCGGCAGCGTCTTTTTCTCGCAGTTCAATCAGCCCCGCTCGCATTCCTGCACGTGGCGCATCGGCTACGACCACCGCTTCTCGCGCCACTATGCCATCGATGCGGCTCTCTCGGGGCGTAGTCTGGGCAAACCCCAGTCGGGCCACACCGACGTTGACCAAGGCTACACCATCTGGCGACTGATGTTGCAGCACCACCTCTGGCGCGGCATCAACGTGAACACGGCCATCGACAACCTCTTCAACTACAAGCCCAAGTCATATTACTACAGTTCGCCGCTGACCACGGGCACATCTTTCAGCGTTGGCCTGTCGGTTGATTTGGATAAAATATAAAAATATTAAAAAACACGCCGATAAACCGTTGCAAACGTGCGTGGAACAAAATCTTTTTCGTACATTTGCAGCGGTTAAACTATTTTAAAGCAGAAAACTATGAAAAAAATCTTTATGACAATGGCGCTGGCCGTCGGCATGCTGATGGCAGCGCAGAGCGTTCAGGCTCAGGAAGTGCTGACGCCCGAGCAGCAGGCAGCAATGAAGGAGCAGGCTAAGATCCAGAAGGAAGCCGAGAAGCAGGCAAAGAAGGCCGAGAAGGAGGCTAAGGCTGCTGAGAAGGCTCAGAAGAAGCAGGAGAAGGAAGCCAAGAAGAAGGAAAAGGAAGCCGAAAAGAAGCAGAAGGCTGCCGAGAAGCGGAAGAAGCTGGCCGACAAGGCCAAAAAGGCTCAGGAAAAGGCTGAAGATGCTCAGAAGAAGGCTCAGAAGGCCGTACAGAAGGCAGCCGAGAATCCTGGCGACCTGAAGCTGCAGGCCAAGTCGATCAAAGCCCAGCAGGCAGCGCAGAAAGCAGCCGACAAAGCGGCCAAGGCGGCCAAGAAGGCAGACTAATAAAAAAGCTCACCAGACGGTGAGCTTTTTTAGTTAGGGTAGGGGAGCGGACTTACTCGCCCTTGATGGCAGCTACGCCGGGCAGCACCTTACCCTCGATAGCCTCGAGCAGGGCACCGCCGCCGGTAGAGATGTAGCTTACCTGGTCGGCCAGACCGAACTTGTTGACACATGCCACAGAGTCGCCACCGCCAATCAGCGAGAAGGCACCCTCAGCCGTAGCCTTGGCAATAGCCTCGCCGATGGCGCGGCTGCCAGCCGTGAAGGCGTCGCACTCGAACACACCGGCAGGACCGTTCCACAGAATGGTCTTGGCACCGGCAATAGCCTCCTGGAATGCCTTCTGACTCTCAGGACCGGCATCGACACCCTCAAAGCCTGCGGGCACCTTGTTGGCGGGACAGGTAATGATCTGGGCACCCTCCTTGACGGTCATCGTACCGAAGTCGAGGCCGTTGGTAGCCGTGCAGTCGCTGCCGAGCACCAGTTCAACGCCGTTCTTCTTGGCCAGTTCCTCAACGCCGAGGGCAACATCCAGCTTGTCGAGCTCGACGATAGAGTCGCCGATCTCGCCGTCGTGGGCCTTGGCGAAGGTGTAGGTCATACCGCCGCAGAGGATGAGCTTGTCGACCTTGCCGAGCAGGTTCTCGATGATACCAATCTTCGAGCTGACCTTCGAGCCACCCATGATAGCCACGAACGGGCGCTTGATGTTGCTGAGCACGTTGTCGACAGCCTGCACCTCCTTCTCCATCAGCAAGCCGAGCATCTTCGAGTCGGCGTCGAAGTAGTCGGCGATGACAGCCGTAGAGGCGTGCTTGCGGTGAGCCGTGCCGAAGGCGTCCATCACGTAGCAGTCAGCGTATGAAGCCAGCGTCTTGGCAAACTCCTTCTGCGAAGCCTTCATGGCCTTCTTGGCCTCGTCGTACTCAGGCGTACCCTTCTCGACACCCACGGGCTTGCCTTCCTCCTCGGGATAGTAGCGCAGGTTCTCGAGCAGCAGGGCCTCGCCCATCTTCAGGGCGGCGGCAGCCTCCTGAGCCTTGGCGCAGTCGGGAGCAAAAGCCACGGGAACACCCAGGGCTTTCTCCACAGCCTCGCGGATCTGACCAAGCGAGAGCTTCGGGTTCACCTTGCCCTTGGGCTTGCCCATGTGCGACATGATGATCACGGCACCGCCGTCGGCCAGAATCTTCTTCAACGTGGGCAGGGCACCGCGGATGCGGGTGTCGTCAGTAATCTTACCATTCTCATCGAGGGGCACGTTGAAGTCAACGCGCACGATTGCCTTCTTACCGGCAAAGTTCATTTCGTTAATTGTCATAACTTTGTTTTACTGTTTATAAAGATGTGTTGTCCTTCAATTATTCTTCGTCGAAGATGTCGAGGCGGCTGTCCTTATAGTATCCACCTTCAACCTCAGCTTCTTCATTAACGATACTGACATCCATTAACTGTTCAGTCTCAACCTCAAGCACCTCGATGCTTGGCTTATCGTATTTCTTCATAATCTTGTCCTCCTTCTCTAATTATTTAACAATCATTTTCTTACCATTGATAATATACAGACCCTTCTGCGGAGCAGCCACCTTGCGGCCCTGCAGGTCGTAGACGTTCTTGTCAGCAGCGGTCTCAATAGCCTTGATGCCAGTAGCCTCGCCCTCGACAACAATCTTCAGCTCGCGGGCACCGGTTGCGGTCACGTCGTATTTAGTAGACAGATATGCCTTGCCAGCCTTCAGTGTGGCACCAGCCTCAGTTGCCTTCTTGAATACGCCATTCTGCAGGATGTAGTTGTACTTGGAGCTTTCCTCCTCATTGTAAACCACCTTAGTGTCTTCTGTCACGCCGAATAGTTCGTTGTTCTTCAGTGCCTCAGCAGATTCAATCAGCTTTACAGTGTGTTCTCCGGCAGTTCCCTTCAAAATAACGCCTCTGTTGGCGGGAACCTCACCACTTTCCACCTCAGTCAGAACGACGACACCATCGTTTACTTTTGCGGTGTAGACAGCGATGCCTGACTCACTAAAGTCGAGTGCCATTTTGCTACTAAAAGCGGTGTAATCACTACCTATTTCCATGGTGAATTCTGGCTGTGTGTAGGTTACCTTGAGACTGCTCATAGCAGCGTTCTTCGATGTGCTTTCGTATGTGAATGTCACTTCCTGAGCCATACCTGACCATGTGCCAGAGCTAATTTTTCCTGTATTAGCCTTCAGAGAACCGGCAAGTCCATCGATGGCAGAAATATAATAGCCCTCGGGAGCCGACAATGTCATATATGAATAGGGTTCAGTTTTTCCATAAAGTCTTAGAGTGTAGGTGGTCACGCCTTCAGACGAACCAATGTACCAGCGTACTTTACCTCCAGTCTTCATTGTGATGTTGCCGGCTGTCCAAGTTCTCTCTTCTTCCACATAAACATTCTCAGAAGTAGGAGCCATTCCCGAACCATAGTCCTGGAACAGGCTGAAGTCGAACACGGCATCCTCGGACTCAGCAGCAGCTACGAGGATTGTCAGCGAAGCGGTGCTTGCAAAGAAGTCGTTGTTTTCCTTTGTCACAGCAGTAATCTTGGCCACACCAGGAGTACCCGTAAGCGTGATGTTTCCATCGGCATCAACAGTAGCGACCTTTGTGTCGGAACTTTCAAATGATTTTTCACCTGTAGAATTCGTGGTGTAACTTACAGAAATGCTATTGTTGGTCAATACACAGATAGACGAAACCTCTTCACTGCCAGAAACCCAAGCACTGACAGGAGCCTCTTGTTCAGCACTTACAACCTCTACAACGTCATCTGTGTTAAGCGGGCTAATTTCTAATGTTTCGTTGAACACGATGACAACGCCAGTGACATCGTAAACTTTACCATTCTCCAAAGCGGGATCTGAAGAAGTGAAATTCTTGTAATAGGCAATCTTGTTGGTTCCGTCAGTGAAAGTCTTGTCCGAGCTATTATAGGTCAACCCCTTTAGCGTAACCAGAAGACTTTGGTTGGCAACGGTAATGTCGCTAAGCGTCTTCTCAACCGGAGTTACTGTGCCAGGAGTAATGGTCAAATTTTCATCGCTAGCTTTAACTCCTGTAATTTCAGTCTGTCCTCTATAGAGTACCAAAGTGGTCTCTATGGTTCCGTTAATAATGTTTCCTGCATTCAGACCATGTCCGTCTGTATAAACCAAGGCACCATACGTTCCGTCTGTAATATATGCATTCTTTCCTTTTGCAGCTGTCACCAAAATGTTGTTGAAAGTAAACTTGATGGGAGTCTCTGTTGCTGTGGCATCTTTCTGTAGATTGCCAATCGTGTTATATTCAGGAAGTTCCGAAGCGGCTGCTTTAACGGTCAGTTCGTAGCTGGCTTCGCTTTCCTTGTAGTCTTCGTTGCCTTCGAAGGTTGCCTTAATAGTGGTTTCGCCTGGATTTACCAGCGTAATGGCACCAGTACTCTCGTCGATGGTGGCAACATCTGTGTTAGAACTGCTCCATTTAACTGTAGCCGAAGCGACCGGTTCACCAGCTGCAGTTACGGTTGCTTTAGGGCTAATCACTTCATCGCCCATGGTGACTTCTGCAGACTTGTCACTGATGGTCAGAGTGGTCTCAGTGCGGGTGTCACTAACGTCAACTACTTTTTTATACAATGTCAGAGCACCACCCGTACCTGTTGAATAACAAGCAAAACCATAAGTGGTATTTTTGCGCAAATTACTATTGACCTTTGCAGCAGCATTAGCTTTGTTGACAAATTCGTAAGTAGACTCCCCTGTTATCGTCCATAGGGCTTTATCATCAGTTCCTGCATCAAGAAGGGCTGCTTGGTTTTTAGTTCCAGTGCTTGCTGCATATTTACCTTCTTTGGCATTATAGATTGTGTAGTAATCTCCATTGGCGGTAATGGTCCAAACGATACTTGCATCAGGTGAAGAAATCTTTTTTGCTGTTATTTCATCGTCACTAATAGTTACATATTGTAAACGATTGGAAGAAATTGCAGCTTTCATTGCTCCATTTGTATAGGCAATAATGTAGTCACCTTCAGTGATTTCCCCACTGTATCTTTCGTAGACATCGGCCCACGCCGAACTAGCTCCAAATAGCATGGTAGCCAAGAGGAGCAACGATTTGAAATGTAGTTTTTTGCTCATTTTTGTATACTTTTTAGTTAATAATATGGTTATTCAGAATAATAATCATTGTATTACCGTGCAAAGGTAATCATTTCTGCGGAAACCACCAAACATTTTAATCTTTTTCACACACGTATGCGCGCATAGTGAATAGGCAATGGCGGAAAAGAACCAGCACTTCCTACACCTACTCTCATTTTCAGCAGGTTACGGCCGGATAACCTACACCTGAACCAACACCCGAACCTACACCTGGCAATGTTTAGCCGGAGTTTTCGAAGTTCCGTCGTTCTGAATATTCATACAGTTTGTGGCGCGGCGCCTCACGTTTGTAAACCGCCGCCTCTTGGGCAAAACCCGGCGCCTTTTGCTCGTAAACCGCCGCCTTTTGTTGGAAACCTGTCGGTTGGCAGTCGTTTCCTGGCTGTTTTGCCTAAATATTCATTTTGATGAATGAATATACGGTTTTGGCTTAGGTGTAGGAAGTGTAAGAAGTGTCGGTTCTTTTTTGCTATTCGATATAAATACGCGCGCGTAAGTGTTAATTATGCGAAAAAGCAATGACATGTCGCAGATTATTCGTACTTTTGCCGACGAAATGAAAGACTCAGTGATTATTCTCAGCGGCGGCATGGACTCCGTGACGCTGCTCTACGACCAGCAGGAGCGCATAGCGCTGGCCGTCTCGTTCGACTATGGCTCGAACCACAATGCGCGTGAGATCCCCTTTGCCCGTCTGCACTGCGAGCGGCTGGGTATTGAGCATCTGGTGATACCGCTGCAGTTTATGGCGCAGTATTTCGAGAGTTCGCTTCTGCAGGGGGCCGACGCTATTCCCGAGGGCCATTATGCCGACGACAACATGAAGTCGACCGTCGTGCCCTTCCGCAATGGTATCATGCTCTCGGTGGCCATCGGACTGGCCGAGAGCCGTGGGCTGAAGCATGTGATGATGGCCAATCACGGTGGCGACCACACTATCTACCCCGACTGCCGGCCGGAGTTTGTGGCGGCCATGAGCGAGGCGGCCCGCACGGGAACATTTCCCGGCATCACGCTGCTCTGTCCGTTCACTAGCCTGACGAAAGCCCAGATAGCCTCCCGAGGACGCGAATTAGGCATCGACTACGCCGAAACATGGTCGTGCTATAAGGGCGGCGAGCGCCACTGCGGCCGCTGCGGCACATGCGTCGAGCGGCGCGAAGCGTTGGCTGAGGCGGGTATAGACGACCCGACGGAGTATGAGGGTGAATAATAAGAAAAGGAGTTCAAGGAGTTCAGGGAGTTCAAGGAGTTCAAGACATTACTTGAAGTTCTCGTGTTCCTTTTTTTGTTTGGAATAATGGAGTCAATAGACATACGTCTTGAACTCCTTGAACTCCTTGAACTCCCTGTCTCCTTGAACACTTACTGCTTTAGCAGATACTGCTTGAAGTCGCTGAACTCCTTGGTCATCGGGACGCTCTGCTTCTCGCCGCGCATGAAGGCGGCCAGACGCTCGGGAATCTCGACGTCGATGCCGAGGATGTCGTCGACCTTCTCCTTGAACTTGGCGGGGTGGGCCGTCTCGCAGAACACGCCGACCTCGCCCTCCTGCAGTCCATCGAAGAGGGCCTGATAGCCGCAGGCACCGTGGGGGTCGAGCACATAGCCCGTCTCTGCGTAGCACTGACGCATGGTCTCGCGTATCTGGTCGTCGGTGTAAGTGGCGCCACTGATGAGGCTTGCGATGCGCTCGTGGCTCTTACCGTAGAGGTCGTAGATGCGTGCGAAATTCGAGGGGTCGCCCACGTCCATAGCGTTGGCCAGTGTCTGTATCGAGGGTTTCGGCTCGTACTTGCCTGTCTGCAGATAGTTATAGAAGACGTCGTTGGCATTGTTGGCAGCGATGAACCGCTTCACGGGCAGCCCCATCTCGTGGCCGAAGAGTGCGGCGCAGATGTTGCCGAAGTTGCCCGATGGAACGCAGATGACGAGGTCGTCGGCCTTGCCGAGTGCCTTCATCCGGGCGTAGGCGTTGAAGTAGTAGAACGCCTGGGGCAGGAAGCGGGCCACGTTGATGGAGTTGGCCGACGTGAGCTTCATGTGCCTGTTCAGCTCATCGTCCATGAAGGCCGACTTCACCAGCGCCTGACAGTCGTCGAAGACGCCGTCGACCTCGACAGCCGTGATGTTCTGGCCCAGCGTCGTGAACTGGCACTCCTGAATGGGGCTGACCTTGCCCTTGGGGTAGAGCACGTAGACGTGGATGCCCTCGACGCCCAGGAAACCGTTGGCTACAGCCGAGCCCGTGTCACCAGAGGTGGCTACGAGGACGTTTACCAGGTCGCCCTTGCCCTCCATGCGTATGAAGTACTGCAGCAGACGGGCCATAAAGCGCGCGCCGACATCCTTGAAGGCGAGGGTGGGGCCGTGGAACAGTTCCAGTGAGTAGATGTTGTCCTTGACTTTCACTACAGGGCAGTCGAACTGTAACGTGTCGTAGACGATGTCCTGCAGGGCGTCGAGGTCGACGTCTTCGCCGAAGAAGGCACTGGCCACGTTGTAGGCGATGTTCTGGAACGTCATGTCCTGAATGTCGTCGAAGAAGGCCTTCGGCAGTTTCTTGATTTCCTGTGGCATGTAGAGACCGCGGTCCTCTGCCAGTCCTTTTACCACCGCCTTGTGCAGGTCGGCAATCGGAGCGTTTCCGTTGGTGCTGTAGTACTTCATAACTATTTGGTAATGTGAATATTGTTCGTTTTTGTTTTAGACAACCTCGATACCCTGCTGGCGGCACAGTTCGAGGCTCATCTCTTTCAGCTTGAACTTCTGGATCTTGCCCGAGCCGGTCAGCGGGAACTGGTCGATGAAGAAGACGTACTTAGGAATCTTGTAGCGGGCAATCTTGCCGCGACAGAACAGCTGCACGTCCTCGGGCGTCATCTTCGCGCCCTCCTCCAGGATGATGAATGCGCCGACGGCCTCGCCGTACTTCTTCGACGGCACGGCGGCCACCTGTACGTCGCGGATGCCGGGCATGTGGTAGAGGAACTCCTCAATCTCGCGCGGATAGATGTTCTCGCCGCCGCGAATGATCATGTCCTTGATGCGGCCCGTAATCTTGTAGAAGCCCTGCTCGTCCTTCACACCGAGGTCGCCAGAGTGGAGGTAGCCGTTCTTGTCGATGACCTCGGCCGTGGCCTCGGGGTTCTTATAGTAGCCCTTCATCACGTTGAAGCCCTTGCAGCACATCTCGCCCTGCACGCCAACGGGACACTCCTCGCCGGTCTCGGGGTCGAGCACCTTCACGTCGACAAACGGGAAGTCGCGGCCCACGGTGGTGCAGCGCTGCTCGAACGTGTCGTTCAGGCAGGTCTGCGTCATGCCGGGCGACGACTCCGTCAGTCCGTAGACCGACGTGATGGTCATATACATCTTCTCCGAGACCTGCTTCATCAGCTCCACGGGGCAGAGACTGCCGGCCATGATGCCCGTGCGCAGGCAGGTGAGGTCAAACATGTCAAACATCGGGTGGTTCAGCTCGGCTATGAACATCGTCGGCACGCCGTAGACCGCCGTACACCGCTCTTTATGTATAGAGGCCAGCACGACGAGCGGGTCGAACTTCTCAACCATCACCTCCGTACAGCCGTGGGTGAGGCAGTTCATCGTGGCAAGCACCACGCCGAAGCAGTGGAACAGGGGCACGCAGACGCAGAGCTTGTCGTCCTGGGTGAAGCCCATGTTCTCGCCGGTGAAGTAGCCGTCGTTGGCAATGCCGTAGTGAGTGAGCATCACGCCCTTGGGGAAGCCCGTCGTGCCGCTGGTGTACTGCATGTTGCAGACGTCGTAGCATGACACCTGGCGCTTCATCTCTAAGAGCGTCTCGTCCTCGATGTTCTGACCGAGGAGCAGCAGCTCGGCGGTGTTGTACATGCCGCGATATTTCTCCATGCCGATGTAGACAACGCTCTTCAGGTAGGGGAACCGTTCGCTGTTCAGATGGCCGCGCTCGCAGGTCTTCAGCTCGGGCAGCATGGTGTAGGTCATGTCGACGTAGTTACAGTCCCACGTGCCGTCGGTAATGCATAGCACCTCCATGTCGGAGTCCTTGCAGAGATACTCCAGCTCGTTCTGCTTGTAGTTGGTGTTCACCGTCACCAGTACGGCGCCGATCTTGGCCGTTGCGTAGAGGAACGTCAGCCAGTCGGGCACGTTCGTGGCCCAGATGCCGACGTTCGAGCCCTTTTTCACGCCGATGGCGATGAGGCCCTTGGCCAGGTTGTCGACGCGCTCGTTGAACTTCGACCAGGTGAAGCGCAGGTTGCGGTCGCTGTAGACGATGTACTCCTTGTCGGGCGTAGTCTCGGCCCAGTGCTCGAGCCACTCGCCGAGGGTGCGCTCCCAGAGCTGGTAGCCCTCGCTGCCGGTCTCAGCAGGATATGTTCTGTCTGGCAGTGGTCTGCCTGCCATGTCTAATCTTACGTTGCTCATCTTCCTTGCTCATTTAGAACGGGATATATACAACAGCCAGGATTTTTGCACTTTTGCCGGCGGCACCGTGTACGTGGTGCTTCACGATGCTGTCGTAGAAGATACTGTCGCCCTCCTTCAGCGTGTAGGTCTCCTTGCCGTAGGCAATCTCCACCTCGCCGCTCATGACGTAGATGAACTCCTCGCCCTCGTGGGCCGAAAGCTGGTACTCCTGCTGGCCGTTGGGGTTGATGTCGATGATGAACGGCTCCATGTGACGGCCTGTCTTCTGCTGGGCCAGGGGGTGATACTCCATGTGCTTGCGGGCATCGGTGGCGCCGTTCGAGAAGCTGATGCTGCTGTCGCGCTCACGGTCGGCGGCGCGTGTCACCACAGGCCCCAGGGCGTCGCTGTCGTCGAGGAATGTACCTAAGCGTACGCCCAAGGCGCGGGCAATCTTAATCAGCGGCCCTAACGACGGCAGGTTCTGGTCGTTCTCGATAGATGTAATCTGCTCAACCGACAGACCGCTACGCTCGGCAATCTCCTCAATGCTGAGGTTCTTTGTCTCTCTGATTCCCTTAATCTTGGAACCAATGATTGTGTTGTTGCTTGTCATGTTTTGTTTTATGTTTTATGTTTAGTGTTTAGTGTTTAGAGTTTAGTGTTTAGAGTTTAGAGTTTAGTGATTCCTTGTACCATTGGAACAGGCGGCTAACGCCGTCCTCAATCTCCACCTTGTGCGTCCAGCCAAGTGAGTGCAGCTTCTCGACGTCGATGAGCTTGCGCATGGTGCCGTCGGGCTTGGTGGCGTCGAACTCAACGGTACCCTCGAAGCCAACGGCCTTGACCACCAGCTCCGACAGCTGGCGGATGGTCAGCTCCTTACCCGTGCCCACGTTGATGTGGCAGTTGCGGATTTCGCCCAGTTTGGGAATGGCTCCGCCGCGACCGGCCGAGTGGTTGCGGTCGACGGCTCCGTCGGTGGCTGCGCCGTAGTGTACGCTCGAGTACTTCTCGATGCCGATGATGTCGCTGAAATCGACGTTCAGCAGCACGTGGACAGAGGCGTCGGCCATGTCCTCGCTCCAGAGAAACTCGCGCAGCGGCGTGCCCGTGCCCCAGAGCACCACCTTATTATTATATATACCGTACTTCGCCAGTACGTCAAGTATGTCGTTATCTGGTGAAGCACCATTAAAGCCCTCCACCGGCCTGATGTCGAGGTCGCGGCGTATGGCCTGCCAGTCGCCGTCGTGAATCAGCTTGGCCAGATAGACCTTTCGCATCATGGCGGGCATGACGTGCGAGTTCTCTAAGTGGAAGTTGTCGTTGGGACCGTAGAGGTTCGTCGGCATCACGGCGATGTAGTTCGTGCCGTACTGCAGGTTGTACGACTCGCACATCTTCAGCCCGGCAATCTTGGCGATGGCATACTCTTCGTTGGTGTACTCCAGGGGTGACGTCAGCAGGCAGTCCTCCTTCATGGGCTGGGGCGCGTTCTTCGGGTAGATGCACGTCGAGCCGAGGAACAGCAGCTTCCTAACCCCGTGGGCGTAGGACTCCGAGATGACGTTGCACTGAATCTTCATGTTCATCATGATGAAGTCGGCGCGGTAGAGCGAGTTGGCCATGATACCGCCCACGAAGGCGGCGGCCAGCACAACGGCGTCGGGGCGTTCCTCGTCGAAGAACTGCCTGACGGCCATCTGGTCGGTCAGGTCCAGTTCCTTGTGCGTGCGACCCACGAGGTTAGTGTAGCCTCGCTGCTGCAGGTTGTTCCAAATGGCCGAGCCCACCAGTCCGCGGTGGCCTGCCACATATATCTTGCTGTCCTTACTGAGCATCGTCCATGTGCGCTTTGATGAACAACTTTTTCACGAACTTCATGTCGTGGCGTACCATGATCTTCACCAGATCCTCGAACGACGTCTTCTGCGGGTTCCAGCCCAGTTTGGCCTTGGCCTTGGCGGGGTTGCCGAGCAGCTGGTCGACCTCAGCGGGGCGGAAGTACTTCGGGTCGACCTCGACCAGCGACTTGCCCGTAGCCTTGTCGTAGCCCTTCTCGTCGATGCCGTCGCCGCGCCACTCCAGTTCGATGCCCACCTCGCGGAATGCCAGCGTGCAGAACTCGCGCACGGTGTGGTACTCGCCGGTGGCAATGACGAAGTCGTCGGGCTCGGGCTGCTGCAGGATGAGCCACATGCACTCGATGTAGTCCTTGGCGTAGCCCCAGTCGCGCAGCGAGTTCAGGTTGCCGAGATAGAGCTTGTCCTGATAGCCCTGAGCTATGCGGGCGGCGGCCAGCGTGATCTTGCGGGTGACGAAGGTCTCGCCGCGGCGCTCCGACTCGTGGTTGAACAGGATGCCGTTGCAGCAGAACATATTGTACGACTCGCGGTAGTTCTTCATAATCCAGAAGCCGTAGAGCTTGGCCACGGCGTATGGCGAACGGGGGTAGAAGGGCGTCGTCTCCGACTGAGGCACCTCCTGCACCTTGCCGTAGAGCTCGGATGTCGAAGCCTGGTAGATGCGGCACGTGTCGGCCAGTCCGCAGATGCGTACAGCCTCCAGCAGGCGCAGCACGCCGTTGGCATCGGTGTCGGCGGTGTACTCGGGCACGTCGAACGATACCTTCACGTGGCTCTGTGCGGCGAGGTTATAGATTTCCGTCGGGCGCACCTTCGAGATGACGCGTACGAGCGACGACGAGTCGGTCATGTCGGCCCAGTGCAGGTTGACCAGGCGGGCCTTCTTCATGTCGCGCACCCACTCGTCGAGGTACAGATGCTCGATGCGGGCGGTGTTGAACGACGACGAGCGGCGCATGAGGCCATGAACCTCGTAGCCTTTCTCAATGAGAAACTCAGCCAGGTAGCTTCCGTCCTGGCCCGTGATACCGGTAATAAGGGCAACTTTCTTTTCTTCCATATCTCAATATTAACTTTTCACTCTTCACTTTTCACTCTTCACTTCTTAACTCTCTCCGCTGAACTGCTTGATGCGCTGTTCCTCGGACATTTTACATATTAATAAGGTGTCGTTACACTCGGCCACGATATAACCCTCAAGTCCCTGAACGACCACGCGCTTCTCTTGCGTAGTGTGAACGATGCAGTTGTGGCTCTCGAACATGTTGATGTCCTGACCGATGCAGACGTTGCCGTAGAGGTCCTTGTGGCTCTGCTGGTGCAGCGAGCCCCACGTGCCGAGGTCGCTCCAGCCGAAGTCGGCAGGGCAGACGAAGATTTCCTCGGCCTTCTCCATGATGGCATAGTCGACCGAGATGCTCTCACACTCGGGGAACCGCTGGTTAATCATCTCCTGCTCCTTGTCGGTGCCATAGTAGGGCAACATCGACTCGAATATCTTGGCCATTGTCGGCTGATGCATACGGAAGGCATTGACGATGGTGTTGATGTTCCAGATGAAGATGCCGGCGTTCCAGTAGTAGTTCGGCTGCTTGATGTATTGCTGGGCTGTCTGCAGGTCGGGCTTCTCGCGGAAGGAGTCGACGTGGAACACGCCTTTGTTGCGCAGCGAGTGGGCGGAGAGGTTGGCCTGGATGTAGCCGTAGCCGGTCTCTGGGCGGTTGGGTTTCATGCCGAGGGTGACGATGGCGTCGGTGTCGCAAGTGAAGCTCATGCAGTCTTTAATGACGCGCTGGAACTCCTTGACATCCATGACGATATGGTCGGATGGTGTGACGACGACGTTAGCCTTCGGGTCTTTCGACTTGATGCGCCAGGATATATAGGCGATGCAGGGGGCGGTATTGCGGCGGCATGGCTCGCAGAGAATGTTGCTGCGGGGCATGTCGGGTAGTTGGCTGGCCACGATGTCGGCATATTTCTGGTTTGTGACTACCCAGATGTTTTCAGGCTTGATGAGGTTGCCGAATCGTTCGACGGTCATCTGCAGCAAGGTCTTGCCGGTGCCGAGCACATCGATGAACTGCTTGGGGTGCTCGGCGGTGCTCATGGGGTAGAAGCGGCTGCCGACGCCGCCTGCCATAATGACTAAATGGTTGTTAATCTGTTTCATGCTCTACAATCTTTTTCTTGAATATGTGTTTGATAATAAGGTACGCGACAGCAATGAGCAGCAAGCCGATAATGGCAATCTTGATGTACTCTGCATACTCGCTGATTTTGTCGTTCAGCTGCTCCTCGGGCACGATGGCGTGCAGATACCAGCCCAGGGCGGCCAATACCGAGTGCCAGCCGCCGGCGCCGATGGTGGTGAAGAGCAGGAATTTCCAGTAGTTCATCCGGGCCAGTCCGGCAGGGATGCTGATGAGGTGGCGGATGACGGGCACAAAACGCCCCGTCAGCGTGGCGGCCACCCCGTGGTCGTCGAAGTATTTCTCACTCTTCTCAATCTTCTGCTGGTTGAGCAGACAGAGATGGCCGAGGCGGCTGTTGGCAAAGCGATAAATCACTGGCCGCCCGACGTAGAGGGCAGCGAAGTAGTTGATTGAGGCGCCGACGTCGGCACCGATGGTAGCAAACAGGATAATTAGCAGCACGTTCAACGAACCGCCGGCGGCGTGGTAGGCCGCAGGTGTTACTACGAACTCCGACGGTACGGGCACGACGGTGCTTTCCAGCAGCATCAGCAGGAATATCGTCGGATAATTCAGGTTGTTCAACAGTGTGCTAAGTATATTCATCTCTTTTCACTTTTCACTCCTCACTCTTCACTTTTCACTTTTCACTTCTCACTTCTTCAGCTCCTTCACCATATATCCGTAGTAGTCCTCGGGCTTCATCCCTTCGGGGAAGAGGTGCGAGAGCACCAGCTTAGCCTCATTCGGATTGCGGTTGCAGCATATCTCCAGGTAGTCGAGGAACTCCTGGTCGCGCTTCAGATCGTAGCAGCAGAGCGCCATGTAGCCGTAACCCTCGTTCCAATCTTTGCCGACGTACTTGAAGAAGCTCCTGAACATCTTGTAGGCGGCCTCGACGTAGTGATTGTCGTAGAGCGACACGATGATGCGCATGACCGTGCGGAGGTTGTCCTCTGACTGTTTCACAGCCTGACGGAACATATCCTCAGCCTCCTTCAACTTCCCGTTGCCTAACAGGATGTGACCTTTCACGACGAGCATGTCCACGTGGTCGCAGTCCAGCATCTCGGTCTGGTCGATATAGTAGAGGGCCGTCTCGGGCATCTTCAGTTCGCTGTAAGCGAAGCCCAACTCCTGATAGATTTCCACCAGATAGGGCGAGTCGTCGGGAGCCGCTTTCTCGGCCTCAAGCAGTCGCTTCACAGCTTCCTCGTATTGGCCGAGGTTGATGAGGCATGTGCCCTGATGCAGCAGTCCGAACTCGTCGTCAGGCTCCTTCTCGCTGTAGCGGCGGTAGTAGTCGAGCGCCTCCTCGTAGTTCTCTAAGCGAAACAGGCCGTTGGCCTTGGCCAGCAGGCCCTCAGCGTCGTCCGGGTCGATGGCAATGGCGTATTCGCTGCTGGTTACCGAGGCGCTGTAGTCCTCCTTCATGTATTGTGTGTTGGCCAACGCGTTCCAGTAGCGTTTCTGGAAGGGGTCGCGGTCAATCAGCTCATTGAAGATGCGCTCCGAGTCGTCGTACTTGCCCAGTCCGAACAGCGTGCGGCCCATCATCTCCTTGAAGTCGTCGCTGCCGTCCTGCTTGGCGCGCATCATCCACTCCATAGCCTTCTCGCTGTAGCCGTAGTCGGTATAGAGGTTCACCACGTCGAGCACGAAATCCTGCCACTCTTCCTGCGGACATTCCTTGAACTGCTGCAGCAGGTATTCGTCGGCCTTTTCCACTTCCTCCTGGGCTATCCATATCTCAGCCCGGCAGTAGGTGTATTCGGGCAGGTCGTGATCGATGATCTGCGACAGATAGTTCTCGGCAGCCTCGAAGTCGTTCTGACTGATAGCATTGTGTACCTGATAGTTCAGGGCGACCACTGAGTCGGGCTGCAGTTCGAGGGCGCGGTCGAGTGCCTTTTGGGCGTCGTCGTAGCGACCTTCCTGCTGGTAGTAGTCGGCTATGTCGGCCAGGTCGTCGACATCCATGAATACTGGCTGTCCTGACTTCACCGTCCGCTCATAGTCTTCCAGCATCTCGCGGAACTCCTCGTCGTCAAAGTACCCGTCGTCCACTCTTCACTCCTCACTTCTTCACTTCCTCCAGGTAATCACTCCCCTGCCTCACAGGGAGGGGCTGGGGGTGGGTCTCCTCACTTCTTCCACGTATCCTTCAGTCCGACAGTCTTGTTGAACACTGGATGCTCGGGCGTCGAGTCGCTGTCGGGCGTGAAGTAGCCGATGCGCTGGAACTGCAGATAGCTCAGCGGCTTCATCTCGGCAGCAAACGGCTCGATGTAGCAGTTCTTGAGTATGGTCAGTGAGTCGGGATTCACAATCTGCTTCATGGCCGTCACGGCGTCGCACTGCTGCGCCTCGCGGATGGCAGCCATCTCGTCGCGAGGGTTCTCCACCTTCCACAGACGGTCGTACAGGCGCACTTCGGCCTTAATAGCGTTGTGGCACGATACCCAGTGCAGCGTCTTTCCCTTGATCTTACGGTCGGCGCCGGGCAGTCCGCTGCGCGTCTCCGGGTCGTAGGTGCAGTAGATGCAGGTCACGTTGCCGTTCTCGTCGACATCGCAGGCCTTCTCCTCGTTGCACTTGATGATATAGGCATTCTTCAGGCGGACCTCCTTGCCGGGGGCCAGGCGCATGAACTTCTTCTCGGCCACCTGCTGGAAGTCGTCGCGCTCTATCCACAGCTCGCGGCTGAACTCCACCTCGTGGGTGCCGTCGGCCTCGTTCTCGGGGTTGTTCACGGCGGTCAGCATCTCGGTCTGGTCTTCAGGGTAGTTGGTGATGACCACCTTCACGGGGTCGAGCACGGCGGCCACGCGCTGGGCACGGCTGTTCAGGTCGTCGCGGACGACGCTCTCAAGCAGCGCCATGTCGTTCAGGGCGTCGAGCTTCGTGTAGCCTATCTTGTCGATGAACTTGATGATGCTCTCGGGCGAGTAGCCTCGGCGGCGAAGACCGCAGATGGTCGGCATGCGGGGGTCGTCCCATCCGCTGACCATACCCTCGTTGACCATTGCCAGCAGGTTGCGCTTCGACATCAGCGTGTAGTTCAGGTTCAGCTTGTTGAACTCCGTCTGGCGCGGGCGGTTGTCCTCGATGTTGTCGGTCTCGCCGCGCCATTCCTTCATCCACGTGACGAACAGGTCGTAGAGGGGACGGTGCTCGACGAACTCTAGCGTACACCACGAGTGGGTGACGCCCTCCAAGTAGTCGCTCTGTCCGTGGGTGAAGTCGTACATCGGGTAGGCATTCCACTTCGAGCCGGTCTTCACGTGCGGTATGTTCAGTACGCGGTAGATGAGCGGGTCGCGGAACAGCATGTTGGGGTGGGCCATGTCAATCTTGGCGCGCAGCACCAGCGTGCCCGGCTCGCACTTGCCGCTGTTCATATAGTCAAACAGCCGGAGGTTCTCCTCGACGGGACGGTCGCGGAAGGGCGAGTTGGTGCCCGGCGAGGTCGTCGTGCCCTTCTGCTGGGCAATCACCTCGGCCGACTGCTCGTCGACGTAGGCGCGGCCCTGCTTGATGAGCCACACGGCGAAGTCCCACAACTGCTGGAAGTAGTCGGAGGCGTAGTAGACATTGGCCCACTCAAAGCCCAGCCACTTGATGTCGTGCTCGATGCTCTCAATGTATTCGGTATCCTCCTTCACGGGGTTCGTGTCGTCGAAGCGCAGGTTGCACTCGCCGCCGTATTTCTTGGCTAGTCCGAAGTCGATGGCAATGGCCTTGGCGTGCCCGATGTGAAGGTAACCGTTAGGCTCCGGCGGGAATCGCGTCTGCAGCCGACCGCCGTTCTTGCCGGCAGCCAGGTCGTCAATCACTTTCTGTTCTACGAAGCTTACAGACCGCTTCTCCTCGTTCTCAATGGTTGTTTTCTCTGTCATATTTCACCTATCTTCTTTTTTACGCTGCAAAGGTACTGCAAAATCCTGAAACCGCCAAACCTTTTTCCGCTTTTAAGAGCAAAAAAGCGACATCTCTTTATGAAATGCCGCTTTTTAGTAAACGCTGATTCTTTAGCCGCTTATTACTGCTTCCTGCCCAAGATGTAGTCGATGAGTTGCGTTACGTCGGCCATGTTCACGAAGCCGTCATTGTTCAGGTAGTCTTCCGCTTTATTCATTTAAATACTCCGTATACTCTACATCTTTCTTCTTAACGTAGTCCACATGCGCATTACGGAAGTTGAAGCATAGACGCTCAAACGACCAAAGAAGAGGGAGTCCCCAAAATCCTCGTGAATCGGGATAGGAAACGAATCCGTGAGCATACATTCCTGCTTCTAACCACATCTTCATACCACCGACCTCGGCAAAGAATCCTTCTTTACGATTGGCATATTGCTTGGGTAAGAGAAAAGCATTCGAGCCTGTGTCGAGAATCAACGAACTCTCATGGCCGTCAAGATTACAGGGTAGACAGATGCAACGTTCTCCCTTGGCCCCCGTATTCATAGTGAAGTTTGCCTCTATCTTATTTTTAGGAAATGGATAGCGGAACACTATGCTGTCACGCGATAGTTCCATATATTCAAGTCGGGCTAAGTCGGGCGTACCGATGAAACCTGTACAGTTGTATTCCTCCACTTCATCGGACACCCATACAGGGAGGTTGTAAAACTTGATACCGTCAATGCACAGACTGTCAACAATGCCTAACTGCATACTGTAGACAATATCGGGATGTGTGGCGGAACTTGCCCTAATAGAATCGGGTAACAACCTGACATTCAGCTGGCGGGCATACTTCTGAAACAAAATCGTGTTTGACATCATACCCGTGTCCACGATGAAGCGATTCCCCTTTGCTTGATTCACTTTAGCGTCAATGCAAATATGTCCAACGGAATCCCTGTCGAAAGCCAACCCTACGACATTCTTCGTGCGCTGGATGCTGACTGGGCGGATATCCTTGCCCGCTGACGCCAACCTATGCCAGTGCCTCGCCAGTTCCATCAGTTTTGGCTTGTCCTGCCATCGGCGGTCTATATAGCATGCCATTCTCTCAAGTTCGTCATATTGGTTACGCAACAGTGCCAACCTGCATTTCATGTCCAACAAATAGTTTACAACACCTTGTATCCGTTGGTTTGGCGCTTTCTCTAACAAATAATCAGCCATTTCAATCGCCAAACTATCTAGCCCATACGCACGACAATATTCGATGGCGACCAGACTGCGTATCAGTGGATCCACTCCCTTGTCTGTCTGCATGGCCTTAGCATACATTTCGTCGTAGTTTACGTGCCGCAATTCAGCAGAAGCATTCAGTTGTTCCTGCAGCCAGTTGTTCACGTCTTGTGCGCTCACCTGACCATAGAAGGTACTCAGTAAGCATGTTAATAGTATTTTCCTAATGCTATTTATTATCATCATTTCTACCAATCTTTCAATTTTTATTGTGGACGGTTTGTAAGTTGTTGGCAAAGATAGCGAATTAATCCGAACTGGCAAAGAGAAATGACAGAAAAAGTAAAGGCTGTGTTCTTTTCCTGTCGTGCTTCAATCCTTTCACGGGGTTGGTAATTGCTTGATAGTTAGCATCTTACGGTGAATGTTTGCTTTCAGTATGGATGACGCAGCTTTGTCAAAGGAAACGGCTTAATGTTGAGGGGCAGTTATGGTGGATAAAGTGGCGGTTTATGGACGAAAGGCGGCGGGTTTTGCTTTGCTGACCTTGGTCAGCAATTCATGTGGCGGCTCCAAACGATGCGAATGGCGGCTCCAAACAAGTTGAATGGAGGCTCCAAACAAGTTGAATGGCGGCTCCAAACGAGGTGAATGGAGGCTCCAAACGAGGTGAATGGAGGCTCCAAACGAAATAAAAATGGTGAAGAGATAACCCTTCACCATAATAGGTTGATTAGCAAGTGCTTAGCAAATAAGTGAAGAGTCTTCTGTCTACTTGATTCCCCGTTCGTTCAGAGCTTTGGCGTAGCGGGCGGCGTTGCGCAGGTGCTCAGCATAGCTGACGGCGAAGTTGTGGGTGCCCGAGAAGTCCTCCTTGGCACACATGTAGAGATAGTCGTGGTGGACGTAGTTGAGCACGGCATCGATGCCCTTCACCGATGCAATCTTGATGGGGCCTGGGGGCAGGCCGGTATTGCGGTAGGTGTTGTAGGGGCTGTCGTAGAACAGCATGTCGTGATAGATTCGTCGCAGCTCGAAGTTCTTCAGCGCGAACTTCACCGTGGGGTCGGCCTGCAGCGCCATGCTCTTGTGCAGACGGTTCAGGTACATACCAGCTATCATCGGCTTCTCGTCGTTGTTGGCCGTCTCCTCGTCGATGATGCTGGCCAGGGTGCAGACCTCGTCGGGCGTCAGCTGGGCAGCCTCAGCCTTGGCGCAGCGCTCCTTGTTCCAGAAGGCATCGTGCTCCTTCACCATGCGCTCCATGAAGTGGTCGAGCGTCGTGTTCCAGTACACCTCGTAGGTGTTGGGCACGAAGAGTGCGGCAATGGTACAGGTGTCGTAACCCCAGCGCTGGCAGTAGGCGTCGTCGATGAGTGCTGCGGCAATCTCCACAGAGTCCATCATCAGCTTGCGGCCGAGCACGGCGGCCAGCTTCTGCATGGTGCGCGACTCGGGGATGGTGAGCATCACCGCCTCCTGCTGTCCGTTCTTCAGCTTGCGCATGACCGCAAACGTGCTCTCATTGGGCCCAATGGCGTAGCGGCCTGTGCGCGGATGCTGGGCGTAGTCGGTGTGGCGTATCAGCGTCGAGAAGCCCGTCAGCGCGTGTTCTGAGGCCACCGGGCGCAGCTTGGTGAGCACGGAGTCGATGGTGTCGTCGTCGTCGATGCACACGTACTGGGTTTCATCCTTCGTCGAGAACGACGTCAGGAAGAAGTAGTAGGCCAGTCCGACGATGGCCAGCAGGCAGACGGCGGCAGCTACGAGCAGGTATTTCGCTTTCAGGGCTTTCATATCGGGTTGTTCTCAGCAAAGACGGCCATGCGCTCGTCGAGCTGTGCGTACTGGTGGTCCTCAATGAACGACGTACATACGCGCAGGCCCTCCTGGTGCGAGCCAGTAGTGATGAGACAGATGGCCGAGACGCCATAGTACATCAGTTCCTGAGCCAGCTGGCCGCTGGTCATGCCACGATAGCCGATGGTGAAGTAGAAGCCGTCGGCAACAGGGCGGTCGAGGTCGCGGTCGTAGACGATGTGGAAGCCGTGACGCAGGAAGATTTCCTTCAGCCGGTGGGCGCGGTCGCCGTAGACCTTCACCTCCTGACGGAAGTTGTACTCGCCGTCGCAGGCAGCGCGGAACATGGCGGCCAGCGCATACTGTGCCGAGTGGCTCGTGCCCGACGAAAGGGCGTAGAGCATACGGGTGGAGAATACCAGTCCGAAGGGCAGACCCTCGTAGCGTGCGGCCAGGTCGGGGAAGTGTCGGTGGAACAGCTTGTCGCTGATGCACACCACGCCGATGCGCTCGCCGGCATAGCTGAACGCCTTCGAGCCCGAGATGAGCAGCATGTAGTTGTCGGTATAGCGGGCCACCGAGGGCTGGAAGGGCGGCTCGAAGGGCACGGAGAGGTCCTGACGGAAGTCCATGGCGAAGTAGGCGAGGTCCTCCATGATGATACAGTCGTAGCGGGTGGCCAGCTCACCGATGGTCTGCAGCTCCTGCTCGGTCAGGCAGACCCACGACGGGTTGTTGGGGTTGGAGTAGACGATGGCGCAGATGTTACCCTTCGACAGGTAGCTCTCCAACTTCGGGCCGAGCTTCTCGCCGCGGAAGTCGTAGACGTCGAACGTCTCGTAGCTGACGCCCTGCACCTGCAGCTGCATCTTCTGGACGGGGAAGCCCGGGTCGATGAAGAGCACGGTGTCGCGGCGCTTGTCGGCCTGCGAGCAGGTGAGGAACGAGGCAAACGTGCCCTGCATGCTGCCCGTGACGGGGACGCAGCCCTCGGGCTTGACGTCGACGTCGATGAACGCCTTGACAAAGCGCGAGGCCTGCCGCTTCAGCTCGGGGTAGCCCTGAATGTCGGGGTAGGAGTGGGCGATGCCGTCCTGCAAAGCCTTGATCTGGGCGTCGACGCCAACCTTTGCGGCAGGCAGTCCGGGAATGCCCATTTCCATCTTGATAAACTCAACGCCGCTCTCCTTCTCGGCCATTGCGGCCACCTGCTTCACCTCGCGTATGGTAGCCTTGGCAAAGTCCTGAATGCCCATCTGGGCTATCAGTCCGTCGACAATCTCCTTCTTTATTGGTGTGGGTTTCATTTCTGATTTACGGATTTTCGATTCTCGATTTATTTCTGGGCAGCGCGTCCGAGCGCCAATGCCTTGATGTTGGCCTCGACGATGGCCTCGCCCTTGCGCCCGAAGACGCGGCGTATGGCGTCCTCAAGTTTCTGATACTCAATGCCAAGTGCCTTCTGGGCGGCTCCGAGCAGTATGACGTTGGCCGAGCGGGGCACGCCGTTGTCCTTGGCCATCTGCTCGATGTCGATGCGGATGACGTTGGGCAGCCGGTCGAGGTCGGCGTTGATAACGTCCATGTCGGAGTAGTTGGGAATGTTCTTAAACGGCGTTGCCGAGGTGATGATCCAGCCGTTCTTGGCGAGGAAGGGCAGGTAGCGCAGGGCCTCCATCGGCTCCATTGAGATGATGACGTCGGCCGAGCCGCGGGCAATGAGGTCGCTGTAGATGGGTTCGCTCGATATACGCAGGTTCGACTGCACGTCACCGCCGCGCTGGCTCATGCCGTGCACCTCGGCCTGCTTGATGTAGAGGTTCTCGTTCATGGCGGCTTCGCCTATGATGGTGGCGATGGAGAGGATGCCTTGTCCGCCCACGCCGCAAAGTATGATGTCAGTCTTCATGATTTTCGATTTACCGATTTTCGATTTACGATTTGGCTTGGGCCTTCTTCTGCTTCAAATGGCGCTGCAGCGTCTGCATGCACTCGCGGCGCGGGATGATGACACTCGTTCCCTTGTAGTTGATCTCGTCGCGGATGGTCTGCGTAATTTCCGGCATGTTCTTCGGCAGGGGAACCACCACCTTCAGGTGCTCGTCGCTGAGGCCCAAGCCGCGGCAGATGGCCTCAAACTTGTTGGTGCCGGCAGAGTCCTGACCGCCCGTCATGCCCGTCGTCAGGTTGTCGCTGATGATGACGGTGATGTTGGCATTCTCGTTGATGGCGTCGAGCAGTCCCGTCATGCCGCTATGGGTAAACGTGGAGTCGCCGATGATGGCTACTGCGGGCCACTGACCGGCGTCGGCAGCACCCTTGGCCATTGTGATCGAGGCACCCATGTCGACGCATGAGTGGATGGCGCGGAACGGGGGCAGGAAGCCCAGCGTGTAGCAGCCGATGTCGCCGAAGACGCGCGGATTGTCGTACTCACGCAGCACTTCGTTCAGCGCAGCGTAGACATCGCGGTGGCCGCAGCCCTGACAGAGTGCGGGCGGGCGCGGAGCCACGTCGGCACACGGGTCGAAGCACTGGCCAATCTCCATGCCGAGGGCCTTCTTCACGAAGTCGGGGTTCAGCTCGCCCGTGCGGGGCAGCGTGCCGTCGAGCTTGCCGTGAACGTTCTTCAGGTCGTAGACGCCGCGGACGATGTCCTCGATGAAGGGCTGGCCCTCCTCGACGATGAGCACCTGCTGGCACTCGTCCATGAGGCGGCGCACCAGCTGCTTTGGCAGCGGGTACTGCGAAATCTTCAGGATGGGGTAGGGGCAGCCGTTGGGGAAGCACTCCATGACGTAGTTGTAGCCGATGCCGCTGGCCAGTATGCCGAGCTTCTTGTCGGTTCCTTCTACATATATATTATAAGGTGAGCCGGCAGCGTCCTGCTCCAGCTGAGCCTGCTGGGCGGTGACGATGTCGTTGCGCTTCTTGGCGTTGGCGGGCAGCAGAACCCAGTTGGCGGCTACGGCGTTGTAGTTCAGGGCGTTCTGTTGACGTGGCTCATCAACACACTGGACGACGGCGCGGCTATGGGCCATGCGGGTGGTGACGCGCATCAGTACCGGCAGGCAGATGCGCTCCGAGTAGTCGAAGGCGGCGGCCATCATGTCGTAGGCCTCCTGCTGGTTCGACGGCTCGAACGTCGGGATGAG
>CAMHHO010000035.1:0-29303 GCA_946184965.1 uncultured Prevotellaceae bacterium | reverse complement strand
TACAGACACCGCCGCCCAACCGCTACCCCATACAGACGGAGATTCACACCTTCAGCGCCGAAATCATTACTGACGCCATCAACTTTGAGATGTCGCGCAACGGTCAGGTGTACTTCGTCAATAATCGCATATCAGACCTGACCCGCATAGCCGAGCTGATACACAACAACGTGCCCGATGCCCGTGTGGCCATCGGTCACGGACAGATGAAGCCCGAGGAACTGGAGCAGATTATCCTCGATTTCTCCAATTACGACTACGACGTGCTGCTGTCGACAACCATCGTCGAGAATGGCATCGACATTCCCAACGCCAACACCATCATCATCAACTCAGCCCACCATTTCGGACTCTCTGACCTCCATCAGATGCGCGGTCGCGTGGGGCGTGGCAACCGCAAGGCCTTCTGCTACCTGCTGGCACCGCCGCTGGCTGTGCTGCCCGTCGAGAGTCGCCGCCGCCTTGAGGCACTCGAGAACTTCAGCGACCTCGGCTCGGGCATCAACATCGCCATGCAGGACCTCGACATCCGCGGTGCCGGCAATCTGCTCGGCAGTGAGCAGTCGGGCTTCATCAGCGACCTGGGCTACGAGACCTACCAGAAGATACTGAATGAGGCGATGACGGAGCTGAGGAATGAGGAGAAAGCCTCCCCAAGCCCCTCCAAAGGAAGGGGTGCTGGAATGCATTCATCAGGTAATCAAATATCCCCTCCTTTGGAGGGGCTTGGGGAGGCTTTCAGCTTCGTCGCCGACTGCACCCTCGAAAGCGACCTCGAGATGTACTTTCCAGATCAGTATGTGCCGTCAGACTCAGAGCGTATGCTGCTATACAGAGAACTCGACAACATGCGGAATGACCAGGAGCTGGAGGCTTACCGCACACGACTCATCGACCGCTTTGGGCCAATACCAGCCGTAGCCGAGGAACTGATACGCGTAGTCTCTCTGCGTCGCCTCGGCAAGCAGTTCGGGTGCGAGAAAATCATGTTGAAGCAGGGACGTATGTTCCTCTATTTCATCAGCAACTCCGACAGCCCCTTCTACCAGAGTGAGGCTTTCGGGCGGGTACTCGACTATGTTGGGCGGAATGTGCGCCGTTGTAGCTTGAAAGAGCAGAACGGCAAGCGCTCGATGGTTGTCAGCGACGTGCCTACGGTTGAGGAGGCTGTCCGAATACTTGGTTCCATTCTTCCTTGAACCGGCGCTGCTGCTCGCTCAGGGGCGACTTCGTCCAGGCTTTCAGCTTGTCGCCGATGACAGCCTTCAGCTTGTCGTCGGGAGCAAGGGATGCGTAGTAGAGCTGTAGCCGGAGCCGCAGCATACTACTTTCTTTCAAGGCGTTTGTGGCTGACAGCAGGCGTTCGGAGGCCTTACCGTCGTCCAGACCTAACGCCTTGGTGCCCATATAGACTGCCAGTGCCAGTTCGGCCTCGCGCTGGGCGGTGTAGCCCTTGTAAGGCTCCATGCGCTGGAGCGTCCGGCGCAGTTCGACGACCAGCAGGTTGTACTCATTTTCTTGCGTCACGCGGTCGGGGGCGGCAAACAGCATCCGGAAAGCCAGTTCGAAGAGGGCTTTCAGGTCGCCGTCAACGTCGGTCGATTTCTTGACGGGCTGGTCGACCAGCTCGACCACCTCGGGGCTGAGGCTGACGGCGACGGCCGAAATCTCGGGTATGCTGACCACCAGCTGCTTGCTGCGCTTGCCGGGAACGCGCATCAGCACACCCTCGACGCCGTCGAACACGCCGCCGTGGACGCGAATCTTGTCGCCTACGCGCAGTTTGATTTCGTCGGGCTGGAAATAAGTGAGACTTTCTTCCACCTGCTGCGTCACCCGCATAAAATTCTCCATGTCGCGGTCGGGCACGACGATGGGCTTCTTCCGGCCAGGCAGCCCCGACATCCTGAAGAAGGTCGAGAGCTTGGTGGTGGCAATATACTCCTCCAAGGCCGACTTGAGGCTTTTGACGAAGACAAGCCCGTTGATGGCAGGCACCAGCACGCGCTTCTTCTTCCCCATGCGCTCCTTCAGTTCGTAGCGCATGGGCAGATAACAGTCAAATCCGAGGCGGCGCAGGTCGTCCCGGATTTTGACTTCACTTCTGTAGTTGGCGCTCAGCACGTACCAGCGTGCTGTCTCGTCGTTAGGTGTTGCTGCCATGCCGTAAAAAATAATCTGGCGGCAAAGTTAGCGTTTTTGTCTGAAACCGCCAAACTTCGCCGCCACTTTTTTTAGTTACGGAACACCAGACCGTCGCCGAATTCGTCGACGATGATGGGTCGTTCGTTCGTTACCTCGCCCGCCAGCAGCTTCTTCGACAGGTCGTTGAGCACCAGCTGCTGGATGGCACGTTTCACGGGACGAGCGCCGAACTCCGGGTCGTAACCCTCCTGAGCCAGGTAGCTGATAGCCTGCGGCGTCACTTCGAGCTTGAAGCCCTGCGGCTCGAGCATCTCCTGCACCTTGCGTATCTGCAGGCGCACCACGTCGGCAATCTGTTCGCGCGTCAGTGGCTGGAATGTGATAATCTCGTCGATACGGTTCAGGAACTCCGGTCGCATCGTCAGTCGCAGCTGGTCGCGCGTGGCGTTGCTGGTCATGATGATGATGGTGTTCTTGAAGTTCGCCGTGCGGCCCTTGTTGTCGGTCAGACGGCCGTCATCGAGCACCTGCAGCAGGATGTTGAACACGTCGGGATGAGCCTTCTCGATTTCGTCGAAGAGCACCACCGAGTATGGCTTGCGGCGCACGGCCTCGGTCAGCTGTCCGCCCTCATCGTAGCCCACGTAGCCCGGAGGAGCACCGATGAGTCGGCTGACGGTATGCTTCTCCTGATACTCCGACATGTCGATACGCGTCATCATCGTCTCGTCGTTGAACAGGTACTCGGCCAGCGTCTTGGCCAGTTCGGTCTTACCGACACCCGTGGTGCCGAGGAAGATGAACGAGGCGATAGGCCGCTTCGGGTCTTGCAGTCCGGCTCGCGAGCGGCGTACGGCATCAGAGACGGCAGTGATGGCCTCGTCCTGGCCGATGACACGGCGGTGCAGCTCCTCTTCGAGGTGCAGCAGCTTCTCGCGCTCGCTCTGCAGCATTCGGGTGACGGGGATGCCCGTCCAGCGGCTTACCACCTCGGCAATGTCGTCGGCGGTGACCTCTTCGCGAACGAGTGAGTTGCCGCCTTGGGCATTGGCCAGTTGTGCCTGAATACTCTTGATGTCGTCCTCCAGTGCCTTCAGTTTCGAGTAGCGTATCTCAGCCACGCGACCGTAGTCGCCTTCTCGCTCGGCACGCTCAGCTTCCAGGCGCAGGTTCTCCATCTCCAGCTTGTCCTGCTGAATCTTGTTGATGAGCTGGCGCTCGCCCTCCCACTTGGCACGGAACTGCGTTTCCTGCTCTTTCAGTTCGGCAATCTCCTTGTCGAGTTGCGCAATCTTGGGTTCATCGCCCTCGCGCTTGATGGCCTCGCGTTCAATCTCAAGCTGAGCCAGTCGGCGCGTTATCTCGTCGAGCTCTTCAGGCACGGAGTCGCGCTCCATGCGCAGCTTGGCGGCAGCTTCGTCCATCAGGTCGATGGCCTTGTCGGGCAGGAAGCGCTCGCTGATGTAACGCTCACTCAGTTGTACGGCGGCGATGCAGGCATCGTCCTGTATACGTACCTTGTGGTGGTTCTCGTAGCGCTCCTTCAGACCTCTTAATATGGAAATGGCGCTGAGCTCATCGGGCTCGTCGACCATCACCGTCTGGAATCGGCGCTCCAGGGCCTTGTCCTTCTCGAAGTACTTCTGGTATTCGTTTAGCGTCGTTGCACCGATGGCACGCAGTTCGCCACGTGCCAGGGCGGGCTTCAGGATGTTGGCAGCATCCATGGCACCCTCGCCGCCGCCGGCACCCACCAGCGTGTGGATCTCGTCGATGAAGAGAATGATGCGGCCCTCGGCCTTCGTCACCTCGTTGATGACTGACTTCAGACGCTCCTCGAACTCACCCTTGTACTTTGCACCGGCCACCAGCGCACCCATGTCGAGCGAGTAGACCTGCTTGTCCTTCAGGTTCTCGGGCACGTCGCCGCGAACGATACGGCCGGCCAGTCCCTCGACGATGGCAGTCTTACCCGTACCCGGCTCACCTATCAGAATGGGGTTGTTCTTCGTGCGGCGGCTTAGAATCTGCAGCAGACGGCGGATCTCGTCGTCGCGGCCTATCACGGGGTCGAGCTTGCCCTTGCGGGCCAGGTCGACGAGGTTCTTGGCGTACTTCTCCAACGACTGGTAGTTGTCATCGGCCGACTGCGACTTGACGCTCTGTCCCTTGCGCAGTTCCTGTATGGCTTTCTGCATCTCCTTCTCCGTGCAGCCGGCGTCCTTCATGATGCGGCTGGCCGTTGAGTTGACGGTTAATAGGGCCAATAGTATTGGCTCACAGGCAACAAATTCGTCGCCCATCTTCTGGGAAATGTCAGTTGCCTTCACCAGTATCTGGTTGGCTTCGTTCGAGAGATACGGCTGTCCCGCACCCTGTACGCGGGGCAGATGCTGAATCTCCTGGTCGGCGAGCATCTCAATCTGCTGGCCGTTCACGCCGAGCTTCTGGAATACAAACGTGCAGACATCCTTCGCCTTCTCCAGCACACCTTTTAATATATGTACCGGCTCGATGGCCTGCTGCCCGTTCAGCTGTGCGCGGTTGACGGCCTGCTGGACCGCTTCCTGCGCCTTGATGGTAAACTTGTCTAATGTCATAATCTTTCCTCCTGTTTCTTTAGTTTATCTGCAAACAGAGGCTCAAAGAGTGTGCCGAAGGCTGCGTAGCCGACAAAATGGCGCTTTTGTCTGCCTTTTTGTCGGGCAGAAATGAATAAAAGCCGAAAAAAGAGCGGTATATCAGAAAAAAACATTATCTTTGCGCACAAATACCATTAATCAAACTAAGGCTATATGAAGAAACTATTATCAACCTTCATCTGCGCTATGGCATTGACGTCGGCCAACGCGCAACTGTCGACAAATCCCGACAAGTTCTTGGGCAACATTACAACCCGCTATCAGATGGATGCGGGGGGCGGTGTGCCGCAGTATTACAAACTCTGGAATCAGGTGACGCCTGAGAACGAGTCGAAGTGGAGTTCCGTACAAGGCAACCGCAGCAACTTCAACTGGGGCTGCGACAACCCTTTCAACTATGCCAAGCAGCACAATTTTACCTTCAAGTTCCATGCTTTCCTCTGGGGTGCACAGTATCCCAGCTGGCTTGAGAGCCTGTCAATCAAAGACCGCTTCGATGCCGTCGAGACGTGGTTCGACGCTATCCGTAAGAAGTATGCCACGCTGCCCCTCGTCGACGTTGTCAACGAAGCTGTCGGTATGCACCAACAAGGAAATCCGTTGATAAAGGCTTCTGTAGGTGGCGGCGGCAAGACGGGCTTCGACTGGCTGATCAAGGCCTTCGAAATGGCCTACGAGCGTTTCCCCGATGCCATCCTCATCTACAACGACTACAACTCCATCAGGTGGGATGTCGACAACTACATCACGCTGGTACAGGCCATACGTGACGCCGGTGCTCCCATCGATGCCTACGGAAACCAGTCGCACGATGTGACTGATATCAGCGCAACCGAATTGAAGAACGTACTCAAGAAGCAGCAGGATGCGCTGAAGATGCCGATGTACATTACTGAGCTGGATATCGACCAGGCCGACGACACGAAGCAGGCAAACCAGTACAAGAGCATATTCCCCCCAATGTGGGAGGCAGAATATTGTGCTGGCATTACTCTGTGGGGCTACGTTCACGGTGCCACGTGGGTTGACAACTCTGGTCTCTACAAGAGTGGCAAGGAGCGTCCGGCCATGACCTGGCTGAAGGAATACATGGCTACTGACCAAGCTAAGAACGCCAAGAGTCCCTTCCCAGGCATGAAGAAGGAGGCCTCTATCTATATCAAGCCTGCGGACTATAAGGTGGCCAAGGGCGACGTCGTTGCCATCAAGGTGCGTGCACGCATGGCCACGAAGACTATTGAGAAGGTCGACCTCTACGTCGGCTCCTCTGTTGCTAACGCTACGACGCTCGTCGCCACGATGACCGAAGCGCCTTACATCGCTGAGTACACGGCATCGACCAGTGGCTGGAAAATCCTCAAGGCTGTCGTCACAACTACCGATGGCACTACCTACGAGCGTTATGGCCGCGTCAACGTGCTCACTTCTACTACCAAGCGCCAGACCTACAACGAGCAGCCCTTCGAGCTGCCCGGCACCATCATTGCAGGAGAGTACGACAAGGGTGCTTCCGGCGTTTCCTATGCCAATGCTTCGCGTACGCCCGAGAAGACTGCCACCAAGGACGATGGCTGGATGGAGTACACTGTCGACGTGAGGGAAGACGGCATCTATAGGATTGATGCTGAGGTGGCTGCCACAAAGTCGGGCGGAACGTTCCACCTCACGGAGTATGGTCTTGACAGCCTCACGTTTATAGCTAACATGATTGAGGTGCCCGTGACTGGTAGCGCCACAGACTTCAAGACCCTGAGCGTCGTGTGTAAGAACCCCATTTCTGCCGGTCAGCATCGCATCTGTCTGAACGTCGACAAGGGCGGATTCTACATCAAGAGTCTCAAGTTCAGCCGCTATGAGGAGGACAAGAGCATCTCCGTCAGCGTTGCCTCGCTGAAGCCTGCCACCGTTGCCATAGGCGATGCCACGACCATCACCGCGAATAGCAAGTCGTCGACCAGCACCATTGCCAGTGTCGATTTCTATGCTAACGGCCTGCACATTGGCACCGCTACCGAGGCTCCGTACACCATCGAATTCCAGCCTGCCGCAAAGGGGTCGTATACGATTACTGCCATTGCCACCGATGCTGAAGGCAAGGTGAGACAGTCGACCGTTGTGAAGACGCTGAAGGTCAACGGCAAGCGTGAACCTTATAAGAGTGTCATCACGATTCCGGGCATCATTCAGGCCGAGAACTTCGACAAGGGTGGTGAAGGACTGTCGTTCCACGACTCTGACAGCGACAATCAGGGAGATGCCAACTACCGTACCGACAACGAAGGACTGGACCTTGTGAAGGGCAATAACGGTACAGCCATTGGCTATACGGCCTCCAACGAGTGGACGGAGTACACGGTCAACGTGACCGAGCCGGGCGAGTATGAGTACACGGCAACTGTTTCGAACGGCTCCAGCTCGACAGGCGGCTTCACCATCAGTCTTGTCAAGGGCACTTCGGTGACTCAGATTGCCAAGGTCTCGTTCTCGGGTACTGGCGACTGGAACACCTACAAGACCGTTACGGGCAAACTGACCAGGAACCTGGCTGAAGGTGAGCAGATTCTCCGCTTTACCATCAATCCCGGTAACTGCAACATCGACAAGGTTGAGCTGAAGTGTACGCTGAACACGGGAATCAATGAGGTGGCTGGCGAGCAGTCCTTCGGTTCGATGTTCAACCTGTCAGGTCAGAAGGTCGGCAGCGACTATCGCGGCATCATCATCCAGGGTGGCCGGAAGATTCTGAAGAAGTAATACGTTATGATAACCATTATTGCAGCCGTGGCGCGTAACCGCGCCATCGGCTTCAACAACAAGCTCATCTACTGGCTGCCCAACGACCTGAAACGGTTCAAGCAGCTGACGACGGGACACACCATCGTGATGGGACGGCGCACATTTGAGAGTCTGCCCAAGGGGGCACTTCCCAACCGCCGCAACATCGTGCTGAGCCGGACGACGCAGGGCTTTTCTGGATGCGACACCTACGTGTCGCTCAGGGAAGCTCTGAGTCATTGCTCGCCCGACGAGGACATATATATAATAGGTGGAGCCAGCGTATACCGTCAGGCCATGCCCGTGGCTGACCGTCTATGCCTGACTGAGATTGACGACACGCCCGCCGAGGTCGACACCTTCTTCCCCGACTACAGCGACTGGCGCGAGGTGTGGCGCGAGGACCATCAGGCCGACGACCGTCATGCCCACAACTATTCATTCGTTGACTACGTCAGAGGCGACCGTTAGCGGGCATGAAGTCCCACACAGAGTTAGGCTGCTCCCCCGGGGCAGCCTTTATTTTTTCCTGCACTTCCTGCACTGCCGCTGACTTTCAGCAATTTACAGACCTCGATGGCACCCAGATCCTGCACTGAATCCTGCACCGGGGCCTGCACTGACCTCTGCACTGTAATCTGCACCGAGGCCTGCACCGACCCCTGCACCGAGGCCTGCAATGAACCTTGAAAAGCGCCGGTAAGACACACGAATACCCCGGCGATTTGTACCCCAAACGGTCACTTTTTCAACTGTTTCGAGCCTTGAAAATTCTTTTTTCCGGCCTTGAAAATCAAATTTTCAAGCCCTGTCGAAAAACCTGACTGACTTTTTGAAATAACTTTACACCACAATTTCCTGTCAATCCGTCTCAGTGCAGGAAATCGTTAGCCTCAGTGCAGGAAAAATAACGAAAATCATGCCTAACTACCTGAGAGTCAGTAGTCAGTGCAGGAAGTGCAGGAAATCGTGTTAAACTTTAATGTTATAATGCTTCAATCTTGTCAGTCGTTAGCCCGGTGTACTTGGCAATCAGTTCCGCTGGCATGTTATCGGCCTTCATACTCCGGGCCATCTCCAAAGCCTTGCTAAGTTCACCTTCGGCACGCCCCTCTGCGCGGCCTTGCTCAAGACCTTCTATCACTTTCGTCTCCGGAGGAAGACCTTGGGCCAGTAGGCGCGCCCGAGCGTGACGAGTTTGAGTGTAGCGTAGATGAAGCTGTTCATGCCTATCGTGTGGGCGAGGCCATTAAACAGGCACGAGAGGCAAAGAATCTCACCCAAGCTGAACTGGGAGAGAAGATGGGGTTCAAAGGTCACAGGTGTGCAGGATAGAAAGTGGAAAGAGCATCACTCTCAGTTCTATGATGCGTGCATTCCGAGCCCTTGGGGTGCAGTGCTCGCTCGACATGAAAGGCATCGGCAGCGTAACACTTTGCGGAAAGTTAGTCATGCTAAAAATGAAATACACTTCAAAACGATGCCCACCGGACACCAACCGGCAGGCATCGTTTTGAAGGTGCGTTAGAAATGATCGCAAGAACCGTCCCGCCTGATTCCAGGAACAACCGTCTTTTCTCAGTCCTATGGATGTGATGATTAATTTAAAAATGATTATGATAGCAAAAATAAACGCCCCCAAAGTTGTATAGTTGTATAACTTTTAGTAATTTTGCAGCCGATGAGACGAATGATTTACGATGTTAGTGCTGAACATGAAAAGGGGTTTGGCCCTAAGGGTTCTGTTAATCATGGGGACAGACCTATCCCGGTTTATTACAAGGAATAACAACTTAAATAATAAAAGATTATGAATTATGTAGATTTAGGTCTTCAGTCTGGGACATGTTGGTGTGATTGTAATTTGGGAGCAGATTCTTCTGCTGACTATGGTACGATGTTCAGCTTTGCCGATGCACAAAGGCAAGGTGTTACACTTCCTACACATAAACAAATACTAGAATTAAAATTCTTTTGCAAGAGGGAGTGGAAAACAAGAAATGGCATCAACGGGTGCGAATTCACGGGTCCCAATGGTAAAACCATTTTTATGCCAGCGTGTGGAAGAATTGATGGATCATTACAAGGTAGAGACGTTAATGGCTTTTATTGGACAAATGAAACAGGAGGAATTCGTCCTGGTTTAGCATGGAGTCTGATGATATGTGATAGTTGGGCGGAAGACGGATGTACAGATGTTCAAAGATGCCATGCAATTCGTCCCGTGAAAATGAAATGATAGAAATAGCTCATGATTAGATCGGAAGAATTAATTGATAAACTAATTGCTGACCTTCATTTTCACAACTATTTGGAAATGACGGGAAGTGACATTATGAATCAAAACTGTAATGTTGTAGCCTCGAAAGACAAAATTGATGTTATTCAAAATTATATAGACGATGTTTTCATTGATTTTTTCTTCCGATCTCAGAGTTTTAAACCAGTTATTATTCCTCAGAGTTTTTATAACAAAAGGTATACAAAGGATGGGGTGAAACTTGATAATACTGATGTTGAGCTGAACCTCAATAATGTGTATGACAGATACACTTTTGTCCATCTTGTTAATCTACTATTCTCTAGGTCTAGGCCACTATTAAGAGAAATATCTCCTAATAACCATTTCTTAAGTGCATTCATTATGAAAGAAAGAATATTTGCTCCATATTGTCGTTGTTGTACTCCAATAATGGAGATGCCTTATCATGATGTTCTAGAACAATATCTTGACTTCATATATGGCACTCGTCATTCTTTATTCGTTCCTCAATTTAAGGCTGAAGCAGTGAAAAAATATGGTTTGTATTTTCAAGAAAACTGGTTAAAATTTTCTGTTGGGAAAACCAATTATGCCATGATTGTTCTACATAATAGGTATAAAGACTATAAAAGTATTAAAGACTCTCACATATTTGGAGAATATACATTAGAGGATATCCTTTTTTTATATTCGATACTTGCCGAAAAGATGAATCTTCAAGATGACAATTTGGTATCGTTCATTTCGCTTTATTGTGAATCATTTGACAAAGCAGACAATATTGTCAACATGTTCTATAAATTTGAGAAAGAACATAATAATTATCATGAGATTGAGCCTTTTATCACAATCAATGATCTTTATCTGAGATTAACCAGTACAGAAAGGAGCAAAGCATTCAGATTTACTCCTATTAACTATGAGGTAATGGAAATACAACAATTTCAATATAAGGCAATAAGGACTATTTATCGTGATAACACTCTACCTCTACCATATTTTTGTAATATAATAAATTCTCTTGATTTCTAAATGTTTATACTATGTATGTGATAATAACTGACTGTGGAGAATGCTATTCGACCACGATGGAATATGTAAACGGAGTTTATGCAAACAAAGACGAATGGGCAAAACACAATTTTTACCCTCAAAATGGGATGGTTGGAGAACTTGTTAAAATAACCCCAAGGGCATATGTCGTAAAGATAGAGGACGGAATATATATAAGTATGTCAAAAAAAGGTATACGTGAAATAACATATGAGGATTATTTATCTCATAAAAATGATAATATAAATGTGGGGATGAATGGACACCAAAAGAAGATAAACGAAGAAACTGATTCTTCTTTATTTAATTTGGGTTACTCATGGAAACATTTACCTGACATGAGAGAACAATTTAAGCAGGATATAATAGAGAATATGAAAAAGCTAACTTGTGATTTTGAGACAAACATATATCTTCCAGATTTAGAAAAGTCTTGTGTGATATATGCAACAGATATGGTTTTAGAGTATAAGCAGAACTGGGGATCTACATTGCCTCCATATGTGATAAACGAAATATCTGATCAGGTGATAGATGTGTACTGTCAATTCTTCTCAAAACAGTTTCAAGAAGATAGCACTTCTCGATGTAAAAAGGGCATCAAAGAACTTATTAATAATATCGACGCTCGCAATATAATAGACGATTATTACTACAAGATTAATATGAAATACTCATGGCACTAATAATTTCATACACCCGCAAGGGCATTTGATACAAATAGATGATAACAATTGTTGTTCCTCCTAATCATGGGGACGTCCCTTGTGCTAAGATGAGTGTCTTCTCATCTGATACTTTGGGTCAGATCTACGCGATTTTATTGCCGAAAAGCAGAATAGCACCAATAAGCGTGTTTTTCTTCCCAAATATTTTGGATAATTGGAATAAATATATTACTTTTGCGGCATGAACGACAGAATTAGAGCTGCAACATATACGAAGGAGTTTGAGGAATACTATCAAAACTTGCCCCAGAAGATAAGAGACAAATATGATTATGTATTCGAAATCATGCTGACAAAATACGTTGTCAGTACGAAGTTTGTAAAGCGTCTTGAGAAGACCGAGTTCTATGAGATGCGCGTGTCTGTTGGCAACAATGAGTATCGCACCGTACTCTTTGCTATTGATGCAGACAATTTTATGGAATGTCATCGTATGGTGATGCTCAATTCTTTTGTTGAAAAGGGAACAAAGCAGTATTCTGCCGAGATTAAGAAAGCAGAACGACTATTAAAAGAATGGGAGGATAGTTTATGATAAAGATTAGTGAAGAACAGTGGGCAAAGTTGCCACAAATTGATGACCGCTTAACGGAGAAGTATGGTCCTGTGGGTTCGCCATCGCGCAAGGAGTTTCAGGCGAAGGCAGAAGCTTGGTATTATGCTGAGTTGTTGCGGGATGAGCGCAAGCGGCAGAAGCTGACGCAGCAAGAACTGGGGGAGCGTATTGGGAAAAAACGTGAATATATCTCTTCACTGGAGCAAGGCAAGATCGATATGCAACTCTCAACATTCATGCTTATTGCTAAAGCGTTGGGGTTGAAATTCTCTCTGGTAGTTGGTTAGATGAATTCACAATTATCATTTGGTTCACAGAGGGCTGTTCCCCGTACTTTTGGAACGAGGACTTGTCACCCCTTCTGTCTCGACCCTCTACTGCATAGCTGCAGCCATGGGACTGGCTGTAGACTTACGACCTATTGCATAACAATTATATGGCTTTAAAATCAACATCCCGTATACTATCGTTATTGGTAATTGCCATCATCTCCATCGCTTGGTGTGAAGCATCAAGTGTGAGTCGTGTTAATGCGGCAGAGGAGGTGAATTTGCTGGAGAATGGAGGACTGGAAGAATGGATTCCACTAACGCAATATGATATGCCAAAAGGATGGTTCTGCCATAATAACACCAATGTGAAGAAAGATACCAAAATTGTGTGCGAGGGCAGATTTTCTGCCAAGATGCAGTCACAAGAGAAAGGGTCTACTGCGCGGATAGACCAGCGTATAGCGGTCAATCCAGGCCAGAAGATAAGGATACGCTTCAAGTATTATGTGGAGCAATGGAAGACAAAAGGCGCACGCACTTATTGCTATTTCAGGACTGATGCTGCAGAGAAATATGATATTTCCGCAGATGATCTGCAAGCCTTTTATGGAAAAGACAAATACTACATCATTCGTGGTGGCGGATTTGGAAAGACCTATTTCCCGAGTGATCTGAATGTGTGGCAGACATTCGACGAGACGGTAGAGGTTCCGCCTACAGCCCATTACTTCGTATTTGGAGTCAACAGCTACTTTGGAACGACCATATATGTTGATGACTGCTGGGTGATGGATGTTATTGAGACAACAGTAAAAGGCGATGTGAATGGCGACGGAGTGGTTGATGTTGCCGACATTGAATCTGTTTTAAGCGTGATATTCGGTTCTGATACTGTTAGTGATACAAGTGCTGACGTGAACGGCGATGGTAATGTTGACATCTCAGATGTTGTTTCCATCATTAGCGAGATAACCAACTAACCTATCCCTCCGGTCTATGATTAAAAGTTCAAATTTTCGTTTGAAGTGTACCATTTAAAATGGGAATGAGCAAATAGCCCATTCCGCTTTGTAATTATTAAAAACTCGGTCGTAGGTAGTCATCATAGGAATAATACAAGTAGAAAAACTCATACTTGCTAAGACAGCCACAAATACAATTCTCAACAGTCTGATAGCTCTTGTTTTTTTTCGTTTTCTTTGCTTATCAGCCTCAAGAAAGAGTAGATGACAAATAAGCTGTCGTCAACATATTTGTTGAGGTATTACTTCCTGTTATATGTTTTATATATGTTCTTCCACCCTTGTAATCAACTGTTACTTTATTGCCAGAAATAATATAATTAAAGAATCCTATTATGTTATAATGCTTCAATCTCGCCAGTCGTGAGGCCGGTGTACTTAGCAATCAGCTCCAAGGGCATGTTGTCGGCCTTCATACGGCGCGCATTGTCACGACTGGCCTTGGCTACGCCCTCGGTAAGACCCTCGGCACGACCCTCGGCACGCCCCTCAGCACGTCCTTGCTCAAGACCTTCTATCACTTTCGTCTCCAGAATGTCGTTCTCCACCATGATGTTGTCAATGTGACGGTCATAGGCGCGCCGCTCGGCGTCGCTCATCTGCATGTAGCGCAGACGCTCACGGGCCTCTGCCAGACCGGGAGTGGTCGTGTCTTCGCGGATGTTGCCGTCCTTCAGGTAGTCGAGCCACTCCTCAAGGGAGGTGGTGGCCACCTTGTTGAACTCGTTGACGCGTATGATGTAGTACTCGGGGAAGATGTCTGAGGAGGGAAAAACCGACCCTACCGCTTTTCCTCCGTGGCAGCGTAGCTGACGTTCAGGGCGTACGACCGGCGGAGGGCCTGCTTCACGTCGTTGATGATGGCCATGGGCACGTCGCGGTCGGCCTCGATGCTCACCACGAGCCGCTCCTGGTCCTCGGGCGACATGCGACGGCGCTCGGCTTCGATGAACTGGCGGATGGCGCTGACCGTCGTCAGCTCGTTGTTCAGCTGCAGACAGTAGTCGTCGGTCGAGCCGTCGAGCGGCCGGCCGATGTAGATGTGTACCACCGCCGACTTGTGGGCCGCCTTCTCGACCTCAGTTCCGGCGGGCACTTCATAGGCCACGCGTTTCTCGACATCGCGCATGTGGGTGACAATCATAAAGAAGAAGAGCACGGTGAAGATGAGGTCGGGCAGCGACGCCATGTTCAGCTCGGGCACGCTGTGGTCGGGGCGGCGGATGCGGCGGCGCATCATGGGCGACCTCCTTCCTCCTCGACGACGTCGCTCACCCTCGGCGGACATTTCAGCGGACGGTAGGCGGCCACGATGGCATTCTGCAACTGGAAGTAAGCCTCGTAGCGGGTCTTCGGGTCGGTCTTGATGGCTACCACGCGGTGGCGCGGGTTGACGGCAGCAAACTGCCTCACTTCCTGCTGCAGCTGCTCAAAGCTGACGGCGTCGCCGTTCAGCGTCAGCCGGCCCGCTGCATCGAGCTTCACGGTTATGATATCCTCCTGGCGTATGTCGGCCACCTGCTCCTGGTCCTGCGGCGGCGGTGGCAGCTGGCGCTTCAGTCCCTTCCCGGAGTCCATCGACGATGTTATCAGGAAGAAGATCAACAGCATGAACGAGATGTCGGCTGTCGACGACGTATTCAGCGACGGAACTTCGCTATGGCGACGATGGCGGAACATACGCAGATGAGCAGGATTGAGGTGAAGATGAACATATCGGTTGTACGCAGCCAGAATGTGTCGGTAAACGGCGTGCCGTTGCTGACTATCGGCTGCGTGGAGGCTAATGCGAAGGTAATGAGCAAGACGACGGCTACCAGCGCAGCCGTTGCATAGCCAATCATCGACGAGCGGCGCGAGGCCAATGGGTCTTTTGTCCGTTCGTGGGTGAGCACGCCGTGAACGGCCGACCATACGGCGATGCCGATGGCAACTGCTAACAGGCCATAGACTGCCCACAGCACTATTTCGACGATAATCGTACTATCAGCCATTTCGTTTTACCTTTTTACTTTTTTACCTTTTTACTTTTGGTGTTTATACGCCATGATAATGTCGAGCAATGTCACCACCGACTCCTCCATCTGCGAGGTCAGGTGCTCGATCTTCGACGTGATGTAACTATAAAACAGCTGCAGAATCAGCGCCACGACGATACCGAAGATGGTGGTAATGAGCGCCACCTTCATGCCCGAGGCCACAATCGTAGGACCGATGTCGCCGGCAATCTGAATCCGCTCGAAGGCCATCACCATGCCGATGACCGTGCCGAGGAAGCCCAGCGACGGAGCCATGGCAATGAACAGCTTGATCCACGACGTGCCCTTCTCGAGCTTCGCCGTCTGCACCGAGCCGTAGCTGTAGATGCTGCGCTCAATGTCGTCCATCGTCTCGTGAATGTGCATCAGCCCTTGGTAGCAGATGCTCGCCACGGGGCCGCGCGTGTCGCGGCAGAGCTGCTTAGCGCCTTCGATGTCGCCCTCGTTGACCTTCGCGTCGATGTCCTTCATCAGCCGCTTGGCATTGATTTCCGACAGCGTCAGGTAGGTGATGCGTTCAATGCAAAAGGCCAGACCGAACACCAGTGCCAGCGCTACAAGCGACATGAACAGCGGCGTGCCGTCGATGAACATTTTCTTCAGCCGGTGGTGGACGCCGCCCGCTTCGGCATCGAAATCCTCGCTCAATGCCATGTCGTCCATAGCAATGGTTGCTGAGTCAGCCGCCAGGCTGTCCTCCAGCGCTTTGGCTGTGCTGTCGGCAATCACGGTCTCTATAGAATCCTTCTTCGGGAGTTGCTGCGCCTCACTGGTTTGGGCGAGCGTCAGCAAACCAATAATTGCAACAAGAGCAATTAGCTTCTTCATACTTGATAGTCAATCAATTTGTTTAATTTAAAGTGCAAAGATAGCAATATAATTCCATCGGCAAACTAACTGATTCCGTTTTTTAATAACTTATAACATAACTACTCTGCAACTTTACAAAAAAGCATCGAAGGGTATGCTTTTGGGAGGGAGACGCCGTATAAGCTGTGTAAAGGCATGGGTAAAAGCGGTGTTCAGCGCTGTCAAAAGAGTTCTTTGGCGGCGACTTAAGTTTAAACTGCGACAATGGACGATAAAACGGCGCCAATGGATGATAAAACGGTGGCGGCGGATGATAAAACGGCGGCAATGTTTGGTGGTTTGGAAAATGTTTGCTATCTTTGCGGCAAAAAGAAGGTTTACTATGCATGCAAAGTATATCAAACGAGAGATTACAGACTTGAACGGGACAGGCAGGACGCAGGCCTGCTACAAGATGGAGCTGACGCCCATGACGTTTCAGCAGTTCGTAAGCCTTTGCCATCGTGAAGGCGGAATGGACGAGAGCCAGATTCTTGGCGCGTTGTCGCTGGTCAGCGAGAAGCTGGCCTTGTGTATGGCAGAGGGCTTTTCAGTAAAACTCGACGGCATCGGCACGTTCAATGCCAAACTCGGCGTGAGGGGCGACATGCTGCCCGACGCCTTCGAGGAGGGCGAAACGAGTCGCAATGCCAAGAGTATCGAGGTGAACGGCGTCTCGTTCAGGGCCGACAAGGACCTGATCAGGAACACAGACCGCAAGTGCCAGCTGGAGCGAGGCGGTGAGAGCCGGCTCAAGAAGTCGCCCTTCACGCTGGAGGAGCGTATTCAGAGAGCCCGCGACTTCCTGAAAGTGCATCTTTTCATGAAGGTTCCCGACTATGTTCGGCTGACCGGGCTGTCGCGCACAACGGCGGCAGAGGAATTGCGCAAGCTGGCGCTCGACGCCTCAACTGGCATCACAAGCCGGGGCGACAGAAGCCAGAAGGTCTACATTCTGCGGCCATAGAGTCTGGTGCCGCCAGGTTCATCTGACGTTATTGATGGTCTTCTGCAGCTCTTCCAGGAATCGGGCGGCGTGTCCGCCGTCCATCTGTGCATGGTGGAACTGGAAGGAGATGGGGAGTGTGGTTCTTAGCCAGCCTCTGCGATATCTGCCCCATGCGAGGAAAGGGTTGGTGAAGATGCCGCTGTACTGGTTGACAATGCTGTCGAGCTCCGTACCGGTGATTGCCGATGTGCCTACAATGACGGCTTCGTCGTCTAATATGTCCTGGCAGGTTTGGCTGATGGTCTCTGTCAGATGCAGGTAATTAGCGTTAAACTGCTCCAGGTCGTCGGTAACGGCAATGTCGCAGAAGCTTAGTCCGCCCTTGACGTTTTCGGCTATCGTGTTGATGGCCATACGGTCGTATTTGTACAGCTTCCCGTCGTGGGGCAACAGGTAAAACTCCTCAATCTTTGAGGCCGTCTTGCCGATGCACCAGCAGAGGAGCATGTTGAACTTCAGCCCGCGCCGCCAGCTCACCTTACAGAGCCGCGTCACGTCGAAGGTCTTCGTGAACGTTACCATCGGCATGGGCGACTTTATCCACAGCTGGAATGCCATCGCCCGATTCGTGTCCTTGGGATTGATTTCCTGTTTCATGTTATGCTATTACTGTTTGCGATTGAGTATTGTTAGACAGTGCAAAGGTACAAATAGTTGGAGAATGCTCCAAATATCTGCCCGATTTTTGGGATAAACTGCACAGGAATGTGACGAGTGGCGTGATTAGTTGGCTGGATAGTTCGCGCCGCAAATAGTTTTTCCGCCGTAAAATTTGGTGGATTAAAAACAAACAGCTACCTTTGCAGCTAATTTTTCGAACAAACGAAAAAAGGATATGAGACTGACATTCTTAGGAACAGGAACGTCGTGCGGTGTGCCGACGATAGGGTGCGACTGCCGCGTGTGCCGGAGCACGAACCCGAAGGACAAGCGGCTGCGCTGCTCGGCACTCGTCGAGACAGAGCAGACACGCCTGCTGATAGACTGCGGGCCGGACTTCCGCCAGCAGATGATGCCGCAGCCCTTCCGGCGCATCGACGGCATACTGATTACCCACGCCCACTATGACCACATGGGGGGTATGGACGACGTGAGGCCGTACTGCCAGTTTGGCGAAATCAATGTCTATGCCGACCCGATAGCCCGCAAGGGTCTGTTGGAGATGCTGCCCTATTGCTTTGTCGAGAACCGTTATCCGGGTGTGCCGGCTATCGGGCTGCACGAGATTCACAAGCACGAGCCGTTCACCATCGGCGACATCGAGATTATGCCCATCGAGGTGATGCACGGTAAGCTGCCCATCCTGGGCTACCGCATGGGGCCGCTGACGTATATCACGGACATGAAGACGATAGACGATGGCGAACTGCAATATATTAAAGGTACGGAGGTGCTGGTGGTGAATGCCCTGAGGCAGCAGCCCCATCATTCGCACCAGACGGTGGACGATGCCGTCAGCTTTGCCCGTAGGGTAGGGGCTAAGCGCACCTTGCTGATACACTCCAGCCACCACATCGGATTGCACGACGAGGTCAATGCCTCGCTGCCTTCCGACATTCAGCTGGCTTACGATGGGCAGGTGGTTGAAGTTTGGTGAAGGGTGAAAGGTGAAGGGTGAAGGGAGGATGGTAAAGGGAGATTAGTGCTTCTTTTTGGGAGTCTTGCCTTTTCCGAACAGTCCCATGATGCCGCCGTAGCTCTTGCGGAGCTTGCGGTAGAGCAGGAAGAGGTCGATGACCGTCACGCTGTTGGCGACAAGACTGGCAATGTAGTCGCCCTTCGATGTGTCTTCGCGCTTGACGAAGAGCTGGTTCCACGTCGTTGAGAATTGCTTGTTGTCGTTCTGCATTTGCTCAAGCAACTCGTCCTTGCGCTGGCGGATTTCCTCCAGCGTATGGTAAGTGGGTTGTGGCTTTTGAACAGGAAGCACGATATTATTTACGATTTACGGATTTTCGATTTTCGATTTACTATTTGCTGAGCAATATGTTGGCGAGGAAACGGACGAGCGGGCGCTCAATCCACTTCTCATGGTAGACGAAGAACACGAAGAGCAGCAGCAGGTGGAAACCGCCGATAACACAGAAGGCCGGAGCCATGCCGATGTGCTGACCTAACCAGTAGGCGGCGGCAAACGACAGGAAGAGCATGACGGCGATGATGAGCAGGAAGAACAAGATAGCCAAGGCGGCGGCCGTCAGCAGGCGCACCACCTTGTCTATCACGTCCAGCTTGACGTACTCTGTCTGCAGTCCGAGATAGTGCTTGAGCAACTCGGCGAGCTGCCCTATGTTCTCAACATTCTTGTCGCTCGACAGCATGTTATTCCTCTACGGCTGCGTCCTGAATGTCGTCAACTAAGTCGCCCACCTCTTTACGGCTGAGCTTGATGTTGTGCTTCTTGAGGAAGTCCTCAACAGCATCAGTAATCTTTACACGGGTGTCGGAACCCTTTTCGGGGGCCATCAGCAGGCCTAAGGCTGCACCGGCGATACTACCGCCCAAGAATGCGCCAAGATAACCTAAACTCTTCATATTCTTTCGCTTTATTGGTTAAACATGAAACTCCGACGCAAATATACGGAATTTTTCTGAAAGAGGCGTTAAAAGTTGTATCATTTTTTGTTAAAATGTGAGTATTTTGCCCATTTAACAAAGTTTATGGGCGTTTTTTGCCTATTTTTGCCCGATATTTTGTAATTTCGCACTGACTTTTAGCAAGACATCAACATTTAATGAATTAATAATAACAGAAAAGTATGAAAAAGTACATGATTGTTTGCGCTGGCCTGAGCTTGGCTCTGATGTTCGCCAGCTGTACAAAGAGTAGTGAGAGTGCCTACAAGAAGGCTTACGAGAAGGCAAAGTCGCAGGAGGCTGCTCAGCGTGTAGCCGACAATACCGAGACGCAGGTTCAGGCTCCGGTTGTGGCTCCCGTGACGACTCGTCCGGCTACCCAGACCCGTGTTGTCGATAATGCCGACAATGTGTCGGTGCGTCAGGAGAAAGTCCTGCTTGTCAACGGTGCCGGTCTGAAGAACTACAGCGTCGTCGTTGGCAGCTTCGGTCTGCAGACCAATGCCGAGGGCCTTCAGCAGCAGCTTCGTGACGGTGGCTATAACGCCCAGATTGTCAAGAACGAGTCTAACAACATGTTCCGCGTGGTGGCCACGACATTCGACAATAAGGTTGATGCCGTGAACAGCCGCGACCAGATTCGTGGCTCGAAATTCAATCCGAAGGGCGACGCCTGGTTGCTCTATAACATCCAGTAAGTCGTTTGGCGCGGATACTGTCGATTGACTACGGTCGCAAGCGAACCGGTTTGGCAGTCACCGATCCTCTGCAGATTATTGCCGGAGGATTGGCGACTGTCTCTACTTCTGAGCTGTTCGACTGGCTGCAGTCCTACATGCAGCGCGAGCCGGTGGAGCGCATCGTCATAGGCGAGCCCCGCCAGCCCAACGGTCAGCCGAGCGAGAACCTCGGGCGCGTGCAGCAGTTTGTCAACCGCTGGCGCAATGCCCATCCCGAAGTGCCCATCGACTATTACGACGAGCGTTTCACCTCGGTATTGGCCCATCAGGCCATGCTCGACGGCGGTCTGCGCAAGAAGGCGCGTCAGGACAAGGCTCTGGTCGACGAAATCAGCGCCACCATCATCCTGGAGGATTACCTCAGGTCAAGAAAATCGTAAATCGAAAATTTGTAAATCGTAAATGGTATTACCTATTTATATATATGGACAGCCTGTGCTGCGCAAGGTGGCCGAGGACATCACCCCTGACTATCCGCAGTTGGAGCAACTGATAGCCGACATGTGGGAGACGCTGGCCGAGAGCGATGGCATCGGGCTGGCTGCGCCTCAGGTTGGCAAGTCCATCCGCGTAGTGCTCATCGACCTCGACGTGCTCAGCGAGGACATGCCGGAATACAAGGACTTCAAGCGCGTGTTTATCAATGCCCACATTGTCGAGAAGGACGATTCCGAAACCAGCTCCAGCGAGGAGGGCTGTCTGTCGCTGCCCGCCATTCATGAGAAAGTGGTGCGGCCAACGCGCATCCGTGTGCAGTGGCTCGACGAGCAGTTCCAGCCCCACGACGAGTGGGTGGAGGGCTACCTGGCCCGCGTCATGCAGCACGAGTTTGACCACTTAGAGGGTCACATGTTTATCGATCACATTTCGCCACTGCGCAAGCAGCTCATTAAGAGCAAGCTGAAAGCCCTGACCCTTGGGCGCTACCGCTGTGGCTACAAAACGAAACCAGTTAGGAAGTGAAAAGTGAGAAGTGAAAAGCGGAGAGTGAAAAGTAGTGCGTCAAACAGTTGGTCTGAAGGTTGCTGGTGGCGGAGAGTTCTGCCACTACTTTTCACTTTTCACTTTTCGCTTCTCGCTTCATTCGCACAGTTCAATACTGACCGTCTGATAACCATTGGCCGGTCAGCACTGTATTTCGAGGACTACGTTCTCTCCATCCAGTATTTCAATCAGGCCATATCAGTCAAGCCCTATCTCTACGAGCCCTGGTTCTTGCGTGGTGTTGCTAAGTATTATCTTGACGACTTGACCGGAGCGGAGTCTGATTGCTCGGAAGCCATCGAGCGAAACCCCTATGTCACAAACTGCTATGAGCTGAGGGGACTCAGCCGCATTCGCCTTGGCAAATACAAGGAGGCGGCTGCCGACTATACTGTGGCCCTGAAGTACGACCCTGAGAATCAGGGCTTTTGGCACAATCGAGTGCTCTGCTTTATTCGTGACAAAGACTACGAACGGGCTTTGCGCCAGCTTGACTCCATGACGGTTAGATGGCCGAAGTATTCCGATGCCTACTCAATGAGGGCCGAAGTCTATATGCAGCAGGAAGATACGACGAAAGCCGTTGAGGCACTGGACAAGAGCCTGGAGATTGACCCCTACGACGGTCATACCTGGGCGGCACGCTCCATCATCAGCCTGTCGCGTAGCGAGTGGAAAGAGTCGGAAGGGTATCTTGACAAGGCCATCCACTTGTTGCCCAAGGATGGCGGCAACTACATCAACCGCGCCCTGGCCCGCTACAACCAGAACAACCTGCGTGGCGCAATGGCCGACTACGACACGGCCCTCGACCTGGAGCCCAACAACTTCCTCGGCCACTACAACCGCGGACTGCTGCGTGCGCAGGTCGGCGACGACAACCGGGGTATCGAGGACTTCGACTTCGTGCTCCGCCTGGAGCCCGACAACATGCTGGCCCTCTTCAACCGAGGCCTGCTGCGCGATAAGACAGGCGACCTGCGTGGTGCCATCAGCGACTATACAAAGGTCATCAACGAGTATCCTAACTTCTGGACGGGACTGCAGTATCGTGCCAATTGTTACCGCCGTCTAGGTATGAACCGTCAGGCCGAGCTTGATGAGTTTCGTATTTTGAAGGCTCAGATTGACAAGCGTTATGGTGGCAAGCAGCCCAGGATGAAGAACAAGCCGGTGCGAAAGCGTAGTGATGAGGACCTGGAGAAATACAACCAGTTGGTCATGGCCGACGAGCAGGAGGTTGAGAACGAATACAAGAACGAGTATCGGGGCCGCGTACAGAATCATCGTGTAGAGGCCACATATCTGCCGATGTATGAACTGGCATTAGAGCCCGTGAAGAGCGAGGTGACAAAGTACATTGCCTTCGACGAAGCCGTCGAGGCTTTCAACAGCCGTTCAAGCCGCCCGCTCTATGTTGTCAACGGTCTGCCGTACGTGACGGAAGCAAAGCTGCAGGCCAATTTCGCCCTTGTCGATACGCTGGGCATGACCATTGCCGATGCCAGTGACATGAGGCGCGTTGCCGTTGCCCTGATGTTGCGTGCTGTGGCCTACTCGTCAATGCAGAACATGGAGGGTGCCGTCGACGACCTGACCACCTACCTGCAGATGGACAGTCTTTCTTCGTTGGCTCTTTGGCAGCGTGCCGTCTGTCAGTCGAAAATCAACGAGGTTCAGGCAGCCGGCGGTGTGAGCGCTGACTTGAAACTGGCCAGTGTGCTGATGGATTTCTCGGCGGCCATCAAGATAGCCCCGCATAACGCGTACCTTTATTATAATAGAGCCTGTGCCTATGTTCGTCGCAAGGACTATGGCCGGGCTATTGACGATTTTTCGAAGGCCATTGAACTCGATACCTCTTTAGCCGAAGCTTACTACAACCGCGGGCTGGCATTTATCGACAGCGGCAAGACCAAAGAGGGAATCAGCGACTTCAGCAAGGCTGGTGAGTTAGGTCTTTACAATGCATACAGTTTAATCAAGAAATATCAGGGAAGTGAAAAGTAAATAATATGGATAAAGAAGCTTTAGTTTGGAACAAGATTCTGGCAACTGTCTTGAAGATGCCAACAGTGAAAGTAGACCGTGTGGCTTTTCTCCGGAAGGAGCTGCGGCCTTACTGCAATCAGTCGCGCCTGCAGATGCTGGGCAGCGTACGTCCCTATACGGTCGTGTCGGAGAAGGTCGTCGACCGCCTGGCTCGGCAGTGTATCAACAAGCATACGGCTTTGGCTACTGCCACGTCGACAGTGGTGGGACTGCCCGGCGGACTGACGATGGCAGCCGCTCTGCCAGCCGACGTGGTGCAGTATTTCTTCCATGTGTTTGTGCTGTCGCAGAAACTGGCTTACCTGTATGGCTATCCCGACTTTTGTGAGGAAGATGGCGAACTGAACGACATGGCCAGCAACCTGCTCACCATTTTTATGGGAGTAATGATGGGGGCTCCTGTAGCCGAGAAAGGCATTTCAGAACTGTCGGTAGCGATGGCCGAGAGTGCTGTTACCCGTCTGCCGCGTGTCGCCCTGACCAAGACAGCCATCTTCACCGTTGCCAGCCAGATAGCCAGAATGATTGGCACCCGACTGACGAAGAATGGTTTCGCCAAGGGCGTTGGCCGTTTCATTCCTATTGCCGGAGGCTTGTTCTCTGGCGGACTGACGCTGCTGACGTTCCGTCGTGGCGCCAACCGTCTGCGCCGCCAGCTTAGTGCGCAGCGCCACCTCTTCGACGACGGTGCCATCGATGCTATCGAGTTGGCCAACATCAAGACGTCGTTCGTCAAGGCTGGTCAGGCAGAGCGCGACCCTGAGAAGGTGCAGCTGGCAATGATTCAAGCCCTGATAAACATCGCCAAAATCAACGATGTGGTGTCGCCAGAGAAGTACCACGCCATTGAACAGCGCATCGCCCGTGCCAAGATTGACAGCAAGGAGAAACTCGACCTTCTGGCCAACATCGACTCCGACCGCAGCTACGACGTCGACTTCGACCTGATAGCCGCCGACCGCGATGTTGCCCAGGAAACTTTCGACGCCATGAAGCAGCTCACCCAGATGGACGAGAAGGTCTCCATGGCCGAGAAAATCTATCTGAACATGGTGGCCCAGAAGCTTGGGATTGAAAAGACAGAATAACGAAATGAAACTACTACTAACTACTACAATCCTAACGGCTGCCTTCGCACTGCTGGCAGCCATGCCGCTGACGGCCAAGCAGCGTGTCAGCGTTCACGACCCGTCGGTGGTTTATGACCAGTCTACCGGGCGGTACTACATCTTCGGGTCGCACAAGGCGGGGGCTTTCTCCACCGACATGCAGAACTGGACTGTTGCCAACCCAACGTGGCAGCCTGACAACAATGCTACGGCCTTTACCACGCCAGCCGTCAAGACGGTGAAGAAGGGTGGGGTGGAGGTCAGTTTCCCGCAGTTCAATGCTGCTGACTGGTCGGGGCGTAATGATGCCTCGTTCGACATCAACGGCAATATGTGGGCACCTGATGTCATCTGGAATACATCGATGCAGAAGTGGTGTATGTACCTGAGTGTCAACGGCAACGCTTTCCACTCCAGCATTATCCTGCTCACTGCCAACAACATCGTCGGCCCCTACGTCTATCAGGGTCCTGTCATCACCTGCGGCTTCTACGATGCGGCTCACGGCTACAAGGAAACCGACATGGAACTGGCTTTAGGCATGCTTTCGTCGCTGCCTACTCGTTATAACGTTGGCGACAAGTTCGGCACGTTCTGGCCACACACGATTGACCCTTGCGTATTCTACGATGAGGATGGTAAGTTGTGGATGTCATACGGTTCGTGGTTCGGCGGTATCTGGATGCTCGAACTTGATGAGGAGACGGGCTTGCGCGACTATGATGTGACCTATCCCTCGCAGGGCGGTGCCTCATACAATGTCGCTACCGACGGCTATTTCGGCAAGAAGATTGCGGGCGGTTATTCCGTCTCCGGCGAAGGCTCCTACATCCGCCACATCGGCCAGTACTATTACCTCTTTGTCAGTTACGGCGAGTTTGCTCCTAACGGTGGCTACCAGATGCGTGTCTTCCGCTCGGCGAATCCCGATGGCCCATACGTCGACTCGCAAGGGGTGAGTGCCGTCTACTCAGGCCGTGCCACCAACTACGGTCCGAAATGCGACACCCGTGGCGAGAAGCTGATGGGGGCTTACAACAACTGGGGCGAGATGACCGTTGGCGAGTGCTCGCAGGGGCACAACAGCATCATCACCTCTCCCGATGGTCGTAACTATCTGGTCTATCATACCAAGTTCAACAATGGCACCGATGGTCACGAGGTACGTGTTCACCAGGTGTTTGTCAACGAGGACGGCTGGCTTGTGGCCGCGCCCTTCGAGTATAACGGCGAGACGGTGACCGACAGCGAGATAGCAACCAGTCAGCCTTTCACCGCCGACGAGATTGCCGGCAGTTATAAATTGCTCATCCACCAATACGGCTTGGACCATAAGAAGTTTGAGGAAGTGCAGCCCGTCAGCATCACGCTTACAGCTGACGGCCTGGTGACTGGCGACCGGTCGGGCTCGTGGAGCCTGACATCACGGACCGGCTATATCAGTCTGACACTTGGAGATGCTACCTATCATGGCGTCGTCTTCGGCGAACAGATGGACGGCTCCGGGCTCCCTCTCATTTCGTTCACGGCGTGTGATTCTTATACGGGAGTCAATGTGTGGGGCTACAAGCGTCGCACCGTCGCTGCCGACTGGACTACAGGGATGGTGGCCCACTACGGCTTCGACGACGAGTCGCTGAGTAATACCTTTAACCCGTCGCAGCACGCCAAACTGCTGAAAACTAATGATAACGTGGTGCCGTCGTTACAGAGCGGTGCCGGACGCGCCAGCCAGTACGTCAGCCTGAATTTCGGCACTAATGATAGTCTGAGCTATGTCTCGATGCCCAATCCGCTCAGCGGACTGTCGCTCGACGAGGGAGCTACCCTCTCGTTCTGGGTGAAGCGCATCGACGGCAATGTCTGGGATGCCCTCTTTGGCTTTGTTGACGGCAATGCCCGCGTTTATATGACGGGTAACGCCTACGTGGGCTATAATGGCGGTGACGGCAACTGGATTGACCTCAATCATCCTGCTGCCGTCGTAACCACCAACATCTTGGTGGGCCAATGGCAGTTGGTGACCCTCAGCTTCTCGCGCAACGGCATCGCCCTCTATGTCAACGGCGGCCGGAAGCCGTTCAGCACCTGTGCCGGCAATCTTAATGGCAAGGGAATCGGTGCTGAGGCTGATTATGACTACAGCCTCATTGTCGACTTGCTGGCCTCTGCTGATGAGTTCTACTTGGGACGTGGCTCGTTCTGGGGATCCGACCCTGCGCTGTTCGACGATGTCATTGTCTACAACCGTCCACTGAGTGCCGACGAGGTGCTGGCGCTCTACGAGCAAGAGACCCTCAACTTTAACTTTGCCTCATTGAACCCGCCTCAGACTGCCGACTGGAAAACTGGCATGGTGGCACACTACGGCTTCGACGACGAATCGCTGAGCAATACCCTTAACCCGTCGCAACACGCCGAACTGCAGCAGACAGGCGCAAACGCGGTTCCTGCCGTAGAGGATGGCGAAGGAGGCGACGGCCACTATGTGCATCTGTACTTCGGTGACAAAGATAATCTGAGTTATGTCACGATGCCCAATCCTCTTTGCGGATTGGAACTCGACGAGGGAGCTACCCTCTCGTTCTGGGTGAAGCGCGTCGACGGCAATGTCTGGGATGCCCTCTTTGGCTTTGTCGACGGCAATGCCCGCGTTTATATGACGGGCAACGCCTACGTGGGCTATAACGGCGGCGACGGCAAATGGATTGACCTCAATCATCCTACTGCCGTCATAACCACCAATATCGCGGTGGGCCAATGGCAGTTGGTGACCCTCAGCTTCTCGCGCACCGGCATCGCCCTCTATGTCAACGGCAGCCGAACGCCTTTCACCGCCTTTGCCAGTAGCTCAGAACCAGCGTCCAGTTTCGACTACAGCCGCATCGTCTGCCTCTTGTCGGCAGCTGGTGAGTTCTACCTCGGGCGTGGCTCGTTCTGGGGTTCCGACCCCGCGCTGATTGACGATGTCATCGTCTACCGTCGTCCCCTTGCTGCCGACGAAGTGCTTGCGCTCTACAGTCAGGCTGTGCAGGGCTTCGACTTCGCCTCGCTGAAGCCCGTCCCCGTTCCCGGCGATGTTGACGGCGACGGCGTTGCCGACGGCAATGACCTGTCGGCGGTGGTGTCCGCCATGCTCAGCGGCTCCTACTCAGAAGCCGCCGACCTCAACCACGATAGCAAGGTCGACATCATCGACGCCGTGCAGCTCGTCGACTTGATAGGCCGGAAGTAAGCGAATTGGCAGTTGCCTCTTTAGGATAGCAATTGTTCCGAACCGCCTGACGGTTCGGAACAATTGTTACATGTTGTCACCTTTATCCCTCATTCTTTGGCAGGCTATTCTCTTTCTGAATTAGTTCTCTGATGGCCCTGTCATAGTCGCTCTCATATTGCAACATCTCCAACTTACGATACTTCTCAAACTCAGCGATTGCCTTCTTTTTTGCCTCTTCATGGCTGATAGTTCCCTTACCCACCAACAACTGTCTGCCAGAGAGTTTCATCAGATCATCAAGTTTCTGTATCCACTCTGTCATCTTCATAGGAATCTGCTGCAAGGCCTGAATTTCAGCAAAGTCCAAATACTGTGATACCAACAGATTCAAGTACGTCAATTCTTCTGCCGTCAGATAGTTCTTCGCAATCTGCACATCCTCCTTGGTGATATAATCACCCTTAAAATTTGTCATGCCCACCATCGGCTTCTCTGCATCCACACGCTCATATATCACCTCTGCCGCCGTATGCTGATGGGCAGCGTAGTGCAGTTTGTTCTGAACTGTAGCAAAGAACTTTCGAGTGAGGTTGGCGTTGGGATCGTAGTCGATGCTTGTAATGAAGATGTCTGTCACCTGCTGATACAGGTTGCGCTCGCTACTGCGGATGTCCCTAATGCGTTGCAGCAACTCACGGAAATACCTGTTGCCTTTCCCTTTCAGCCTGTCATCATCCAGCGTAAACCCTTTTTGGATAAATTCACGCAAATGTTGGGTAGCCCACTGACGGAAGCGGGTAGCAACTTGTGACTTCACACGATAGCCCACAGCGATAATCATGTCCAGGTTGTAATGGCTCATGTTCCTCCGCACGCTTCTGCTACCTTCCTGACGAACTAACAAAAATTTTTTGTGAGTTCGTTCCGCGTCTTGTTCACCATCCGCATAAATCTGTTTGATGTGATAGCTTACATCCTGTTGCGAAGCATCAAACAGTTCCATGATCTGCTCCACGTTCAACCAAACATCTTCGCCCTCGAATCTTACATTGACTCGAGCAATCCCATTTTCATCCTGATAAATCAGGAAGGCCTCATTCCTCTTCTCTATTTCGTTTGCCATATCTTCAATATCGTTTTCTTTAGCAAAAGTAATTAATTATTTGGGAAATCTATACTTTGTGTTGATGAATCATGTACCTGTCCCCGTGATTACATAGAACATCACCAATTATCAAAGATCATATCCTCCAGTTCTTTGTCCGTCACAT
>CAMHHO010000034.1:0-29308 GCA_946184965.1 uncultured Prevotellaceae bacterium | reverse complement strand
CACCGGCACTCTGGCCGAAGATGGTCACGTTGTTGGGGTCGCCACCAAACTGGGCGATATTCTTCTTGATCCACTTCAAAGCCTCAATCTGGTCGAGAATACCGTAGTTGCCGGAAACCTTGTTGGGACTCTCCTCGGCCAGTGCAGGGTGACAGAGGAATCCGAAGATGCCGAGACGGTAGTTTATGGAGACGAGCACCACGTCCTTGGCGCCCCACTCCTGCCCGTCGAACTCAGGCTCAGAGCCGAAGCCCTCGCGATAGCCACCGCCGTGAATCCACAGGGCAACGGGCAGTTTCTTGTTAACCTGACCGGGGGCCTTCGTCCACACATTCAGATAGAGACAGTCCTCGCTGAAGGCGGCTTCCTTGCCATAGCCCCACTCGGTGTAGTAGCCACCGGTGTACTGGATAGCCTGATAGCTGGGGCGACCGAACGTGTCGCAGATCTTCACGCCCTTCCAGGGCACGACGGGCTGGGGAGCCTTCCAGCGGTTCTCACGGATAGGAGGTGCAGCGTAGGGAATGCCACGATAGACAAACACGTCGGGATGGTCGTCGGCCAAGACGCCTTTCACCTGACCACCTTCAATCGTTAACACGGGGTTCTCTGCAGCACTTGCAGACACTGCCAGCAGAAGCAGAAGAGGTAAAAAGATTTTTTTCATAATGAGTTGTAATTAAATTAGTTATTGGTTGTAAGGGGTTTATGGGTTATACATGTCCTTGCAATAGAAGGCCATGATGTCGTCGAGCATGCGCTTGGCCTCGACAGCCGGGCTGTCAGGGTCGAGCGCAATAGCCTGGATGTAGCAGTTGATGGCTTCGTGCCACTGCTGCTGCTTTCGGTATTCGTTACCTTTCTGGTAATACTCGTCAGCGGTCATTTATAGTATTCTTTCTTGCCAGCGGCCAGCGTGTTCTTCATCAGCGAGCAGATGGTCATCGGACCTACGCCACCTGGGACGGGCGTGATATAAGAGCACTTGGGAGCCACCTCGTCGAACTTCACGTCGCCGTTCAGGCGGAAGCCGCTCTTGCGCGTGGCATCGGGCACACGGGTGGTACCTACGTCGATGATGACGGCACCCTCCTTCACCATGTCGGCGGTGACGAAGTCGGGCTGTCCGATGGCGGCGATGATGATGTCGGCCTCGCGGCATTCCTCCTTCAGCGTCTTCGAACGCGAATGGCAGACGGTGACCGTCGCATCGCCATACTGCTTCTGCATCATCAGCTGGGCCATCGGCTTGCCGACGATGTTCGAGCGGCCAAGGATGACGCACTTCTTGCCTGAGGTCTCGATGTTATAACGCTTCAGCAGGGTGATGATGCCGAGCGGCGTGGCCGAGATGAAGCAGGGCAGACCGATGGCCATGCGGCCCACGTTGATGGGGTGGAAGCCGTCAACATCCTTGCGGTAGTCGATGGCCTCGATGATCTTCTGCTCGTCAATATGCTTCGGCAGGGGCAGCTGGACGATGAAGCCGTCCACGTCGCCGTTCTTATTCAGACGGTCAACGCAGGCCAGCAGTTCCTCCTCGGTCACATCGGCCTCATAGCGTATGAGCGTCGACTTGAAGCCACAGGCCTCGCACGCGAGTACCTTATTCTTAACGTATGTCTCCGAGCCACCGTCGTGACCCACCAGCACTGCGGCCAAGTGGGGCTGCTTGCCGCCCTGAGCCATTATCTTCTTCACTTCCTCGGCAATCTCGGCCTTGATGGCAGTTGCCGTTGCTTTTCCGTCAATCAGTTGCATAATTATTATTACATCTTCGGCATTCCGCCTTTCATATTCTTCATTGCACTGGCCATCTGAGCCATCTTCGACGAGCCCATGCCCGAGACCATTTTCATCATCTTGCGCGTCTGGTCGAACTGCTTCATCAGGCGGTTCACGTCCTCAATCTTCGTGCCTGAGCCACGGGCAATGCGCTGGCGGCGGCTCTGGTTGATGATGTCGGGATTCTGGCGCTCCTTCGGCGTCATCGAGTTGATGATGGCCTCAATACCCTTGAAGGCGTCGTCGTCGATGTCGAGGTCCTTAATCTGCTTGCCCACACCGGGAATCATCGATGCCAGTTCCTTGATGTTACCCATCTTCTTGATTTGCTGAATCTGGCCCATGAAGTCCTCGAAGTCGAACTTGTTCTTGCGGATCTTCTTCTCGAGCTTCTTGGCCTCCTCCTCGTCGAACTGCATCTGGGCACGCTCCACGAGTGAGACGACGTCGCCCATGCCGAGGATACGGTCAGCCATACGCTCGGGGTGGAACACGTCGATGGCCTCCATCTTCTCGCCGGTACCCACAAACTTGATGGGCTTGGTGACAACGGTACGTATCGAAAGGGCAGCACCGCCGCGGGTGTCGCCGTCGAGCTTCGTCAGCACCACGCCGTCGAAATCGAGCCGGTCGTTAAACTCCTTGGCCGTGTTCACGGCGTCCTGACCGGTCATCGCGTCGACCACGAACAGCGTCTCGTCGGGGTTGATGGCCTGCTTCACGCGGCTGATCTCGTCCATCATCTCCTCGTCGATGGCCAGTCGGCCGGCGGTATCGACGATAACCACATTGTACGATTCCTGCTTGGCCTTGCGAATGGCGTTCTGGGCAATCTCAACAACGTTCTTGTTGCCTTCCTCGGTGTAGACATCGCAACCAACGGTCTGGCCGACCACCTTCAACTGCTCGATGGCAGCGGGACGGTAGACGTCGCAGGCCACCAAGAGCGGGTTCTTGTGCTGGCGCGTCTTCAGCATGTTGGCCAGCTTGCCGCTGAACGTCGTCTTACCCGAACCCTGCAGACCTGACATCAGGATGATGGCGGGACGGTTCTGCAGGTTCAGTTCCGATGCCTTGCCGCCCATCAGCTCCGTCAGTTCGTCATGAACAATCTTCACCATCAGCTGGCTGGGCTTCACTGCGGTCAGCACGTTCATACCCATCGCCTTCTGTTTCACGGTATCGGTAAACGACTTGGCCACCTTGTAGTTCACGTCGGCGTCGAGCAGCGCGCGGCGCACGTCCTTCAGCGTTTCTGCAACGTTGATTTCGGTGATTTTTCCTTCACCCTTCAGTATCTTGAACGAGCGTTCAAGTCTCTCTGATAAATTCTCAAACATCTTTATTATTTACGATTTACAGATTTTCGATTTACGATTTAGGGTGCAAAGGTACGAATAAGTGAGCAAAAAACCAAATAAATTTGAGTTTTTTAGAGCGAGAGTACCTTCGAGGCGTGCCTCAAAGGTACGAATAAAAAACGAGACCCACAAACATTGGGTCTCGTTTTTATTAGTTTTTTGCGACTTCGTTACTTCACAGTCACTTTCTCGCCACCGATGATGTAGACGCCGGCGGGCAGAGTCGACTTCGCATCGCCAGCCTTCACCTGCTTACGTACCAGATGTCCCTTCAGGTCGTAGACATCAGTCAGGGCACCGCCTGCGGTCAGCGACTTCACACCAGTCACCTCCGACAGACTGCTCACGTGCTTGATTTCCAGCGCAGTAGCCGTTGCCGACTGCGACTCCCAGTCGAATCCGCAGCAGGTGGGACGGAAAGCCTGGTCGGCCGTCGTGCGCATCAGCACGCTCTCGAGCACCTCGACGTTCTGCTTGGCAGGAATGCCATAGAGACCCTCCTGACGGCGCATGCTCCAACTGCTGCCGAAGGTCACCTCATTGCCTTCACCATCGGCCATGCGGACGGTGCTGATGTCTGTACTGAAGTTAACGGCGTCGGTGTTCTTCACACGCAGATACTTCGACGTAGGCGAGAAGATGAGATAAGGCATACCGGCCTGGACACCCTCGCTGGTGCAGTCAACGAAATAGAGGCAGAGCGTGCTGCCCTCCTGACGGATGGTTGCCAATCGCTCAATCTTGATGCCGGGAACGGCCTGAGCCATCTGGTCGCCACTCAGCGACATCGGCATGCACAGCGTGTTGTAGCCGGCATAGAGATAGCGGCTAAGCTGAACCGTCTGATCGGTGTTTGCCATCAAAGAGACGTTCATCGACGATGTCTCAGCCGACAGGTTTACCACTTTCTTCTGGGCAAGTGCGCTCTGACTGCCCATGACGGCCATTGCCGCCAGAATGAGTACAAAATGCTTCATAGTCTTATCGTTTTTATGGGTTATAAGTATTCTGGCCACAAAGATACGAATAATTTTTGAAACAATGCACATTTCCGGCCATTATTTTGCAGAAAATTCACATCCGCAGTACTGCTGGTTGTAGAAACCATACTCCTTGAGCAGCTGGTTGCGCCGTTCCTGCAGGCCGCCCTTGCGCCAGTTCTGCGCCCAGAACGTGGTGCCGGGCACGGCTTCCTCGGCCTTATGCCCTGCCCGCTCAATCTGCTCCAGACTCTTCCAGCGGCTGGAGGCCAGTGTCGTTGCGAAGAAGCGGAAACCCAGCTCCTTAGCCTTCCGTGCCGCCGCCGTCAGCCGCAGCGTGAAGCACAGCTCACAGCGCAGCCCCCGCTCGGGCTGGTTCTCCTGTCCGCAGACATCGCCCAGCCAGCCCTCGTGGTCGTAGTCGCCGTCAATCCAGCTGATGCCCAGCCCCTCGGCGTGCCGCTTGCTCTCCTGTTTGCGAATCTCGTACTCCTCGCGCGGCCAGATGTTGGGGTTATAATAGAATATGGTGGGCCGCACGCCATTGGCCATCAGCCACTCTACGATGGCCGACGAGCACGGGGCACAGCAGGCATGCAACAGCACCTCTGTACAGCCCTCAGGAACTTCAATTGCCGGTTTCTTCATCACTTCGTCTATTGACATGCAAAATTACAAAAAAATCCGGAGCAGGAAAAGAAATTGCGTTTTTATTTCCTTTTCTCTTACTTATTTCGTATCTTTGCCGCAGATTTAGACCATTTAGACTAACAAACGGCAAAATGAAGAGAATAGCTTTTATCATTGTCTGTCTGCTGACAGCAGGAACCCTCCTGGCCAAAGGCCACTGGGTAGGCACGTGGGGCACGGCTCCGCAACTCGTGGAAAGACACAACAATCCGCCCTCGCCGGGACTGGAAAACAATTCGCTGCGCCAGATTGTGCAGGTATCGATGGGTGGAAAGAAGGTGCGGCTGAAGCTGACCAACGAATTCAGCCAGAATGCCACCGAAATCAAGGCCATTGAGTTGGCGATTGCCAAGACTGCGGGCAGCAGCAGCGAGATTGACGAGGCATCGACCGTCAGCCTGAGCTTCGACGGCCAGACGTCGGTCACCATACCTGCCGGCGGGAAGGTGGTGTCCGACCCCGTAAAGTTCCAGATAAAGGACCGTGAAAACGTGGCTATCACCATTCACTATGGCTCAGCCTCATCGACCAGCGTCAGCGGGCATCCCGGCTCACGGACCACTTCCTACCTGGAAGCGGGCAACACCACCGACTTCAGCAAGGCCACGAGGACCGACCACTGGTACAACATCCTTGCCCTCGAAGTGGAGGCACCCAAGAAGGCTGGAGCCATAGCGATTCTCGGAAACTCTATTACTGACGGGCGCGGCTCGACCACTAATCAGCAAAACCGCTGGGCCGATGTGCTCTCACGCCGCCTGCTGGCCAACAAGGCCACGCGCCGGATTGGCGTGCTCAACATGGGCATCGGCGGCAACTGCGTGCTCGGCGGCGGCCTCGGCCCTGCTGCCGTCAACCGCTATCAGCGCGACCTCTTCAGTCAGGAGGGCGTCAAGTGGATTATACTCTTCGAGGCCGTCAACGACTTAGGCTACGCTCGCAACGGCGAGCAAACGGCTAACCGCATCATTGACGTCTACAAACGGATTATACGCGAGGCCCACCAGAAGGGCATCCGCGTCATCGGGGCCACCATCACGCCTTTCAAGGGTAACAATTACTACACCGAAGACCACGAGAAAGGCCGCACCACCATCAACCAATGGATTCGCACCACGAAGATGCTCGACGGCATCATCGACTTCGACCAGGCCGTGCGCAATCCGCAGGAAACCATTGCCATGCAGCAGCAGTTCCTCTTCGAGAACGACTGGCTGCACCTGAATGCAGAAGGATACGAGACGATTGGCTGCTGTATTGACCTCAATCTCTTTACCAAGACCGGTCCCTTGGCTGCCGACGACGAGTAGGATTATTCTGCGCCAATACCGGCCTTACAGCCCGCGGGCTTTCCAGATGCGCTCCTTGGCGGCGTTGATTTCCTGGAACTTCTTCTCGGCGGCACGGCGCACATCCTCGCCGAGGGCGGCCACCTTGTCGGGATGGTGCTCAAGGGCAAGCTTGCGGTAGGCCTTTTTAACCTCGGCATCGGTGGCGTTAGGACTCACGCCGAGCACCTTGTAGGCATCCTCAAGGGTGTTGCCTTCAAGGTGAAGCATCGAGTCGACCTCCGTCGGCGACATGCCAAGCCACTGGGCACACTCCTTCAGCGCGTAAATCTCGCTATCGGGCACCGAGCCGTCGGCCTGAGCCACCATCACGAGGAAGTTCAGCAGCTGCAGGCGCTGCGAGTAGTCCATGTTGCGGTTTATCTGACCGCAGCAGTCGCGGACGGTCTGCTTAAAGCCGTTCCAGCCCTGCCGCTTCTGCTCGTCGAAGAGCTTGGTCAGTATCTCATTACCCTGACTGACGGCATCGGGACCGAAGTTCTGGCGCAGCATCTGCCGCACCATCTCCATCTCCGAGTGCATGGCCTTGCCGTCGGCCTTGATGATGTACGACGCCAGCACCAGCAGGGCAAACAGGAAGCTGTTGCGGTTGCCCTGTGCCTGCTGCCGCTGGTAGGCCTGCCGGTACATCTCCTCGTAAGCCCGGAAGTCGTTGTCGCGGCCGGAGCCGTACTGTCCGGAACTACCAAGCGTGCCAGACAAGCTAAAGGCCGAGTCGAACAGCGAGCCCAGCAGATAGCCGGCCAGCGCGCCCAACGGGCCTCCGGCCATCCATCCCAGGAATCCGCCTATCCACTTACCTACTGCCATGTATCGTTTATTTCTTGATGAGCGAGGCTACCCAAAGAATGGCCACAGAGCCCACGATGGCCGTACCGAGCTGACCCAGGATGCCGCCCCACTCTATGCCCAACTGTGAGAACAGCCAGCCACCGAGTACGCCGCCAAAAAGGCCGAGCACCAAATTCATAATCAGGCCGAAGCCGCCACCTTTCATCAGCTTGCCGGCGCAGAAGCCAGCCAAGCATCCAATGATAATCGAACCAATAATTCCCATAGTTTGTTCTTTTCTTTAATGTGTTAGAATACTTTTTGCGGGGGCAAAGGTAAGCAATAATCTGGGAAAAAACAAGAAAAGCCCCGCAAAAAAAAGATTATCGCAACGGAATGGAGGCTCCAAGCCAACCGTTTGGCGGCTCCATTTGAGTCTATAAGGGTCATGTCCCGTGTAAGCATCCGCCTCTCTCCCCTCCCATCGTAGGGGAAGAGCAAACTACCAGACATTGCCGTCGTTTTATCATCCGTCGGCACCGTTTTATTATCCATTGACGCAGTTTTATCGTCCGTTGACGCAGTTTTAACTTTAGTCGCGGCTAACGAACACTTTTGGCGGCACGGAACGCTGCTTTTGCCCGCGCCTTTCAACGCGATTGGGAGTGCACACCTTGCCGCGCAGCAAGCACTTGGTGAGCACTTCATTGGATGGAATAATGTGAGAAAAGGCAAAAAAAAGAACAAAGTCTTGCTGAATAGGGAAAAAACATGTACCTTTGCCGCGCTATCATAAAACTACTACTGATTATGCAAAAACTACATCTACTACTGAAGTCGGCAGTATGTTGCCTGTCGCTTCTTACTGTGACAACCATTTCGGCTAACGACATCCATGTTGACACGCATGGCAGCGACGACAACACCGGCAGCGAAACGGCTCCGCTGCTGACCATCCACAAGGCGATGGAAATAGTGCAGCCCGGCGACCGCATCCTGATACACGAGGGAACCTACATCATCAGCGAGCGCATCAAGATTCCCGCCCTGAACACCAATCCCGACCTGCGCTGCGAGCTGCGTGCCTGGCCCGAGGATGCCGTGGGCAAGGTCATCATCGACGGCTCGGCGATGAAGCACACCACGGAGTCGGCATTCAAGATGGGACGCTGCATCTACGTGAACCATCTGGCCAACTACTGGACCTTCTACGGCCTGGTGCTGCAGAACGCCGAGGACAACGGCATGAAGATTGAAGGCTCGTACAACATCGTGGAGCGCTGCACCTTCCGCTGGAACAACGACACGGGCCTGCAAATCGGTATGTTCAAGGACTTCTCGATAGAAGAGACCAAATCGTTTCCCATCAGCGGCACGCCGCAGTTCAACCCGGGCTACACGTACTGCCGCTACAACAGGATTATCAACTGCGACTCGTACGAGAACCACGACTCGCGCAGCTACAGCGGCAGCGACGACGGCGGCGATGCCGACGGATTTGCCTGCAAGCTGTTCCCCGGACCGGGCACTCAGTTCTACGGCTGTAGGGCATGGACCAACAGCGACGACAACTGGGACCTATACATGGTCTATCATCCCGTCATCATCGACCACTGCTGGGCCTGGCACGCCGGCTACACCCGCGACGGCCAGGAGGGCAAGAACGGCAACGGATTCAAGCTGGGCGGAGGCGGAAGTGCGGGCGGCGCGGCGTTCGACCAGTCGGTGGGTGCCCATGTGGTGACCAACTGCGTGGCCTTCGAGAACCTGCACAAGGGTTTCGACCAGAACAATGCCTACGAGGGCATGTATCTCTTCAACTGCGTGGCCTGGGGCAATGAGTTCAACTACCGTTTCCCGACAGAGTTCAAATACGGCATGATGGACATCCACAACTGCATCGGCTGGGGAGCCACCGCTCAGAAGAGCAGCCACAACGTGGGCAACCACGAGTTCCTCTCGCCCGACAAGGATGGCTATCAGGACCCGACCGCAGGAACCACCTACAACTCCTGGACAACCATCGACGGCTGCAGCCCCATCAAGGAGAGCTACAAGCCCGACGGCGGCGACTACACCAACGCTACGCAAGACCACTCGGCCGAGTTCCTGTCGCTGAGCGTTGCCGACTTCATGGCCAGCCGCCAGCCTGACGGCTCGCTCCCCGAGAACGGCTTTGCCCGCCTGAAGCCTGGCAGCATCTTCAAGGACAAGGGTATGCCCGTCATCGGCTTCACCCCAACCCGCAAGATGACCGCCGGGCAGTGTGCCGCTGCTGGTCTGGAGTATATCACGGCCGACGACATCTATATCCCCTACAACGACGACGCCCCCGACTTCGGAGCCTACGAGCTGGACGGCATACCCTTCGAGTACACCATCCCCGAGAAGATTGAGATCGCCTGCGCTACGGGCAACTCCTCACAGGAGGTCGTCGACGGCTCGGCCATTGCCGATATTGTCTACCAATGGAACGACGCCGGCTCGCAGGCTGTCGTGGAAGGACTGGCCGAAGGCCTGACCGCCACCGTCACGGGTAACACGCTGACCATCAGCGGCACGCCCCACAGCAGCGGCACGTTCATGGTCACCGTCACGGGCAACGGCAGCGAAGGAGTGAAGCCAGTCACCACATTGGGCACCATCACCATCGTACGGCCATTCCGCGTCATCACGGGCGACTGGTACCCCTTCCACGATGCCGAGTCCGGCATGCCTTCAGACCTCCAGCCGATGCTCGCGCTGATTCAGGGCGACAAGAGTGCCACGACCATCGACCCCGAGAAGGAGGAGTCGGCATCCGGCTTCGGCAAAGGTGCCCTCTGTCTGGGCGAGAGCAACGGCGGCTTCACCCTCACCCTGAGCGAGGGCGTGCTCGAGCTGAAAGTGAACCTCTTCTTCACTGGCGGCCGACAGTACAAAATCACCTATACCACGGCCGACGGCACCACCCGCAGCGTCACCACCGAGAAATACAAGAAGGGTGCCTACGGCAGCTATGACATACTGGAAGTGGCTGGCCTTACAGACGAAGACTCCAGGATGAAAGTGCGCAGCATCAGCTTCCAGCAGAACGACGCCAACGGCGGAGCACGCATCTACGACATGCTCATCAAGGTGCCTGTCGGCAGCGGCGAGGCCACCGGCATTACGGCGGTCGTCAGTTCCCAGGCCGGCAAGCCCCTCAAGGTTGTGCGCAACGGGCGCCTCGTCATCCTGAAGAACGGCATCAGCTACAACATCCAGGGCCAGGAACTGAAGTAGCCCGTCGTATCATCCGGCCAATCTTGCGCAGGGGCATCATGCGCCGCATGGTGGAACGTACATCCTCCTATCCACTTACCTACTGCCAATCTCTCAGCTTATTTTTTGAAGAATGATGCAACCCAGAGAATGATGACAGCACCGATGATGGCTGTGGCAAGCTGTCCCAGAAGGCCGCCCCACTCCACGCCGAGCAACGGTAACAGCCAGCCGCCGACGGCACCGCCAAGCAGACCAAGCACAATATTCATGATGATGCCGAAGCCACCACCTTTCATTAACTTGCCAGCGCAGAAGCCAGCCAAACATCCAAGAAGGAGCGAAATAATGATACCCATAGTTTCTCTTGTTATGAATTAGTTAATACTACCTCTTTAGAATCATGTCGACGAGCTTCTTGACGTCAGAATCATCCACCTTTCCGTCGGCATTCAGGTCGCCGCTGGAGCCAGCACCGCTCAGGTCGAGCTCGGCGGTGGCTGGCTCGCTGTTGCTGTAACCCGGCTTGGTGGCAACGACGCTGACGATGCAGGTGGGCGCCACCGTCACCTCTTCGCCTGCACCGACCTTTTTACTGTTGGAAGACTTAATGTCGTAGACGAACACGGCACCCTCGGTCGCGCTACTGAACGACAGCTTGCCATTGGTGAAGTTGATGGTCGGCTTGGCGCACTTCTCGATGTCCATGTCGTCGTCGATGATTGCCCAGCAGTCGCTCCACGGTTTCGCCTGCCGGTAGGCCTCTACGGATTGGGCAGGCACATGCAGCTGTATACTGCCTGAATTGTAGAAAGCATTTTTATCGGCGTTAGGCACCTCCTCAGCATAGCAGTACATGTCAATCAAGAAACTGTTACAGTAGCCAAAAGCAAAAGGTGCTACAAATTTGATATTGTCGCCAATGGTAACCTTCTCCAGGCCTGTGCAATAAGAGAAGGCATAATTACCGATGCTCGTCACGGAACCGGGAATGTCAATGCTCTTCAGGCCAGTACAATTATAGAACGCAGCATATCCGATGCTCTTGACGGAGCTGGGAATGATGACGCTTGACAGATTAGTACAACCATAGAAGGTATGAGGTTCAATACTTGTGACAGAACTGGGAATGGTAATGCTCGTCAGACTATTACAACCTGAGAACGCCAAAGTACCGATGCTTGTCACGGAGTTGGGGATGTCCACACTCGTCAGGCCATCACAGTTTTGGAACGCATAATTCCCGATGCTCGTCACGGAATTGGGGATGCTGACACTCGTCAGGCCAGTACAATTATAGAACGCATAATTCCCGATGCTCGTTACGGAATTTCCGATGGTGACATTCGTCAGGCCAGTACAAAACTGGAACGCACGAAAATCGATACTCGTCACGGAGTTGGGGATGTCCACGCTCGTCAGGCCAGAACAATATTCGAACGCATAGCACCCGATAATTTTCACGGAATTGGGAATGGCGACGCTCGTCAGACCTTTCTGATCTTCGAACGCATCGCCGGCGATGGCTACTGTTCCTTCTTTGATGGCTATGCTTGTATTGTCAGGCATGGTGCCTTTATAACGATACAGAATCTTGTCAAGATACACAAGACCGTCTGGCTGACTATTCAACCACTTTGTGTCAGAGAACACCCAATAACCGAGATTCGTTTCGGGATTATGGATGGTGACAGCTTCCAAATTGCTACAATACTTGAAAGCATTATTACCGATGCTTGTCACGGAGTTGGGGATGTCCACGCTCGTCAGGCCTGTACAATAATAGAACGCTTCGATACCGATGCTCGTCACGGAATTGGGGATGTCCACGCTCGTCAGGCCATAACAATACTTGAACGCATCCCGACCGATACTCGTCACGGAGTTGGGGATGGTGACGCTCGTCAGGCCAGTACAAGACAGGAACGCACTATTGCCGATGCTCGTGACAGTAGCAGGAATGGTCACACTTTTCAGACCGCTACATTCTCGGAATGCGTTATTGCCGACGCTCGTCACGATGTAAGTACCATCAGAATTCGTGACCATATCCGGTATGACGACGTCACCGGTGTAATTGATACCGGAGGTTACTTCCACAGTCCTGGTCTCATAATCGAGGTTGTAGTAGATGCCGTTAATTAGTTCGCCAAAAGCGCTGCTGGCCATTACTGGGAGCAGCATCAGCAGAATTGAAAACAATGATTTCTTCATAGTCGTTAATATGTTTTCGTTATTGTTATTGTTTTTTATTCTCGTTAACGTTTTCTTAACACGTTATTACTTCAGAATCTTCTCGATGAGCTTGGTGATGTCGACGGCATCAACATTTCCATCGGCATTCAGGTCGCCGTTGATGCCTGAACCGCTCAGGTCGAGCTCGGCGGTGGCCGGCTCGCTGTTGCTGTAGCCCGGCTTGGTGGCAACGACGCTGACGATGCAGGTGGGCTTCAGTGTCACCTCTTCGCCTGCGCCGACCTTGTTATTGCCGGTGGTTTCAATGTCGTAGACGAACACGGCGCCCTCGGTCGCGCTACTGAACGACAGCTTGCCATTGGTGAAGTTGATGGTCGGCTTGGCGCACTTCTCGATGTCCATGTCATCGTCGATGATTGCCCAGCAGTCGCTCCACGGTTTCACCTGACGGTAGGCCTCTACGGATTGGGCAGGCACGCGCAGCTGTATACTGCCTGAATTATAGAAAGCATCTTTATCGGCGTTAGGCACCTCCTCTGCATAGCAGTACATGTCAATCATAAAACTGTTACAGTAGCCAAAAGCGTTATAACCAATAAGTTTGATGCCGTCGCCAATGGTGACCTTCTCCAGGCCTGTGCAATAAGAGAATGCCCTGTTCCCGATGCTCGTCACGGAACCGGGAATGTCAATGCTCTTCAGGCCAGAACAAGAATAGAACGCAGAAGCCCCGATGCTCTTGACGGAGCTGGGAATGGTAACGCTTGACAGATTAGTACATTTATAGAAGGTATAACGTTCAATACTTGTGACAGAACTGGGAATGGTGATGCTCGTCAGGCTACTACAGCCAGAGAAGGCACTAGGTCCGATGCTCTTGACGGAGTTGGGGATGGTGACGCTCGTCAGGTTTTTACACCCCCAGAACGCATAAGTATCGATGCTCGTCACGGAGTTGGGGATGTCCACGCTCGTCAGGCCAGTACAAGAATCGAACGTTTCATAACCGATGCTCGTCACGGAATTTCCGATGGTGACGCTTGTCAGGCCAGAGCAATACTGGAACGCATTATCACCGATGCTCGTTACAGAATTGGGGATGGTGACGCTTGTCAGGCCAGAACAATCATAGAACGCTCCACCGGCGATGGCTAATGTTCCTTCTTTGATAACTATGCTTGTATTGTCAGGCATGGTGCCTTTATAGCCATACAGAATCTTGTCAAGATATACGAGACCGTCTGGCTGACTATTCAACCACTTTGTACCATAGAACACATCACGACCAAGACTCGTTTCCGGATTATGTATGGCGACAGTTTCCAAAGCGCTACAACTATAGAATGCATAACTACCGATGCTTGTCACGGAGTTAGGGATGTCCACGCTCGTCAGGCCAGTACAAGAATCGAACGCTTCATAACCGATGCTCGTCACGGAGTTGGGAATGGAGACGCTCGTCAGGCCAGTACAAGACTGGAACGCATACCGACCGATGCTCGTCACGGAGTTGGGGATGTCCACGCTCGTCAGGCCATAACAAGAATCGAACGCTCCATCACCGATGCTGGTGACAGTAGCAGGAATGGTCACACTTTTCAGGCCAGGACAACGATAGAACGCATCATCACCGATGCTCGTCACGATATAAGTACCATGGGAACTCGTAACCAAATCTGGTATGACGACGTCACCGGTGTACTTGGAGTTACCAGAGGTTACTTCCGCAGTTCCTGTATCATCATCGAAGTTGTAGTAGATGCCGTTAATTAGTTCGTCGTAAGCGTTGCTGGCCACCACTGGTAGCAGCATCAGCAGAATTGAAAACAATGATTTCTTCATAGTCGTTATTATTTTAGTTAATTATTTATAGTTTTGGGGGCAAAGATACAAAAAAAAAACTATAAGCCAAAGAATTTTTGACTATTTTTTTCAATCGGCAAAATACATGCTGAAAGTATCAGGGTTAGCCGATCTAAAAACCCGGCGCCTTTTGTCCACCCCCCGGCGGGTTTTGCCCAAAAGGCACCGGGTTTTGCCCAAAAGGCGGGGGGTACGTCAAGGTGTCGGTTCAGGTGTCGGTTCCAGCCTCCTAAGGCCGGGAAAGAGCATGGTCATGTCGATTGTTCCGGCCGTTCCCGCTATTATAATTGTCATTTGTACTTTATATCCTACACTTCCTACACTCCCTACACCTAAGAAAGTTCAACAGGTGCAGGGAGTGTAGGAAGTGCAGGGTAATTCCTGTGAATAACAATTATAGTGCTATTCTTTCCGGTCGGCCAAATACATGCCTAAAAGTATCAGGGCGGAGCCGAGGAGAAACCAGACGGTAATCTGCTCATTAAGCAGCCACCAGGCGAAGAGAATAGTGGTGATGGGGTTGAAGTAGACCCAGTTGGTGGCGACGACGGCACCGAGCTTGCCGATGACCCAGTTCCAGAGAAGGAAGCAGAGCATGGAGGCGACAACGCCCAGGAAGAGCAGGTTGAGGAGAATGGAATAATTAAAGAACTGGAAAATGGAAGGACTGGCCTCGTCAGGGAAACAAATATAATAAGGAATGATGGTGACGAGACCGTAGATGAACACCTTGCGGGTGATGAAGGTCGTGGAATACTTACTGGCAGCCGATTTCATCAGCAGCGAGTAGACGGCCCAGCAGAGGCAGGCGGCGAAGGCCAGCAGGTCGCCAAGGGGCGAGAGGTGGAGCACAAAGTGACCGTTGAGCACGACGACGGCCATGCCTAAGCAGGCTATCAGGGAGCCCGCCGCCTGCATGCGACTGACAGACTCGCTATGCCGATAGAACAAGGCAAAGAGGAACATGGCGAAGAGCGGACAGGAACAGACGATGAGCGATGTGTTGGTGGCCGTGGTGAAGAGCATGGCGGCATTCTCGGTCAGGAAATAGAGCGAGCCGCCAGTCAGGCCGAGCCCCACCATCAGCAGCTCATCGCGCCAGGAGGAAGAGAAAAGTGAAAAACGGGAAGTGCAGAGTTCGTAGCCCAGCAGCAACGTGTAGGCGATGATGAAGCGCAGCGTGAAAATCTGCGCCGGCGACAGCCCGCTCTGGAGCAGCATCTTCGTAAACACAAAGGTGCTGCCCCAGATGGCCACCACGATGAAGGCCACAAAATGGTATCTCATAGAATTGAAAGATTAAAGAATTGAAGAATTGAAGTTCATAGGACGCTTTATTTCAATCTTTCAATCTTTTAATTCTTCAATTTTATTTCAATGTCGCGCTTGACGTTGTTGCGGATTTTCGTGAGATATCCCTTCATGCCGTCGGCATCCTTGTTGTCGATAATCTCGAGAAGTTCCTTCAGCTCGGTGCGAATCTGCGAGACCTGGTCGTGGGTGTAGGGGTTGAACAGGATTTCCTGGAGCAGGTAGTCGTCCTCGTTGAGCACGCCCTTGGCAATACGCATGTGGCGCTTGAAGGTTGTTCCCGGCGCGTCCTGATGCTTCATGACGGCGGCAAAGACGAAGGTCGAGACGAAAGGAATAGACAACGAATAGGCCACCGTGCGGTCGTGCTCCTCGAAGGTGTACTCGTAGATGTTCAGGCCCAGCCGCTGGTAGAGGTCCTTGAAGAAGATGCGCCCCATGTAGTCGCCCTCGCTGATGATGATGGCATTCTCCTCGGAGAGTTGCTGCAGATTGGCGAAGGTGGGACCGAACATCGGGTGAGTGGAGACGTAGCGCATACCCGCCTGCTCGTAGAACTCCTTCAGGTCGGTCTTCACCGAAGCGATGTCGCTGATGATGCACTCCTTCGGCAGGTGGGGAATCACCTCCTTAAACACAGGAATGGTGTACTTCAGCGTGACGGCGTTGATGAGCAGTTCGGGGCTGAATGCCTCAATCTCCTCGTAGGTGGTGAAGCGCTGGCAGTTGTAGGTGAACCGCATGCGCTTCGGGTCGCGTTCGAAGACGGCGACCTCGTGGTCGAAACTCAGCAGGTCGATGAAGAAGCTTCCCATCTTGCCTGCGCCCATGACTAATATTTTCATAAAATTGAAGAATTCAAGAATTGAAAAATTGAAGTTTTTAAAGCCACATGGACTTCAATTCTTCAATTTTTCAATCTTTCAACTTTTATTTATTAATGATTTCTATCTGCTGACGCACACTCTCCTCGTGAATACTCTCGAAGACCTTGGCGACGAAGTCGGGACCCATGCCGCAGAGCGAGCCCTGCACACCGCGCTTCGACAGGATCTCGTTGTAGCGCGAGGCCTGCAGCACGGTCATGTTGTGCTCCTTCTTATAGTGGCCAATCTCTCGGCAGACACGCATACGCTTGGCCAGGATGTCCATAATCTGGTTGTCGAGCTCGTCAATCTGCTTACGCAGACTGGTCAGGCCCTCGGTAGTGGTGTGCTCGTCGCGGATGATGAGCAGCGAAAGAATGTAGTCGAGCACCTCGGGCGTCACCTGCTGCTTGGCGTCGCTCCACGCCTTGTCGGGGTCGCAGTGGCTCTCGACGATGAGACCGTCGAAGCCCAGGTCCATAGCCTGCTGGCAGAGCGGGGCAATCAACTCGCGACGGCCACCGATATGGCTGGGGTCACTGATGATGGGCAGTTCGGGAATGCGGCGGTGCAACTCGATGGGAATCTGCCACATCGGGGCATTGCGGTAAATCTTCTGCTCGTAGCTGGAGAAACCGCGGTGGATGGCTGCCATCCGCTTGACGCCGGCCTGGTTGATGCGCTCAAGGGCACCAATCCACAGCTCGATATCGGGGTTGACGGGGTTCTTCACGAAGACGGGCACGTCGACGCCCTTCAGTGCGTCGGCCAGAGCCTGCATGGCAAAGGGGTTGGCCGACGTGCGGGCGCCCACCCAGAGGATGTCGATGTCGTACTTCAGGGCCAGCTCCACGTGCTCGGGCGTGGCCACCTCGGTAGCGACGAGCATCTTCGTCTCGTCCTTCACCTGCTTGAGCCACACCAGGGCGGGCTCTCCGTGGCCTTCGAAGCCACCGGGCTTAGTGCGCGGCTTCCACACGCCGGCACGGAAGTTGTGGCAGCCCTTCATGGCCAGCTCACGTGCGGTTTCCATCACTTGCTCCTCGGTCTCGGCACTGCATGGCCCAGCAATCACGAAGGGGCGTTCGTTGTCACTCGGTAAATTCAATGGCGCTAATTCCAGTTCCATACTCTTTAGAATTGAAGAATTGAAGAATTGAAGAATTGAAGTTCTTCTTTTCTACAAATCTGTTAGGTTATCTTTTGTTTTCTTTATCGTATTAACTAATGTTCCAATAATAATTCGTAAGTCTTTCATCACAGACTCAGATTCCGCATCTGACAAATAATCAGCTTTGGCTAATAGAGTAATCCAATATTTTGTCTCGTTTGCTTCTTTTAGAGAGATATACAATTTTGATAGAAAATCTGCCTTACTCTGCGCATGTTCACTTTCAGCTATATTTGCTCCTATACTAAGTCCATACTCAGGTTAGCTATTACTATTTCCTTCATAAGCGCAGCAACTTCAATTTTTCAATTCTTCAATTTTTCAATTCTACGAAGCGCTTGTTGTATCTTCTCTTCCTTGGCACACAGCGAGATGCGGATGTAGCGTTCGCCGTTGGAGCCGAAGATGAAGCCGGGGGTTATGAAGACGCGGGCCTCGTGGAGCACGCGCTCCGTCAGGTCCTCGACGTTCTGGATGCCGTCGGGTATGCGGCCCCAGAGGAACATACCCACCTGCTGCGGGTCGTACTTGCAGCCCAGCACGTCCATGATCTGCTCGGCATACTGGCGGCGACGGGCGTAAGTCTCGATGTTGAACTCACGGTGCCACTCGTCGCTGTTGCGGTAGGCCTCGGCAGCGGCCAGCTGTATGCCGCGGAAGGTGCCGCTCTCGATGTTCGACTGCACCTTCAGAATCCACTGAACGAACTGGGCATTCGAGGCACAGAGGCCTACGCGCCAACCCGGCATGTTGTGGCTCTTCGACATCGAGTTAAACTCGATGCAGCAGTCCTTGGCACCGGGCACCTGGAGGATGCTCAGGTGCTCCTCGCTGAGGATGAACGAGTAGGGATTGTCGTTGACCACGATGATACCGTGCTCACGTGCGAAGCTCACCAAACGCTCGTAGGTCTCGCGGCGGGCGCGGCCACCCGTCGGCATGTTGGGATAGTTGGTCCACATCAGTTTCACACGCGAGAGGTCCATCCGCTCCAGTTCGTCGAAGTCGGGCTGCCAGCCGTTGTCCTCGCGCAGGTTGTAGTTCACGATCTTCGCACCGAGAATCTTCGAGAGCGACGTGTACGTGGGATAGCCGGGATTGGGCACCAACACCTCGTCGCCGGGGTTGACAAAGGCCAGCGTTACGTGGAGGATGCCCTCCTTCGAGCCGATGAGCGGCAGGACCTCGGTCTTCGGGTCGAGGTCGACGTCGTACCAGCGCTTGTAGAATCCTGCCATCGCCGTACGCAGCTCGGGCGTACCCATCGTGGGCTGGTAGCCGTGGGCTGTTGGGTCGTGGGCCACCTCGCAGAGCTTTTCTATTGTCTGCTCTGAGGGCGGCATGTCGGGACTGCCAATGGCCAGACTGATAATGTCCTTGCCCTCGGCATTGAGCTGTGCCACTTCCTTCAGCTTGCGGCTGAAATAGTATTCGCTGACGAGCGACAATCGCTCAGCGGGTTCAATTGGTCTGTTTGCCATCTTTGTATTCTCCTAATATCTTTAAGTCTTTCGTTAACGGTATAATAGCGTCTATCGACTGGCGGTAGCGCGTCAGGTCGTCGTACATCACGTCGACATAGAAGAGGTACTCCCACTCGCGGCCGATGATGGGCAGCGACTGTATCTTCGTCAGGTTGATGTGGTAGAACGACAGGATTGCCAGCACATGTGCCAGCGAGCCCTGCTCGTGGGGCAGCGAGAAGACGATGCTCGACTTGTTGGCCTCGGTCAATGGGCGCAGCATGTCGGCCTTGTTGGGATTCGAGACCACGAGGAAGCGGGTGAAGTTGTGCTTGTTGTCCTCGATGTGGTCCTCGAGCACCTTCAGCCCGTAGAGTCGTGCGGCCTCTGCGTGGCAGATGGCTGCCCAGCCCCGGTGTCCGCCTTCGGCTATCATCTTCGCCGAACCGGCCGTGTCCTCGGCTTCGACATTCTTCAGCTGCGGGTGCTGGGCCAGAAACTGGCGGCACTGCATCAGAGCCACAGGATGGGAGTGTACCTCCTGAATGGTGCTCCAGTCGTCGTCGGGCAGGCAGCAGATGCAATGGGTAATGTGCAGCTTGTGTTCGCCGACGATGGTGGTGCCTGAGTCGCGCAGCAGTTCGTAGTTATGCAGAAGGCTGCCGGCAATGGTGTTCTCGATGGCCAGCATGCCGATGGCCGTGGGGTCCTGCTTCATGGAAGCAAATACCTGCTCGAACGTTGAGCAGCAGATGAGCTGTATCTGCTCACCCTCGTAGTAGAGGTGTGCTGCAATGTCGTGAAACGACCCCGTCAGTCCTTGAATGGCTATTCTTTTCATCTCGTTGTTGTATTAAAAATCCCGCTTTCACTGGTATGTGAAGCGGGACTTTGTATCTTTTTCATTCGTTGAAACCTATACGCGACTTACCGCTTCACAAGTACTTGCAAAGTAAAAGTAATAGCCGTAAAAGTATGCGTTGTGATTCAACATTTGTCTTCTCTTTTTTAGTTTCGGGTGCAAAAGTAACACTTTTTCTCCATTCCCACAAATAATTTGCAGGAAATTTTCGTTCTTCGCTTACATTTCGTTATTCGAACGTCACGAGTATGCGGAACACGCGGCCCGGATTCTCGCTCCACCAGCGTATGGTGTCGAGAGCCTCCTCAGGCTTGACGACGCGCGTAATCAGGTCGTCGACAGGACAAGTGCCAAGCTCCAGATAACGGATAACGGCCCGGAAGTCCGAGGGCATGGCATTGCGCGAACCGCGGATGTCGAGCTCCTTCTGCACGAAATACTTCGTCTGCAGCGACACCTCTGACTTTGCATAACCGATGCAGGCCACACGACCGGTAAAGGCCACCTCGTTGACAGCCATCTGATAGGTTGGCACACTGCCCACGGCCTCGATGACCACGTCGGGACCAAAGCCGCCGGTTATCTCCTGCAGCCGCTGGTGAACATCCTCGGTCTTCGTGTTGACGGCATAGGCAGCGCCCATCTTCTTGGCCAGGGCCAGCTTCTCGTCGTCGATGTCGGCGGCAATGACGGTGGCACCGCGCAGGGCGGAGCGCACGATAGCTCCCATACCCACCATGCCGCAGCCGATGACCATCACCACGTCGATGTCGGTCACCTGCGCACGGCTGACGGCGTGGAAGCCCACGCTCATCGGCTCGACGAGGGCCGTCACCTTCGGCGTGAGAGTGCCGGCCGGAATGATTTTCTCCCAGGGCAGCACGATGTACTCCTTCATGGCACCATTGCGCTGCACGCCAAGCGTCTCGTTGTGCTCACAGGCATTGACGCGCTGGTTGCGGCACGAGGCGCACTTGCCGCAGTTGGTATAGGGATTGCAGGTGACCACCATTCCCGGCTTCAGGTTCTCAGGCACACCGGCGCCCACCGCCTCGATGACGGCACCCACCTCATGGCCGGGGATGACGGGATTCAGGGCCATCGTGTTGCGGCCCATAAAGGTGTTGATGTCCGAGCCGCAGAAGCCTACGTATTGGAGCTTCAGCAGCACCTCGCCCTGGCTGGGAGCCTGAGGCATATCCATTTCAATGACATTCAGTTCTTGGCTGTGTGTAATCTGTATTGCTTTCATTCTGACATATTTTTAATATAAGGTAGTTCTGGAAGATTCTTGAAACCGTAGAAGCGCTGGGCATTGCTGCCAAGGAACTGCGCCTTCTCATCGGCGGTCAGTTCTGCAGACTTCTCGACGAAGTCGTAGGACATTCGGTAGGTGATGGCGGTGATAGTGCGCGGATAGTCGCTGCCCCACATCAGGCGGTCCATGCCCACCCACTCGGCAGCCTCGTGTATACGGCGGATAGCCGTGGGGAACGGATAGAACTCAGGGTTATAAAGCCAGGTAATGCCGCCCGACTCTATCATCACGTTCTCACCTTTCCGAGCCAAAAGCACCTGACTGCGGAACGAGGCTGTCGTCGGCATACCGAAGTGGCCGATGGCCACGCGCAGCCGTGGGCACTCCTCGATGACCTCGCCCATCTGGGCTATCTGCGCTTCGTCGTCGCCCAAGCACATCGAGAGCACCATATCGTGCTGCTCCATCAGCTTGAACACGGGCATCAGCGTCTGCAACGGCTCGTGCATACGGTGGCCGGGGAAGGCGATGCCGCGCAGTCCGGCGTCGATGACTGCCTGCGCCTCGGCAACATTCCACGCCATGCCCATACACAGAAAGCGGTCGGGATATTGCCGCTGCACCTCGGCCAAGTACTCGTTCTGACAACCGTCAATCACCTCCTGAACGACGACTGCTGCCGCCACCTGGGCGTAGTTCATGTTCGACAGGAACACCTCGGCAGTGTTCCTGCCGTCAATCATAAATGGCGGCAGCATCTGCACCTCTTCGTCCATGAAGATGCTGCGGCCGTTCTTAAGCGAAAGTATCCGCTTCCCGTCAACCGTCGTGTCCTGGCGCAGCCACAGGTGGCTGTGTGCGTCGATTATGAGTTTGCCCATGTCACACGCTGCTGATTACCGATAATCTCCTTGACTTCGGCCACCAGGGTCCAGTCCGGCTCCTCGCTGGCCCACGCAATGTTGCGGCGCACATTGTCGGGATTAGCCGACGAGAAGAGCGTCGAGGCAATGCGCGGATTGCTCACCGAATACTGTACGGCAAGCTGCTCAATCGGGTAGCCCTTCTCGCTGCATAAGGCGGCTGCCCGCTGACAGGCCTCCACCAACGGCTTCGGAGCCGGATGCCAGGCCGGTACGCCGCGCTGACTGAGCAGGCCCATCGACAGCGGCGAGGCGTTGACCACGCCTATGCCGTTTGCCTCGAAGAAGTCCAAATAGTCAGTCAGGGCATCGTCGTTCAGCGTATAGTGGCAGAAGTTCAGAACGCTCTCCACGACGCCCTTTTCTGAATGTTCAATCACCCACTTCAGGTTCTCAAGCTGCAGGTCGGTGATACCCACGTGGCCCACCACACCCTTATCGCGCAGCTCAACCAGTGCGGGCAGCGTCTCGTCGACAACCTTTTGGAGTCCGCCGGGCAGGGCTGCCTGAAACTCGATGTCGTGGACGTTAATCAGGTCGATGTAGTCGATGCCCAATCGCTCCATACTCTCATAGACGCTGTCGGTGACGCGCTTGGCTGAGTAGTCCCACGTGTTCACGCCGTCCTTGCCGTAGCGGCCCACCTTCGTGCTCAGGTAGTACTTGTCGCGCGGAATATTCCTCAGCGCCTTGCCCAATACTGTCTCGGCCTTGTAGTGGCCGTAGTAGGGACTGACGTCGATAAAGTTAATACCACCCTCGATGGCCGTCTCGACGGCCTCGAAGCTCTCTTTCTCGTTTGTCTCCCTGAACACGCTGCCCAACGACGAGGCACCGAAGCTCAGGTGGGAAATCTTCATTCCCGTCTTTCCAAGTTCTGTGTAGCGCAACATTATATTTACGATTTACTATTTACGATTCTCGATTTTACATACGAACGGTAGCCGTAGGCAATGATGAGGAGGAAGCAGACCAGCGGCAGGACGAACGACACGTTGACGGCGGGGTGGCCCATGATGGTGTGCTGGTCGATGATCAGACCCTGCAGCGGTGGCATCAGCGCACCGCCGACAATGGCCATCACGAGGAAGGCTGCACCGAGGGTGGTATCCTGTGAGTCGACGTCCTCAAGGGCAATACCGTAGATGGTGGGGAACATCAGCGACATGAAGAAGCTGATGCCTACCAGACAGTAGAGTCCGAACATGCCCACGAAGCAGATGGCACCCAGCGAGCAGACGGCAGCACCGCAGCCGAAGATGGCCAGCAGGCGGCGCGAGTTGACATACTTCATCAGGAACGTCGAGATGAAGCGACTGCAGAGGAAGAGCGACATCGCCACGATGTTATACATCTGCGCCGTGGCCTTGTTGATGCCTAAGTTGTCGGCATACTGGATGATGAATGTCCAGGTCATAATCTGTGCGGCCACGTAGAACATCTGTGCCAGCACGCCCTCGCGGTAGATGGTGTTGTGCCACAGGTTGCTCAGCGTCTGACTGGTGGTGTGCGTGTGGCCCTGGGCCTTCTGCTCCTCGCTCTGCGTCTTGGGCATCTTGGTCAGGGCAATGATGATGAACACGGCCACGACTACTAGTCCGATGGCCACATAGGGGTTGCGTATGACGGCCAGGTCGTGAACGCGGATGTCGGCCTTCTCAGCCTCCGAGAGTGCTCCGAAGATAATCTGTCCGGCAGCGTCGCGGCGGTCGCTGATGAGCTGCGGCAGCACGATGAGCGAGGCCACGCTCATGCCGCAGAGCGAGCCCATCGGGTTGAAGGCCTGCGCCAGGTTCAGGCGCCGCGTACTGGTCTCCTTGGCTCCCAGCGACAGGATGAAGGGATTGGCCGTGGTCTCGAGAAAGGCCAGTCCAAACGTCAGGATGTAGAGCGACACGCAGAAGAACGCGAAGCTCTCGTTCGCGGCAGCGGGTATGAACAGGAAGGCGCCGACGGCGTAGAGTCCCAGTCCTAACAGGATGCCGCTCTTGTAGCTGTAGCGGCGTATGAACAGGGCAGCCGGTATGGCCATCGTGGCATAGCCGCCGTAGAAGGCGAACTGCACCATCGATGCCTTGGCGGCAGTCAGCTCCATCAGGGTCTGGAAGGCGGCCACCATCGGGTTGGTGATGTCGTTGGCGAAGCCCCACAGGGCAAACAGCGACGTGACGAGAATGAACGTCAACAGGTACTTCTTCTCAATGAGTTTTGCTTTCATCGTTTTATGGTTTTGTTATTTTTTGGTTGCAAAGGTACAAAGTTTTTTCCTTTCGGCTTTTCGAAAATCGCTTTTTTTATTTAGCTTCTGTCACTTTATTCGTTTTTTTTCCGTAACTTTGCAACCGATTATTACTATTCTTATGAAGAAAGTCCTTTTTACCCTAATCCTTGGCTGCACCATAGCTGCCGCCACTGCACAACAGAGTTACCGCATTCCAGTCAGCGAAGCCGACGAGCAGATGCAGACGGGACGGTACGAACCGACATGGGCGTCGCTCGAGACTCACCAGACGCCAGAGTGGTTCCGCGATGCGAAGTTCGGCATCTGGGCACACTGGGGGCCGCAGTGCGTCGAAGGCTCGGGCGACTGGATGGCCCGCTCCTTGTATATGGAGGGCACCAACGAGTATAAGTACCACGTCAAGAACTACGGCCACCCGTCGGAGTTCGGTTTCAAGGACGTGCTGCCGCTGTTCAAGGCCGAGAACTGGAACCCGGAGAAGCTCGTCGAGCGTTACAAACGCTGCGGAGCAAAGTACTTCTTCGTGCTCGGCAACCACCACGACAACTACGACCTCTGGGACTCAAAGTACCAGCCGTGGAACTCGAAGAACATCGGTCCGAAGCGCGACGTCCTCGATGAGTGGGCTCGTGCCGCCAAGAAGGCAGGACTGCCGTTGGGCATCTCGTTCCACGCCGATCACGCCTGGACGTGGTATGAACCATCGCAGCGCTACGACCTGCAGGGCGAGAAGGCCGGCGTCTACTACGACGGCAACCTGACCAAGGAGGACGGCAAGGGCAAGTGGTGGGAAGGCTACGACCCGCAGCAGCTCTACCAGCAGCGCCACCCCATGAGCAAGGGTTCGTGGGATAACGGCGCCATACACGGCCAGTGGGACTGGAGCCACGGGGCCTGTCCGCCGTCGCAGGAGTTCGTCGACAATTTCTACAACCGCACGCTCGACGCCATCAACCGCTACCAGCCCGACCTCATCTACTTCGACGTCACCGTGCTGCCTTTCTACCCGCTGAGCGACTGCGGCCTCAAGATTGTCACTCACCTTTATAATAAGAACCCCCGAAGCGTCGTCTTCGGCAAGATTCTGAACGACGACCAGCGCCGCGCCCTGACATGGGACGTGGAGCGAGGTGCCCCCAACGAGATTATCGACGAGCCGTGGCAGACGTGCAACTGCATCGGCGGCTGGCACTACAACACGAGCATCTACGAGCAGAACCGCTACAAGACGGCCGAGGCGGTGGTCAGACAGCTGGTCGACATCGTCTCGAAAAACGGCAACCTGCTGCTCAGCATCCCCCTGCGCGCCGACGGTACCTACGACGATAAGGAGGCTAAGGTGCTCGATGACCTTGAGGCCTGGATGACCGTCAATGGTGAGAGCATCTTCGGAACGCGCCCTTGGGTGAAATTTGGTGAGGGTCCTGTGGCCGAGAAGGACATCAAGATCAATGCCCAGGGCTTCAACGACGGCCAGTTTGCCAATATGGACTACCGCGACATCCGCTTCAACCAGACCAAGAAGTACCTCTACGCAACGGCTATGAGCTGGCCCCAGGACGGCAAACTCATCATCAGGTCGCTGGCCAAGAACAATGCGAACTACCGCAAGAGCATTTCCAGCGTCACCCTCTTAGGCTACGGCAAGCTGAAGGCCCGCCAGACCACCCAGGGACTGGAGGTCCAGCTGCCCAAGCCCTGCAACACGATCGCCCCCGTACTGAGAATCAACAAATAAATCGAAAATAGAAAATCGTAAATCGTAAATAATCATGGGAATCATCATTGGAATTGACGTGGGCATATCCACCACGAAGATTGTGGGACTGAAGGACGGACGGGTGACATCGCCCACACGCATCACAGCCGCCGACCCCATCACATCGCTCTACGGCGCATTCGGCAAGTACCTGCACGACAACGACATACAGCTGCAGGACGTCGAGCAGGTGATGCTGACGGGTGTAGGCTCAGCCTACATCAAGGGCGACCTCTATGGACTGCCGACACGCAAGGTGGAGGAGTTCGAGGCCGACGGCCTCGGCGCCCGCTATGAGTCGAAGCTCGACCACACCATCGTCGTCTCAATGGGTACGGGCACCAGCTTCGTGCAGTGCGACGGCGACGAGATGCGCCACATCGGCGGCATCGGCATCGGCGGCGGCACGCTGGCAGGACTCGCGCGCCTGCTGCTCAACACCAGCGACATCAAGGCCGTCTCGGCAATGGCTATGCAGGGCGACATCAGCCACATGAACCTCCGCATCGGCGACATCTCCGCCGAACCGCTGCCCGGCCTGCCTATGGAGGCTACGGCCAGCATCCTGGCCAAGGCGCAGAGCGACGCCTCGAAGGAGGACATCGCCCTGGGCATCATCTCGATGGTGCTTCAGACCATTGGTTCAGCAGCCTGGCTGTCGAGCCGCGGCTCCGGCATCCGCGACTTCGTGCTCATTGGCAACCTCACGCTCCTGCCACAGTGCAAGGAGGTCTTCCCGCCGTTAGAGAAGCTCTACAACATCCACTACCACATACCGAAGTACTCTCAATACTGCACCGCCATCGGTGCCGCACTGAGCTACAAGAAATAAGTTCACCTCACGCCCTCGTTCAGGTTTCGCTCTAAGAAGAAGCGGCGCGTACGCAAGAAGAACAGGGCGACACCCGTGGCGTTGACGGCGGCCACCGTCCAGAAGGCGGCTGAATAGCCCGCCAGCTCGCTGATGACGCCGCCCACGAGGATGCCGAGTCCCATGCCTACGTCCCACGACACGAGGATGGTTGAGTTCGCTGTACCACGCTGACTGTTAGGCGCCACACTGATAGTCATGTTCTGGAACGCCGGCCACATATGCCCGTTGCCCAGTCCGATGAGCAGCGCCGATGCGTAGTAGCCCACCATATTCGGTACTAATATAAATAAGGTGTAGCCGACGAGCGAGATGACCATGCCCTCCCCGGCGTTGTGCGTCACCCTACCCTGCCTGAGTGCCCGCCCCCCCTGCAGCCGCGACAGAATCAGACCCACCGAGCAGAGCATAAAGTAAGTCCCCGTGCCGCCCGTGATGCCCATCACCTCCTTGCCGTAAATAGCCAGATAGTTAGACAGCACACCGAAGCAAAACCCGAACGCCACCATGTTAACACCCAGCAGCCAGCCGCGGACGAGGAAGAAGCGGTCAAGGCTGATGGTGGAGGGTCGAAGCTTCTGAGCAGCAACTCCCCCTCTTCGGGAGGGGGATAGGGGGAGGCTCCCATCCACTGCCATCCCCGCAACAGCCACGAAGAAGGCTATCCAGAACAACAGCTCAAAACTCTGCGTGTACTTATAGACGAAGATGCCCACCGTCGGTGCAATGGCCATCGCAAGGTTGTTCGACAGACCGTAGTAACCTATCCCCTCGGTGCGCCGGCTCGACGGCAGCACGTCGATGGCCACCGTCGAGTTAGCCACCGTCAGCGCACCGAACGGCCCCCCGTGCAGCGTCCTCACAATAGTAAACAGCAGCAGCGACGATGCCGCCAGATAGCCAGCGAAGAAGATGGAGAACGCCACGAAACTCACCATCAGCACCGTCTTCCGCGGAAACGAGTCAACCAGAAACCCGCTGAACGGTCTCATCACCAGTGCCGTCACCGTATAGCCCGACAGCACCAGCCCAATCACGTCCTTCGTCGCACCGAAGTGTTCGCTCAGGTAAAGCGGCAGCAGCGGCGTCAGCACGTAAAAGGCGAAGAACAGCGCAAAGTTCGCCACCATCACCTTACAATAGTTCCTGTTCCACAGTCTCTCCATCCTCATCGTTTTGCAATCAAGCTGCAAAGGTACGCATTTTTTTCCCATTTCCCCATTTTCCCCCGCAATTATTTGCACAGTTCAGTAATAATGCCTAACTATGCTCGTGACATGACGTACTCATGGTATGGTAAAGACAGAGACAACCTGCACTTCCTGCACTTGATGCTTAACAAACTGGAATTCTGCCTGTTGAGAACCTTGTCCTCGCTCAGAACCTGCACTTGAACCTGCACCTGAACTGAATAGGGCTTCAAGCCCTGCGGTTTGCCGCCGCCAAAAGAGCGTTCCCACGGCCTGGAACATTTGTTCCACGCCGTGGAAACGTTTATAACCCGCCGCCTTTCGCCCAAAACCCGCCGCTTTTTATCAAGTGCAGGTTAAGTGCAGGTTGAAGCGATCTTAACCTGCTGATAATGAGGCTCAGTGCAGGAAGTGCAGGTTCTTTCCGGCTTTGCCCTATTCACTTCAGCTGCTTGCCCTTGTAATAGGCATTGAAGGTGTCTTCGGCGTAGCCGTCGCCAGTATACCTGAACGTCGAGGCAAAAGCACCTTCCACCTTCTTGCCGTGATAGTAGGCGCTGAAAGAGTCCTTGGCGTAACCGCCCTCCAACAGCTGGAACGACGAAGCCATACAGCCTTTCAGCTTCTCGCCGAAATAATAGACGTTGAAGGCATCCTTAGCGTAACCGCCGCCCAGGTCGACAAACGAGGTGGGCATGGCATCTATCTTCTTGTCGCCATAGTAGACATTCATCTGCGTCTTGTAATAGCCCCTGCGCGGGCCGACGGACTCGTCAACCGAACTGTGACCGGGACGGCGCCAGCTGGAACGCGCCTTCAGACGGAACGACGACGGGTCGACATTCTCGAGCACCCGACCATCCATATACACATTAAAACGGTCCTTGGCATAGCCGCAGCCCAAATCGACAAAGCTGCGGGCGTCGGCCTCCATCAGGACCTCACCGCCGAAATAAACGCGACTGCGCTCAACTTCATAACCCTGGGCGTGGCTCAACTCCGCCCACCCCATCATGGCCACCACTACGAGTGACTTGAGTAAAAATGCTGTCTGTCTCATAATCGTATTCTTTTTTGAGTTATTGTTTTGATGATGCAAAGATAGGGCATTCGCTATGAACATCAAGGAGAAAAGCCCTAATCGTAGGTGGGGA
>CAMHHO010000033.1:0-29905 GCA_946184965.1 uncultured Prevotellaceae bacterium | reverse complement strand
TCAAGCCGTTAAGCAATGGCACGAAGGCACTATGGCGCACCCCGGAGGCCACCTATCTTGCTATTGGCTGCGAACAGAACTGGACGCGCGAATATTTTACATTCGAGCATGACACCAAGCTCATTGACGAGACGGGACACCAGTACAAACTCCGCGAGGTACAGGGAATTCCCATGGATGAGCTGTTCTTTATGGAGGGTATGGCCGGCGACTATATAGCCTACGTGCTGGTATTCGACCCAATACCCCTGGACCTGACGAAGATTACCTATATCGAACCAGCCGGCGAGCCTTTCAATGCCTGGGGTGCCAACTGGTCGGGCAGTGTGCTCACCCTCGATATCAAGCAGCTTCGCGACAACCAAAAGCTGTTTGAGTATCATCCAAGGGTTGTCGTTAAATAGACTTTTTTAGATTTTTAATTGGTTAAATAATCCTCCCGGGAATCAGACACGGAGCGCAGTGATGCGTTCCGTGTCTTCGTATCCTGCTAAGTCCTACTGTCACTTATGTATAAAATTAGGTGCCGAGCCCGTGTTCCTTATAAGCCGACCCCAAGCCCCGTCTATGCGGAGCTTGGGGTCGGCATATAAGGGGCGGCAGGCACGAACGGCGATAGTGCCGCTTTACTCCCGGTTAGACGGCGGGTTACTCCCTGTTTGGCGGCGGGTTACTTCCGCGTAGCAATGATGTTTCTACGAAAAAAGTGGCGGCTTTTGCATCGGATGTCGGGAAAAAATAGTAATTTTGCAGCCGAAAGCAACACAAACAGTTTATTATTTTATGTGCGGAATAGTAGGATATATCGGAAAGAAAGATGCCTTCCCCATCCTGATAAAAGGACTGCGCCGACTCGAGTATCGTGGCTACGACTCGGCAGGCGTGGCACTGATCAACGGCGAGGGCGAGTTGAACGTCTATAAGTCGAAGGGCAAGGTCGACAACCTCTGCGAGTATTGCGCCGACAAGAACGTCAGCGGCACCGTCGGCATTGCCCACACACGCTGGGCTACCCACGGCGAGCCGTCGAGCCGTAATGCGCACCCCCACTACTCGGAGTCGCGCAATCTGGCCATCATCCACAACGGCATCATCGAGAACTATGCCGACCTGAAGCAGAAGCTGCAGCAGAAGGGCGTGAAGTTCCAGAGCGACACCGACACCGAGGTGCTCGTCCAGCTCATCGAGTATGTCAAGGAGCACAAGCGCACCGACCTGCTGACGGCGGTGCAGGTGGCGCTCCGCCAGGTGATTGGTGCCTATGCCATAGCCGTGCTCGACAAGCGCGACCCCGACCAGATCATTGCCGCCCGCAAGCAGAGCCCGCTGGTGGTGGGCATCGGCGACGACGAGTTCTTCCTCGGCTCCGACGCCAGTCCCATCGTCGAGTACACCGACAAGGTGGTCTATCTCGAGGACGGCAATATCGCCGTCATACGCCGTGACCAGCAGCTGAAGGTCGTCAGCATCCTGAACGAGACGCAGGAGCTGGAGGTGAAGACCGTCGATATCGACCTCGGGCAGATTGAGAAGGGCGGCTATCCGCACTTCATGCTCAAGGAAATCTTCGAACAGCCCGAGTGTCTGACCAACTGCATGCGCGGCCGCGTGAATATCGAGGCCGACCACGTGACGCTCTCGGCCCTCATCGACCACCGCCGCCAGCTGCTCTCGGCCAAGCGCGTGGTCATCGTGGCCTGCGGCACGTCGTGGCACGCCGGACTCATCGGCAAGCAGATTATCGAGTCGCTCTGCCGCGTTCCCGTCGAGGTGGAGTACGCCTCTGAGTTCCGCTACCGCAATCCCGTGGTGTCAAAGGACGACGTCGTCGTGGCTATTTCGCAGAGCGGCGAGACGGCCGACACCCTCGCTGCCGTACAGCTGGCTAAGGAGAAGGGCGCCTTCATCTACGGCGTCTGCAATGCCATCGGCTCAAGTATTCCCCGTGCTACCGATACGGGTACCTACATCCACGTCGGTCCCGAGATTGGCGTCGCCTCCACCAAGGCCTTCACCGGTCAGGTGACGGTGCTCACGATGATGGCACTCGCCATCGCTGAGGCTAAGGGCACCATCGACCGCAGCGAGTACCTCCGGATTGTGAAGGGACTGAGCGAGATACCCGACAAGATACGCGAGGTGCTGAAGACCAACGACCGCGTGAAGGACCTCGCGCGTACCTTTACCTACGCCCATAACTTCCTCTATCTGGGGCGCGGCTACTCGTACCCCGTGGCCTTGGAGGGCGCGCTGAAGCTGAAGGAGATTTCGTATATACACGCCGAGGGCTACCCGGCTGCCGAGATGAAGCACGGCCCCATTGCCTTGATCGACTCTGACATGCCTGTTGTTGTCATCGCCACACATAACGCGATGTACGAGAAGGTGCTGTCGAATATTCAGGAGATCAAGGCCCGTCAGGGCCGCGTCATTGCCCTCGTGTCGAGAGGCGACGACACCATCTCGAAGATTGCCGACGAGGTCATCGAGCTGCCCGACGTCATGGAGTGCCTGGAGCCGCTGGTGGCCACCATCCCCCTCCAGCTGCTGGCCTACCACGTAGCCGTCTGCAAGGGTAAGAACGTCGACCAGCCGAGAAACCTGGCCAAGTCGGTGACAGTAGAATAGCTTTTACCTTTTTACCTTTTTACTTTTTTACCTTTTTACCTTTATCGGCTGATGTCGTAGTCGAAGAAGTCGAACGCTGCCGTTCCGCCGTCGCCGTTGGTGCTATAGCAGTACAGCCCTACGCGCGAACCTTTCCAACTGCCCATTTGCAGGCCGAAGACCTCGCCGACGGGTTCAAAACGCTTACCGTCATGGCTCACCGCGAAGCTGTGGCGGTTTTCCTTGCTGTCGATGCTGACGCGCAGGTAGACGGTCTTGCCGCTCCATGGCCGCTGCTGCTGCCGCTTGCCGTCGCTCTCGATGTAAAGACATCGCTTGCCCTTCTCCTGACTGATGCCGATGCCCATGAACTGGCGGCCCGTGCAGAGCAGTCCGGCGTGGGTGCCGTCCTTCAGCTGCGCGCAGTCCATCTTCGTTGTCGCCGTGCTCTCGTAGCCCATCGTCTTCTGCGTCAGCATGTTGCGGCTCTCCTTCATCGTCGAGGCCTTCATTGCCCTGAGCGTCAGCCAGCCCTTGCGCGCGGTCAGGCTCCAGGCGTCGTCGGCGGGGTTGTGGTTCCACTGCCATTGCGGGCCTAACGTGCGCTGCTGCTGGCCTGTCCAGTATTGCTCCTGACGGCCGAAGTCGTCGCTGGTCTGCGGCAGGACAGGCTTCGAAGGCAGCGGACAGGTCCATACGCTGACCGGCTCGCCGATGCCGTTGCCGTCGATGTCGACACCCATCAGCGGCCAGCCGTCTGACCATCGGGCGGGCTGCAGGTGTACCACGCGGCCCCGTGGCGACGACTCCTGGAAGTGGTAGAACCACCACTGGCCGTCGGGCGTGTCGACGAGTGCTCCCTGGTGCGGGCCGTTCACGTCGGTGCTGCCTTTCTCCAGTACCACGCGCTTCTCGTAGGGTCCGTAGATGTTCCGCGAGCGCAGCACCGTCTGCCAGCCCTGGCCGACGCCGCCCTCGGGGATGATGAGGTAGTAGTAGCCCTCGCGCTTCAGGAACTTCGTGCCCTCGGCCACGGGACCGGTGTAGACCGTCACGCCCTCGTCGAGCAGCTGCCTGCCGTCGGCCGACATCCTGTGGACGATGATGGGGCCTGCGCCGTGCTGGCTGCGCCCCAGGTAGGCCTGGCCGTTGTCGTCCCAGAAGGGGCAGGGGTCTTCCCACTTCGGCACCAGTTTCACACAATGCAGCGGCGCCCACGGCCCACGGGCATCCTTGGCCGTCGACATGAACAGTCCCTCGTCGGGCGTGCAGAAGTAGACGTAGAACAGTCCGTCGTGCCAGCGGATGGAGGGTGCCCAGGAGCCGCCGGCGAAGTGCCGGTTCTCGTTCCAGCCCGGATAGTCCAGCCGGTCGAAAATCTGGCTGACGATGCGCCAGTTCACCATGTCGCTGGACTCCAGCACCTGCATGCCCATATAGTGGAAGTCGGAGGCCGTCATATAGTATTTCTCTCCGACGCGTATGACGTCGGGGTCGGAGTAGTCGGCGTTCAGCACGGGGTTGATGTACGTGCCGTTGCCCTGGTCGCCCCACGCCAGCCGCTGTTGGGCGGATGTGGGCTGCCAGCTGGCTGCTGCGAGCAGCAGTAGTGTGAAGATTCTGCTTTTCATTGTCTCTATCTTTTCCTTTTTTACCTTTTTCCTTTTTTACCTTTTTACCTTTTTACCTTTTTACCCTTTTGCCTTTTTACCTTTCAAACTACGGCCAAGGCTCAAACTGCAGTTCCAGCTCTGTCCAATGCTGCTGGGAGGCCGGCCCTCCGTTCGTCGGGGGACTTCCCGGATTGGATACTCCCAAGCCGATGAGCCGGATAGGGTGGGAGTGGTACTCTACGCTTTGCATCAGCTGCTTGGCCAGCGGCAGGATGTCGTCTTTGGTCTGTAGCACGTGGGGGGCGGTGATGCTGCGGGTAATCTGTTGGAAATCGAAGAATTTCACTTTCAGAGTCAGCGTCCTGCCCTCGAAGCTGTTCTTCGCGATGCGCCTGACCAGCTCGAGCACCGTGTGGTAGAGCTGGATGGTGACGGCGGCGTTCTCGCTGATGTCCGTCTCGAAGGTCTGCTCACAGCTCACCGACTTGCGCTCCCACTCCGAGACGACGGGCCGGTTGTCGATTCCGCGCGAGAAGTCGTAGAACACCTGGCCCATCTTGCCGAACTCCTGGGTCAGCCGGCTCAGCTGCATATTCCTCAGGTCCTGGCCCGTGAACACGCCCATGCGGTGCAGCCGCTCTGCCGTCTTCTGTCCCACGCCCCAGATTTTCTCGATTTTCAGCCGGGCGATGAAGTCGAGCGCCCTGTCCGGGTGAATCACCGTCAGTCCGTCAGGCTTGCGCCAGTCGGAGGCAATCTTGGCCAGGAACTTGCAGTAGCTCACGCCTGCCGATGCCGTCAGTCCTGTGGCCTCACGGATGCGCTGCTTGATTTCGCGGGCTATCTCCACGCCCAGCTCCATGCCGCGCTTGTTCTCGGTCACGTCGAGAAACGCCTCGTCGAGCGAGATGGGCTCTATCAGGTCGGTATAGTCGTGGAATATCTCGTGCAGCTGCGCCGACACCTCCTTGTAGCGCTGAAAGTGGGGCTCGACGATAATCAGCTGCGGACACAGGTGCTTCGCCACCTGAATGGACTGCGCCGAATGCACACCGAAGCGCCGGGCCTCGTAGCTGGCCGTCGACACCACGCCACGCTCGGCATCGTGCCCCACCGCTATCGCCTTGCCCCTCAGCTCCGGGTTGTCGCGCTGTTCCACAGCCGCAAAGAACTGGTCCATGTCCACGTGGATAATCTTCATCGCCTCATTCCTCTCGTCTTGACCGTGCAAAGATAAGCAAATAAAACGAAAGCGCCAAATTTTCGTGAATATACATGCTACATCCACCGGCAGTCCCTGTCCTGCGTTTTGTGTATGGTTAAGGCGCGCTGAGAAAGAAGAAGCGAAAGAACCGCATGAAGCAAACATCCCGTCTCCTGTCATCTGGAGGCGGGATGTGCTGTTTTTGTTGGCTATTCGTTGTTCCCAAGAAATGAGATGCGCTTCAGGGGCAGCATGTTCTTGTCCTCGTCAGTCATCTTGTCGTAGAACTCCTGCCACATATCGATGAAGTCGTTGCCGTCAATCAGTCGGATGAACTCGCGCGAGCTCGTAGTCTCCCTCCTGGCATCGGGCGAGAACGAGCCGCTGGTTACGAACAGGGCAATGTCGCCAGCACGCAGCACGCCAAGCAGGGCGCGTATGTCGGAGGCACCGATGGCCGTTTCGGGCTTATGCTTCACCTGCACCTTAATGCGTGGTGTCTGCGCTCCCAGCGGATCAAGGTAGGCAATAATGTCGATGCCGCCGTCCTTGCCCTTTGGAGCGATGAACGGCGTGTGATAGTCCATAGCCCGCAGCAGGGCGGCCACCATGTCCTGAAACTCATAAGGACTCTTCGAGGCAATAAACTGACGGATGCCTTCGCGGGCGTCCGACTCCAGCAGGTCGAGATTCCGCGAGTTGTCTTTTTCTGCCGTCTCGTCCGTAGGTCCCTCGTCGGGATTATCATCCTTCGGGTTCAATCGCCGCCATTCATTGTAGGCATCGTTGGCAATGGTCATCACCTCTTCAGGAGTCTTCTTTAAGGCAGCCTCTCCTTCTGGTGTCACGTACCAGTTCCCGTTCTTCTTCACGATGAATCCTGCCTTCTGATAGTCTATGGAGTAGAACTGGAAGCTGTTTGTCCAGCGAATATATTTCATCTTTCCGGCTGGCTCTTTCTCCCATTCGGTCAGTTCCACATTCTCATTCACGAAGGGGTACAGTTCCTTGGCAGGCATACTGCCGCCGCGTCGGCTCATTTCCTTCATAACCGCATACAGCGTCTTCGTTGCGCAGGCTTTAGTCCTGCTGAACTTGTCTTTTGCCATATAATCGTCAATTTTATTTTGCTCCCTTTCTCCTGTTACACTCACGGCACAGCATTTGGCAGTTCTCAATGACCGTGCGGCCACCTTCGCGCCACGGCGTGATGTGGTCGCCCTCCATGAACTCGAAGTCGTACTCCTTGCCGCAGAGTGGGCAGATGTGGTTCTGCTTCTCCCAGACGGCCATCTTGACGTCCGGTGGGAAGGCGCGCAGGTCGAGGTAGTGCTCGTCGCCTGTCAGCACGTAGGGAATGATGCCTGCACTGTGCAGAATCTCGCTGTCGCGCATGAGTGCTGATATGCGCTGGCCGAGGACGGCCGTGTCGAGCGTTTCGGTGCCATACTTGTCGTAGAGGGCAGCCCAGTCGAGCCCCTTCATGATCTTCTTGAACTTCTTCAAGTCGAAGTTCGTGATGGCCCAGTTGAGCACCGTCTGGAAGTACGTCCACAGGTTGTTGGCGTTAGGGTCGTGTTGATGTGTAGCCATATATCCGACGACGGTTTGCCGATGACCGTTGCGCGTCTCGTGGTCGGCCATCCACTCCAAGGCTTTCTTCAAGTAGTCCTGCCGGATGGGTGTGCCGTTCACCAAGTCTTTGCCCAGTCGGTAGGCGCCACAATTTGACTTCGAGAAGTGCCGCTTGGCGTCGCTGACGAACGGCCCAGCATAGATGGCGTTGTTAATCTCCTGCTCGTTCAGCGGTTTGCCCGCAATGTTGATGGTCTTGAACCACTCCAGCTTCTCCGACGCCTTACCCTCGCAGACATAGACGGTCAGCGGATAATTCAGTATGTGCTCCTTGATGTCCTCAGGCTGGTTGTCGAACTTCTTGAAATCGTAGAAGAACTGGTTGGTCACATACTCGCAGATGGATAGCGTACGTTGTTGGCCGTCCATCACCTCATACGGACAATCGGCATCGTCGGCCCGTTTTACCCAGTACATCACGTTCAGCGGGTAGTTGTTCAACACCGTCTTGATGACGGCCTGCTGCTCCTTGGCGTTATAGATAAACTCGCGCTGGTAAGGTGGGCGTATGTCTAACCGTCCATCGTAGCCGCGCACGCCAAGCTCGTCGTTGTTGACATAGCCTTTCACGATGTCGCGGATAGTGACCTCAATCTGGTCAATGGTCATCTTTTCGTTATTCATAGCTTCTGAGGGTGTTTGTTGCGGATTAATAGTCTGGCATATGTTGACTTTAAGTTTCCACCAACTTTATATGCAGCACGACGGTTTAAGTCGTTTGCATTAGGCTCATTGGTATATTCCTTTGTTTTTAGCCCATATTCATTACCTCTATCAGTTATTCCCAGTATCTCGAACTGGTCAGGATTGTACTTGTCGAGAAACGTTATAGGGACACCCATAACGCCTATATAATCGTATGGAATATCTGAAGTCTTGTTTACCTCAATAGCTTCATAATTGTCATATGAAGGATAGTCTTCTGGCGAATATCGACAAACCAAATCTATTTCCTCATGCCGTTTGTTATGGTCAAGATTGGTGAACCAACAGATATTTCCAAGACTTCTCCATTTCTGTCCCGTTTCATCTTGCCAATATCTTGTTTCTCTTGGCTCATAGTCTTCTGGTACCTTGAAAGCCATATCACCCGACTTATAACCAAGCCATACTTGATTGCTCATCAATAAAGGAAAGACTTCCTTGTAAGAGATATTGTTTTGATTTCCAATTATCAGGAATTTCTTCCCATATTCCATCAATTGCGCAATGTACTCCCTAAACAGCGAGAACGGCGGATTAGTTACCACAATGTCTGCTTGCTTCAAAAGCTCTATGCACTCTGGGTCTCGGAAGTCGCCCGTTTTCAATGTAGAGAGCACATTCTTGTCGTTCTGCAGCAGATAGCGCACGTCGCTGAGGTCAACCGCCCCGTCACCGTTTAGGTCGCGCACCTCAGTTATTTCCACCTTGTAGGCAATCTTCTTCGGCTCATCAGTAAAGTCGCCCCAGTCAATCATCAGTTCGTTGCCCTGAACGGGCGAACCATTATAGCACGTGCAAATCAGTTTCTTCAAACCCAACTGGTTGAACGACAACGCAAAGTATTTGAAGAAGTTGCTTTCGTAGGGGTCGTCACAATTACACAGCACGACCTTGTCCTTGAAGTGGCTCGTGTAGTGTTTCAGCTCACGTTCAATGTCGGTCATCTGTGTGTAGAACTCATCCTTCTTAGCCGTCTTGGCAGCATTCAGATTCTTGTTGGCCATACGCTATGCATTATGCGTATTGCTTATCTTCGGAGGCAGGCTATGATAGAGCACCAGAAAACATGGACGATATTCTCATCCATGCTTTACAGGCTCTAGCACTCGCCCACCAAACCAGATAAGTCACGTCCATGCACAATGCACGAACGTCTGCGACTTATTCATTCGGTTTGGTACTTTTGAATGTGCTAGATTCGTAAAGCAATTCCGAATAACAGCAAACGCTTGTTATATATTTCCCTCAATGTCGCACCGCCGCCCTCGCTCGGACATCGTAGCGGTGTTCAAGGGGCAAAGATAGTGATTTTTTCGGAAACGGCAAAGAAAAACGATAAAATTCTGAAAAAACGCCCGTCAGAGTTTGTTCGTAGTATATCCGCCATCCATTCGGAGCAATCGGGGAGATCTGGGCACGACACAATATCCGAACCGCCAAGCGATTCGGGGAAAAAACTATATCGTATCCTTGGTTTGTGCGCACTGCAACGTATGGGTGTCGCATATTGATAGTGAATGGCAAAAAAGAACCTGCACTTCCTGCACTGAGGCTCATTATCAGTAGGTTAGGACACCATAAACATGAACCAGACCTGCACTGCAGCCTGCACTGGAATCTGCACTGAATAGAGAGCGGCGCTTTACGTGCAAAAGGCGGCGCCTTTCGGACGTTCCAACGGCTTTGGAACGTTTTTCCAAGGCCGCGGGAACGCTCTTTTGGCGCCGCCAAACCACAGGATTAGCTGCCCTGTTTCAACTCAAGTGCAGGCTCAAGTGCAGGATTCAGTGCAGGTAATAAACGAAAGATTACTTTCAACCGTCTGTTTGTCAGATTGTTAAGAGTCAAGTGCAGGAAGTGCAGGATTTTGTGTACATGTCGGCCTGACAAAGCAGCGGCAATGGTCATGCCATTGCCGCTGCCAGTCTTAGGTCGTCGGTAGACAGTTCATCGCTACCGAGGAAGATCCTCCTGGTCTCGGTGACTAGATTAGTACACTTCTACTATATTCATGCAATAGGCAAGCTCTTTGCTATTCAGCTTTTCCTTCAGCTTATCCCAGTTTTTGGCGCTGAAGAAAGAGAGGGACACAGTATGCGCTGTCATGAATTTGTCAGCATTGCTCCTTGATATGAGCACTACAGGCATGAGGGCATAGTCGTCTTGCTCTTTCGGCTGGAAGGAGTCGAGAATGTGAGGCAGGGCTGTAGTCTTAAGGGTCGTGCCAACAGGAACATTTTCAAGAGTCACCCTGTAGACCTTCAAATGTTTGGTGTCCAGATAGTCGTTGATGCCTGGATATCTCTGTTCTGTTTCTTCATTACGCCACAATGCCAGGGTCGGATTATTGTCAAAGAAATCTTTCTCAAGCGCTGTCAGCTGACCATTGGGGGTCGTGCTCTTGTCAATCTTCATGGTATTCTCCTTGCCCTTGGCATCGGTATAGATGAAGTCGACTGTCATCATGTCAAAGGTTTTCTCATGCATCACAAAGTCGAGCATCACCGTATAGGCCGTGGGTGTTTCCGGCTGGGGTGTTGGTGTTGGGGCGGGACTGTCATCGTCATCCTTGTCGCAAGCGGTGAACACGGTTGCAATTGCACCGCAAAAGAGGATGGCGGCGAACATCCTAAAGAAATTCTTTTTCATCTTGTTTGTTTTTTAGTGGATAATTAAATGTATACTATTCTTTTTCTATAAATTCAAAATGCTGGAAGTCCTTGCATGACGTCCAGTCGCCACCCCACTCGAAGCCAGCCTCAATGAAGAGTTTGTAGCAGAGGTCGTTGTGGTCTATCTTGTAGGGGAAGTCCCAGTCGCGCTTGCAATAGGGCTCGGCCGTGGCGGGCTGGATGTAGCGTGTGCCGTCTTCGCGGTCTTTGTAGTAGGGATTGTAGAGGGTGTTGATGTCGACAGCCATGCCGCGAGCGTGCTTCGAAAGCTTTGTGGTGCCGCTGATGGGGCGGTAGCAGAAGCACGAAGAGTTGTTGTCGCGCATCTGGGATTCGTCGTCAGCGTCGTAGACATCGGGCAGCACCATGCGCTGTATGGGATATTTGGCATCAAATAGCTTGCGCATGATGATGGCCACGATATCACCTATCCGCTCGTTGCAGATCATCTCGCCCACGTGCATCTGGTTGTCGTAGTCCCAGTGGAGTACCTTCACGTGTTGCAGGTTGTCACGCCCGATATAGGGGTTGTCCTTGTAGGTCTTGCCCTGCATACGTTCCCACACTTCGTCGCTGATATAATCGGCCATGAAGCACTTTTCCAGACCAAAGGCATCGACGGCCTCCTGTGAGACCGTGGTGCCGGCACGCCACTCCTGCAGGTTCTCCAATCCGGGTATTTCGGGCTGGTCACTGCTGCCCCCGTCGTCTTCCAGATTCTTCAAACCGAAGGGGTTGTCTGTAGGCATCTGACCGTTTTCTGCCAGCCAGTGGCCCCAGCCAGTGTTGTCGTGGAAGGCGGTAGCCTTGTAGGAGTCGCCGAAGGTGAACTTATAGCCTGTGTCGTCTGTCAGTTCCTTAGAGAAGGTCGTCTTGTCGACAAGGGATACCGACAGGGTGTAGGCGTTGAGGAAATCAGGGCGGCAGTTGACATGATCGCGGGCGAGGAATGCTTTGTCGAACGATGCGCGGAGGTCCTTGCTGATGGCTTGGAGCTGAGCGTCGCCCGTCTCGCGGGCCAGGCAGTCGGCATAGTCGGCGGCATCGAAAAGGGGAGTACCCTGGTAAGGCTGATAGACCTTGCATGCGGCACGGTCGACGGCTTCCTTCTGAGAGGGATAAATTTCACGGATGCGACTGCAGAGGCGGTCCATCTGCGCATTGACATCCTCAATGTCCAAAGACCTCATGAAGAATAGGTCGCCATTACATTTCATAGGTGACATGACATACAGAGACTTCCAATGATCAAGATTGGCAAACATCTGCTTCGTGGCGGCCTCGATGCCGGTGGTCTGCAGCAAGCCCTTGACAAACTCGACGATGATGTCGCCGTCGCTGGAAAGCAAATGCTGCGAACCGACATAATAGTCGGTCAGGTTGCGCAGCGTGGTCAGCGACTCCAGATTGCCCATCAGACAGTTGTGGAAGAAGATCATCTGCGGATGTTTGATGTCAGAAGCCTCGATGGCCCCCTTGAACTCGTACATGTTCATGCCACGGCCTTTGAAACCCTCGTCGTAGAGCACGGCGCGGGTGGTAGCCACAGGCTCCTTGTAGTAGTCGTCAAGGGCATTGAAGCCTGCTCCGTGGCCGAAGAGTATCAGAATATAGTTCTTCGCGGGGGCTGTCTGGGCAGCCCAGTTTAGCTGTGCGGTCAGGTTCTCCTGACTGTAGAGCTGGAACTGCGAATTCTCCTCAAAACAGGCCTCGGTGCGCAACTTCTCGAGGTCGGTGTCAGCCGTCAGTTCAAAGCGCAGCACCTCGTCCTCATTAGCATAAATGCCCCTGAACGGGTTCTCCTTATCATGATGGCCATACTTGTAGAAGAACAGCACGCGCACCTTCTTCTGACTGGCAAGCAGAGGCTTCACATGTCGATACACGCTCTCAATAATGTCGTCCATATTACCTCCGGCATGACCGTAGATGAACAGGGTGTAGTCAGCCAGTTCTCCTGCGGGTGTCGGTCCAGGAGTCGGATTGTCCTTATTGTCAGTGCTTTCGCTGCACGATGTGAGCGCCATTGTGCCGCAAAGTAGGATGGCGGCCAGCATCCATAATAGATTCTTTCTCATGTTAAATTAATTGGGGATAAAGTCAAACGCAGCCTTCAGTACTGTTGGCTCCAAGTGGTTCAGGGGCACAAACTCTTGACTGTTATATTTGTAACTCTTGACATCGGACGAGTTCTTACCTGCCTTGAAAGTAATGGTGTACTTTCCATTAACGGGATAGGTGGAAAGCGAGATGAGCTCACCGGGTGAATAGCTCTTCTTAATTTCCGTGACCTTGTTAAAAGCATTTGGACTATCTACAGTTATTTCATAAATGTACAGATCCTTGAAGTCGTTCTGCAGCTGAATCAGGGCATAACGGTCGCGGACGATGGGGTCGAGCTTGAATTCCTCGTAAACCCATCTTTCCGACGTCCACTCTACGGGTTTATAGTCGCCGATGCCGAAAATCTTTCCGCCGTCGTGCCATGACCAGCCGTATTTATATCTGCCTACGAACTTCATGGTGATAGGATCTTCCTTAGAATAGTCGCGAACATTGGGCTTATACCATATCCAGGCCGATTTCAGGTCGACCGTGCCCTTGTAGCTCTGGTTGCCCTCCTGCTCCTTGAAGCCGTATTCAGTGTCGGGACTGGGCTTAGGCAGGTTGTTGAACACAATCTTGTGCTTCTGCTCATTATTGTTGTTAACCATTTTGACATAGGAGACGTCGGTTGCCGTGCGCTGTACCTTCTTGGCCCAGTTCCAGCCCATGCTGATGCCTGCCTGGATCTTTAACTCACCTGTTAGGCCATCTTTCTCAGCAACTTTTCCTGACCCACTTACCGTCATATCGGTCTTGAGCGAGAAAGAGTATTCATCGCTCGTTGTGGTCTGGCCCATCGTCGTTTCGGGAACGGGCGATGTGCCTCCGGGGAAGAAGACGACATCATCGCTATAGGCTTTGCCCTGAGGGTCGAGCGGCAGTGTCCATGCCTCAAACTCCTTGGCATAAGGACCTACACCTCGGTCGTTCCAAGAGAGATTCCATATATACCACAATTCTGTCATAGCGTTATTGGCAATACTCGATTCCATAGTGACGGCATAATAATCGCCTTGTCCTTTCTGATTGTCATACACATGCATCGAGTACACACCGTAGCTGACACGGATTCCGGCAATCTTATTAAAATCTTTAATCGCCTTGCCATTTTGTCCATTACGCCACGCACCGACGACCGGGAAGGAAAAACTCTTTCCGTATGTTTTTACTGCAAAACACTCGGCAATGTTCATGTCCTTGTTCTGTGCTGCTGCACGCGTGGCTACGGCTCTGGCTTTGGCGGCTCTCGTTTCATCGGTCTCACTCTCCATATCAATCAGATAATCCACCCAAAGGCCAATATTATTATAGGCAGCCTGCTGCATCCAGTTCTCCTGGAGTTCGCCCTCAGGCACCAAGCCTGCTTCATACTGGCTGACTTCGTCCTCGATGGTAGAAGGGTCAGCAGCACCCATCACTAAGAAGTGGTCGCCATTGATATTAAACGAGTAGAGGAGTGCCTCGTCCATCTCAGCATCGGTCCAATAGCCATCCCATTCCGGATGTAAGTTAAAGAACTGGTGTAGATCTTCAGAGTGAGGCGCTGCAATGACGATGGTGGCACCACTATAGTAGGCTGCTTCCAGCTGCTCGAAAGGCACGTCGTCGAAACGACTGATGATAACCACCTTGGTGTCCTCATCGATAGCCTCCTGCTGATTGGGCATCAGTTCGTCGAAGGTGGTAATGAGGTCCTTGTTGATACGTGGATCCAAGTACACCTTATTTTTATAAGAGAAGCCCCACTTGAAATCTTCTTTCTGCACTTTGAACTGTGGCACTTCTGAACCTGACGGGTTGTCTTCAATGTCTTCGCATGAGGTAAGAGACGTCATGGTCAAGCCATAAGTAAGGATGATGGCCAGCATCCATAATAGATTCTTTCTCATTGTCTATTTCTTTTATTTGTTTTACTTGCATTTGATGTCCTTGAACTGCCAGGTGGTGGAAGGCTCGATGAGGTCGAACTCTCTGGCATCGGCAGGCAGGGCGGGGAATATAAGGGCGAAGCGCAGCTTCTGGTAGGGCCAGGGGATGAAGGTCTTTGCGGGGGCCATCGTCACGTTCTGCACGCTTGCCAGTCCCAGCTTGCCGCCCTTGTTGCCCTTGATGTAGGCGGCTCCCTTGATATAGACCGGAAGATTTGCTGAGTAGGCCTCTATCTCCATCTCCACGCGTGTCTCGCTGTTGGAACACGCCACGCGCAGGATTTTCACGCCGCTGGCATTCTTCTTGTTCACGAAGACAGGATTTTCGCGCATGTAACGATAAGCGGAATAATCGGCGAGCGTCACCTCGGCGTTGTGAAGAATGCTGGGGCCGTCGTCCTCACGTTTGGCCTTGACGTAGAGACTGGTAATTTTCTGCGAGATGGCGCGCTGGTCGGTGTAGCTGTACTTGCAGTTCAGCTTGGCCGCCTCCTCATATTTCTCAAGAGCCTCTTCCCAGTTTTCTGCAGCCTCGAGAGCCTTGGCCTCGGTCATGGCATCCTGGAAGCTCTGTTCGAACTCCACCTTCTGGCGGGCCAGTATTTCCATCTCCTTCTTTCGCTCTGCCGACTCAAGAGCGGCGTTGGCCAGTCCAAACACCCCTCTTATTGCGCTCTGAGTATCGTAGTTAGTCCACTGTGCGCTGGCCTTAGTGGATATCGCCAGCACAATAAACAATAGTAATGCACTTCTCTTTTTCATTGCTATTTGTGATTAATGATTACTTGCACATATAATACTCATTGCCAAGTTTGTCCTTGCCATACATGACTGTCGCGGGCAGATTTTTCAAAGTGAACGTCGGCTCGTCGGTGACAGCACTTAGGGTGGCCTGACGGGTGAATACAAGATCGGGCACTTCGGTTAATTCTTCACTGATGTCCTGCCAATCATTCAGCGACAGGTGTTCAACAGTGGCAATGGGATAGAAGTGGTAATCATTATATGATAATAATGTGCAACCGTTGATTTCCACATTCTCATTCGCGCTCTCGTACCTTACATTGCAGTTGAAGCCGGGCAAGTCGGTCAGCTTGTAACTGCCTTGTGATGAGAAGTAATTATTGCGGAGTTGGGGATTAATAGCTACATAGATGGCTTGGCCGCTGAGATGGCGCTCCAGTAGTTCTGCAACAGGCGCTATGAAGGGATTATCTTTGGTGTACATCTTGTCCATGGCCGCACGTATTTTCTCCACGTCGGCAGCATCCTGCTTTTCGTCGTAGTTAGCTGGGGCGGCGACATTCTTCAACAATATGTTGATGGGTGTGATGACGTCATCCTGAACGCCCTTTATGGCCTCTGCCAGACGCCCGTCGCGGAAGAGGAGGTGCATGGCCAGCGACATCTCATAGCTCTCACTGTCGAGATCAGCAGCGAGGTCTAAATCATAGAGCAGTTGGTAGTCGCTGAAGGCGGCATGGATGACGCTGAGGCAGAAATACTCCGCTGTACTCTCGTCAACGTCGGTCTGGCGGATGCCTGCGGCTTCAATGGGGTATTGTGACTCATACTTCTGAGTCCAGTATTTGGCCCTGGCATACTGGGCATCCTTCTGGCTGGGGGCCTCCCATGCCTTAAGCAGGGCCAGCAGAGCCAACTTTCGATAGATGCGCGGCTCATAGACCACGGGGAAAACCTGTTCCCGGCTGTAATAGGGGCTTCCCAAATTGTTCCATCCTCTGAGGGATTGCACATATTTGTGGAACGACTCATGGTAGAATGTATGAAGCAGAAGATAGGCATTGTCTTGAAGTGTCGGTTCCCTTTTGCCTAACATTTTGTACACTTCTGCCATCATCTTCCACTTTCCAGGAGAAACGATCTGCAGACAGCAGTTCTTGCCCTGAAACATAAAGAAGCAGTAATCGGCATTACCAACTTCACTGAGACCCTTAACGAGGGCATCGTCCCATTCTGTCTGTGGTATCTCACGCTTGCCATTGGCATTTATAAAATAGACCTTGTCACAGCTCTCGTTAGTCAGCAGCAAGTTAAAGTCTGCGGGGTCGGCATCCTCGTTCCAGAACTGACGGATGTAGGGATGACAACGCTTCACGCCTGCGGTCACCCATTCGGCGATGCTCTCGAAGTCCTCCTTCAGTTCAGGCATCGTAGCCTCTCCCGGCGTGACTGGCTGAACAGGATCGTCTTTTTCACTACACGATGCTAACATCATTGTGCCGCAGAAGGCAATAGGGAGCACCAATTGTCGGAAGGCGGCAAGTGTCCAATTGTAATTCTTCATAATAATGCGTTTGTTTTAATAGTTCTAAAATAATGGTTTTTGTTTCTGCAAATGTACTAAATTTCTTTATCTAAAAGGTTGGCGAGCGGGAATTATTATCAGATTTGTTGCGCAGACAGCGCCGTTTTGCGCAAATAATTTTGTTTTTCTTCCTTTTATAAGCATAAAAGTAGTATCTTTGCAGCGACATTTACATATTATAATACATGAGTCATCAGAAACAAGACATGACCGCTTTTGAGGCGGTGGAAAGTATTGAGAGTAGATATCGGGTGAACTATGTTCATAGCGGGATGCCCCGCTGGCTCATTGAAGCAGCTTTCGTATGCTGCCTTATGCAGGCTGTATGCAACTGGTCGCCGCTATTGCATTGGATGGAGGAGCATGCTTCGTGGGCATTGGCCGTCATTCAGACTTTCGGCGCGCTGGTGATGTACATTGGGCTGCTGCGAGGCATGAAGCCGCTCTATAGGCCAATGACCGTAGGGTGGTGGATTGTCATTGCTTTGAACATCGCCGGCTTCGTTGCTGTACTGATTCCCGCATTAATGCGTCCCGTTGGTCTGCCCGTAGCCGTGTCGCTGATGGTGGTCTATCTGCCGCTTGGATGCGCTATCGCCTATTGTTACCGGGGACGTTTACGGCAAGTAGGCATCTGGATGGCGCTTTACATCCTCATCTCCAGTATAGTCCCCGTGTTGACTTACCTGTTGTTTCCGGCTGACTCGTGGATTGGCAATCTGTCGTTGGAGGTTCCCACCATTGCCGTCATCGTCATTTATGCCTGGGTGCTACGTCGAGTCCTTGTGAGTGACGGTACTGCACAGGCGTGATACCCAGCCTGCGCTTCACTTCCAATTGGAACGTGCGGCGCCCGCCAAAGCCTGCTTCTGAACCGACGGCCTCAATCGTCCAGTTCGGTTCCTCGCGTAGCAACTGGCAGGCATAAAGAAAACGCTTCTCGTTGAGGTATTCGCCCAGACTGCCGTATTTCGGATGGTTTTTGAACAGCCCTCCAAGGCGTTTCTGCGTCAGTCCCAATGCCTTGGCCATTTTCTTTAAAGTAAGGGATGGGTCGGTGAACAAGTGCGTTTCGTCCATTTGGCTATCAATCCAAAGCATCAGTTCATCATCCGTCATGTCAGCGGTCAGTTCAAGGTGTTCGCGGTGTCCCTGAATCTGCTGTTGCAGCTGCATGACCTCATCGGGGATAGCGTGCTTAAGTTGTTCGGCCAGTTCCTCTTGTTGGCGCTGTAACATTTCAATCATTCCTTTCTGCTCGTCCAATTCGTTTTTCTGCTGTTCAAGGAAGCTGCTCTGTTCCTCAAGCTCGTTCATCCGCCTTTCTATTTCGCTGCCTTGTTGCTTGTTCAGTTCCACCAATAAGTTCTGATTCTCGACTAAGCGCGTATTTGTGTCTATGATTTTCTTCGCGTTGGAATTCACAACGAGCATCGTGATAATGAAAGCTATCACGAGTGCAATAACAATAGCGGCAATCAGTAATTGGGGTCCTGTCATGACTTTTATCTCAGTTTGTTGCGCAAAAATACACATTTTATCGCAAAACCCCATGCTTATGTCCTTAATTTATTAAATTTTTATGCGCAGGATTTGTTGTTTTGCGCAAGAAGGTACTGTCTTTTGATTTCAAAGAGGCTACTTAGTACCGCTAACCCGACCACTTCGTCAGCATAAGAGAGCGTGTGCTTAGTTGTAACAATCTGTTTGGGATTATTTAACAAATAACCTTATAAAAGTTAATTAATTGGGTGTCGTTTAAACAATTTTCAGTATTTACGTCAAATAAGCATTATGACAAATTTGCCAAATACGAAAACTGAATGAAGCAGAATTTGAATTACATCTCAATCCTACTTCTGATGCTGCTGTTGAGAGGCCTGCCCATAGCCGCCCAACAGAATACTGTGTCGGGTTGTGTTGTCGACTCCGAGACGAAGGAAGCTCTGCAGAAGACCACCCTCCAATTATATAAAATAGGTGGAAAGGACACAACCTTCGTCACCGGTGCCTTCGCCGATGCGCGCGGTAACTTCACGCTCAGCGGTGTCTCGACGGGCAATTATCTGCTGAAGTTCAGTTTCTTAGGCTATAGGACGCTGTCGAGATCGGTCACAAAGGGCCGTCAGGCGTTGAACCTTGGAACGGTGATCATGGAGCCTGACGCCGTGCAGCTGAACGAGGCCGTGGTGACGGCCAACATTCCGAAGATGGTCATCAAGGACGACACCGTGGTTTATAACGCCGATGCCTTCCGCGTGCCTGAGGGTTCTGTGATTGAGGCACTGGTCGAGATGCTGCCGGGCGCCAAAATCGATGATGACGGAAAGATAAGCATCAACGGTAAGGACGTGAGGCGATTCAAGCTCGACGGACGCGACTTCATGACCGGCAACAACGACGCCGTGATGAAGAACCTGCCCTCGTACGTTATAGATAAGGTGAAAGCCTACGACGAGAAGAGCGACCTGAGCCGCATGACGGGAGTCGACGACGGCAACGACGACTTCGTGCTGGAGTTCACCACGAAGCGTAGTGCCCGCAACGGCATCCAGGCCAACCCCGACCTGGGTATCGGTACCGACGGCCGCTACGGTTTCCGCCTGACGGCCATGAAGCCCTTCGGCGACATCCGCTACACGTTCATGGGCAATGCCAACAACGTGAACGACCGTAACTTCTCGGGACGCGGCGGGCGCGGACGCGGCAACGGCAACGGCCAGCGCGAGACCAAGACCGGTGCCCTCGACGCCAGCTATGAGAGCCAGCGCAAGCCCAACGGCGCCAACCTCAGAATGAGCGGTCGCGTGACGTGGACACGCAACGACGCGGACAACTGGAACCGTACCGGCTCGGAGAACTTCGTCAACACGCGCGGCGGTGCCTTCTCGAACAGCATCAGCCAGAGCTACTCGCGCAATAATAACTGGACGGGAAACATGAACATCCAGTGGCAAATCGACACGCTGACCAACGTATCGTTCCGCCCCAACGTGAGCTTCTCAAGCAACGACAGCCGCTCGTTCTCGAACAACGCCTCGTTCAACGCCAATCCCTTCGACTACGTCACCGATGCCCTCAGCGATGAAAGTATCCAGAAGCTGGACGGTCAAGACCTCGTCGTGAACAGGCGCCAGGGCAAATCGCTGGGTCACGGCTCAAACAAGAACCTCAGCACGCAGGCCCAACTGTATCGCCGCTTCGGCAACCGTGGTCGCAACATTGCCGTCAGCGGCAACATCAACTACAGCGACGGCGACAACCGCAATGCCAACCTCTCGGCCGTTCACCTGTACCAGCAGTTCGACCGCTTCGGCAACGACTCCACCTACCAGACCAACCGCTACACCCTCTCAGCCAACAATAATTTCAGCTATTCACTCGGAGCCACCTATACCGAGCCGCTCTACACCTTCAAGCCAAAGCCGGAACCTGCAGACACCATGCCCCAGGCACGTGGCCCGTTCGGCAACCGGAACCGTGTGCGCAGCTTTGGTGCCCAGGGCATCTTCCTGCAGGTAAACTACCGTTTCAACCATAGTTTCCAGAAGAGCGACCCCGCCACCTTCGACTTCCCCGACCTGGGCGAAGTGGCTTTCCAGGACGTGCTGAACGACTATCAGGAGTGGGCACGGCTCTTCGGCTATCTGGACAATCCCTACGAGATGTATCTCAGCGACCGTCTGAGCCGCTACTCGGAGCGCTCGGAAGACGGGCACAACATCGACCTTCAGGTACGCGTGGTGCGTGACAAGCTGAACATGAACCTTGGCGTCACCGCACAGCCCCAGCGCTCGCACTACATCCAGCAGTACCTCGGCATCCCCATCGACACCGTCCGCACGGTGACCAATTTCTCGCCGACGCTGAACATGCGCTACCGCTTCAACCAGCAGACAAACCTGCAGGTACAGTTGCGCGGAAACACCTCGCAGCCCAGTATCACCCAGATGCTCGATATCTACGACGACACCAACCCGCTCAACATCTCGATGGGTAACCCGGGACTGAAGCCATCGTTCACCACCAACCTGACCGCCAACTTCCAGAAGCAGCGCGCACCGAAGCTGGTAGAAGACAGTCTGGGCTTCCAGGTTCCCAAGGCTCAGAGCCACTGGAGCTACAGCTTTAACGGCAGTTACCGTCGCACCAGCAACTCAATCGGAAATGTGGTGACCTATAATGAGACCACCGGCGGACGCATCTCACGCCCTGAGAACATCAACGGCAACTGGAGCGTCAACGGCGGCGGCTCTTTCAACATCGGCCTCGACACGCTGAACCGTTGGGACATCAGCGGCGGTATCAATGGCAGCTATAACCACCAGATTGGCTACGTGAACCTGAACCGTACGGCGGTGCCCGACCGTAACGTCACGCATACCTATAACTTCTCGCCCGACATGTCGCTCAGCTATCGCAACCGCTGGCTGAACTTCTCGCTGAACGTGCGGACTACCTACGCCCGCACCGAGAACCGGCTCCAGGCCAGCCGCAACCTGACCACCTGGAACTTCAACTACGGCGGAAATACGCGCATCGACCTGAACCAGCTGAACGGCCGGCAGGCTGCTAATGCGGCGTCGTGGCCCGTCCTGTCTACCGACTTCCACTGCTACAGCAAGCGCGGCTATAGCGACGAGACGCTGAACACCGACGAACTGATCTGGAACGCCCAGTTGAGCTACAGCTTCTTGCGAGGCAGGTCGCTCACCGTCATGCTGCAGTGGTATGACATTCTGCACCAGCAGACCAACTTCTCGCGTACCGTCAATGCCAACGGCTGGCGCGACCAGGAGGTCAATGCCATTACCAGCTATGCCATGCTCCACGTCAGCTATCGCATGAACTTCTTCGGAGGTCGCGGAGGTGGCCGTGGCGGCTTCGGCGGCGGTGAAGGAGGCGGCGGTCGCGGTGGCCGTGGCGGCTTCGGCGGCGGTGGCGGTCGTGGCGGCTTCGGCGGCGGAGGCGGCGGAGGCTTCGGCGGAGGCGGCGGTCGCAGGTAAAAAACAGGTCAATTAAAAACGGAATATTATGCATCAGTGGTTACAAATCGGTGCCGTAATCCTTATAATTATTATCGGCATTTTCATTTTTCGGAGTAAGTCGCAGTAAATTGTGGCGACTTTTCTTGGAAGTTTCACTAAAAATGTCTATCTTTGCAGGGTATTAATCTAAAAACCCTTGTTTATGGATAAGACTCCCACTCCCCACATCGGGGCCAAGTATGGCGAAATAGCCGAGACAGTAATCATGGCGGGCGACCCGCTGCGTGCCAAGTTTATGGCCGAGAACTTCCTGGAAAACCCAGTACAATTTAACAATGTGCGTGGCATGTTAGGCTTTACCGGAACCCATCAGGGTAAACGGGTTAGCGTGATGGGCCACGGCATGGGTATTCCGTCCATCGGTATTTACACCTACGAGCTGTTCAACTTCTATGGTGTCAATACCATTATCCGCGTAGGCTCTGCCGGTTCTATCAACGAAGATCTACACGTAGGCGACCTTGTACTTGTCGAGGGTGCCTGTACCAACTCCAACTACGGCTCCCAGTACGAGCTTCCCGGAACGTTCGCTCCTATTGCGGAGTTCAACTTGCTGCGGGGTGCTGCCGATGCCTGCGACCGCTTTGGCTATCGCTACAAGGTGGGCAATGTGCTGTCGTCGGACACCTTCTACACCGAGAATCCGCACAACGACAAGTGGATGAACATGGGTGTGCTCGCCATCGAGATGGAGGCTTCGGCCCTCTACATGAATGCAGCCCGCTGCGGCAAGCGCGCACTGGTCATCCTGACCGTCTCAGACCACATCCTGACAGGTGAGGTAACGACGGCCGAAGAGCGCCAGACCACGTTCACCCACATGATGGACGTTGCGTTCTCGCTGGTGTAACGCCTTCAAGAACAAACCCTTAAATACTCAACGCTATGAACAAAGAAGAGAAATTTGTCATTACCATCAGCCGACAGTTCGGCACGGGTGGTCACGAAATCGGTGCCGAGCTGGCCAAGCGCCTTGGCGTGAAGCTGCTCGACAAGCAGATTCTCAATGCGGTGGCAAAGCGCATCAGCGCCGTCGAAGAGGCTGTTGAGAAGATAGAGTCGCGCAACCCGCTGTGGCGCGACGACTTCACCAACTTCTATCGCACCTATATGGCTGGAGCAGAGTATAGCGGTGCTGAGCACGACCAGACGAGCCACGAGTTGTTCAGGGCTCAGGCTGAGGCCATCCGTAAGATTGCCTCCGAGGAGTCGTGCGTGATTATCGGCCGTTGTGGTTTCGACATCTTCAGGGACCATCCCAATGCGCTGAAGATTTTCATCCACTCGCCATTAGACTGCCGCAAGCGCCGCATTGCCGAGAAGTACGACCTCAGCGAGCAGGACGCTGCCGCTATGATTGTCGACAACGACTACAGTCGCGAGCTTTACACAAAGACCTTTACGGGCAGCGACTGGACCGACGCCCGCAACTACGACATCTCGCTCGACGTGAGGAAGTTCGGTGTCAACGGTGCCGTCGACTTCCTGATGAAGGCTATCGAAGGCTGAGGTACAGCTGTTCGTACTGGCGTGCCACCTTCAGATAGTCGTGGTGACGCTCGACGTATTCCCTGCTTTGCAACTTAAGCAGGGGAATACGTTCGGGGTGCAGAATGAACTGTTCCAGTTCGTGGTAGACGCTCTCGTAGGTGGGCTGCACGTTGATGATGGGGCGCAGCTCGTCCTCGTGTATGATTTCGTAGTTCTCAGGCTCTCCGCCGCCGACGCAGATAATGCCCTTCGACATGGCCAGCAGCGGATTCATCGAGGGCGTGTAGCTGTATAGCTGGTCGAGAATGGCGTCCGAACCGTTCATCAGCTTCTCGTATTCGGCAAAGGGCACGCCCTCGGCCACGACGAGCTTCATGCGGTGGGGATATTTGCTGTGCAGGTCTTCGGCGGCACGCAGCATGATGTCAGTTCCCTTGTACTGGCTGCGGCCTCGGCTGATACCTATGAATATGGTGACCTTCGAACGCTTGCACTGCGCGGTCGTGAAGTCCTCGGGCAGCTTGATGGGGAAGGGTATGAAGTGCGTCTTTTCGGGGAAGTAAGGCCGATAGCACACGTCATATTCGTAAAGGCCGGTGACAATGGCGTCGCAGTCGTTGGCAATGAGGTGGTTCAGCCGCTCCTTCTCAGTTCCCAGCCAGTCGCGCTGCTCTTTCACTGCCGGTTCGTCGGTGCGCACGGTGTCGCCGATGTTGAAGTCGCTGTATCGCAGCGGCTTTTTGTATGTGCATGTGTGTACCCAGTACCAGTCCATGCCGAAGGCGCCCATCACCATTGCCTTGTTGTGCCGCCTGAGGTAGCGGTAAATCGGGAACAGCCGCTCGGCCTTGAGTTCGAGGAACATGGGGTTGATGACCTGTACGACGTCATAGCCCCGCATTCGCGGCAGCAGGCCGTAGACTCTGGCCATCAGCTTGATGCCGCCCCACTTGCCCGGCTGCCGTGCCAGGTCAATGTCGCGCGGGTAGTCCTTCCAGAAGTCGCCGTTCGATGCCACCGTCACCTTGTGGCCCAGCTGGCGCAGTCCTTCGGCCAGTGTCCAGTGTACGTTGCTGTATTCTCCTAACAGTAGTATCTTCATCGTTCCTGGGTCATCAGTGGCAGGGTTTTCATCAGCAGCGTCAGGCCGGCGCTGCTGTTGGTCAGCCGGCGGAACCACTTGTACTTCGTCGTGTAGTCGCGGTCGGGTAGGGGGAAGAGCCCGTCGCTGCGCAGCGTGTCGAGGCGCTGCTGGAGCAGACTGCTGTCGCGCGTCAGGGTGATGGTGTTGTAGATGTGGTCCATCGTCAGCTGGGCCACGCGCCGTTCCAGGGCTATGCGCTCGGCGGTGGGCAGCGTGGCCGCTTTCTGCTGCAGACTGCGTATGACGCGCAGGTTGTCGTCGAGCCGCTTCATGATGCCCTCCTTCGTCTTGTTGCCGATGGCCGACGTCTCGCGCAGCCGGTAGTAGTAGGCTTTGGCGGTGGTTCTCACCACGCGCTCTGCCCTAAGCAGCAGTTGGGGTATGAACTCCTCGTCCTCGCCGTAGCTGATGCCCGGCGTGAAGCAGAGCTCGCCCAGTATGGAGCGGCTGAACAGACAGAGGCACGCGGCACCCTGGATGTTGTGCTGGCGCATCATGTCGCAGCCGCTCATCGGCTCCCAGTCCTCGTAGGCCAGGTCGTCGCTGCTTTTGTGAGTGAAGTCGAACATCACGGCGTCGGCCTTGCCGTATCTGGCGATGTCGAGGCAGTGTTCGTATGTCGACTGTATCAGCGTGTCGTCGCCGTCGACGAACTGTATGTATCTGCCGGTTGCCGTGCGCAGCCCGAGGTTGCGTGCCGTACTGACGCCGCCGTTGCCCTTCCTGACGTAGACGACGTCGTCGCCGAATCGCTGCAGCTCCTCGATGGGACTCTGCTCCGAGCCGTCGTCGACCACGATGATTTCGCGCTCGAAGGGGCGCAGCGACAGACTCAGGATGCTCTCGACGCACTCGCCGAGCATCTTTTGCGGCAGGTTGTAGCAGGTAACGATGAAGGTTACGAGCGGCTGGGCTTCCTGAATCGGTGTACTATCTTGTTGAGTTTGCATATTCCGTTGATTCCGAGTGTGTTGAGCATCATTGCTTTTAGTCTTTGTTTCATTCCGCCAAAGGGCTTCACGCTGCGTTGCGGCAGTCGTGGTGCATCGCCCGTCAGCTCGCAGACGTCCATCTGGATGTTGAGCAAGTGCATGTAGTAGCAGTCGTCAATGGGCATCGCCGCCGCGAGGTGGGCGTCGAGCAGCATGCGCAACTGCTCGCCCTTGGCTGTCGCCGTTATTCCCTTGGCGTTGTCGCAGTAGTAATAGGTGCCGCGGGCTGAGGTCATGATGCGCGGCGAGCGGCTGAGCAGGCGGGGTAGGGTATAGACGTCCTCGAACACCTTGCCCTCGGGGAAGCGCACCTCGTCGAACAGCCAGCGCCGGTATATTTTGTTCCAGGCGTATGTGTGGAGGTAGGCCTTCGTCCCGAGCCAGTAGTCGTCAGGGCTGTCGTAGGTCTGTTGCTTGAATCCGAGGAATGTCTGGTCGGCGGCGCCGTAGAATTTCCACAGCGGGTATTCCAGCAGGTCGGTCTCTTCGGCCATCGGCATCAGGGCTTCGAGCGTGCCGTCGGCAATATAGTCGTCGCTGTCGACGAAGGTGATGAACTCCCCCCTGGCCCTGTCGATGCCGGCGTTGCGGGCGGCGCTGAGTCCCCTGTTCTGCTGGTGGACCACCGTGAATCGGCTGTCGCGCCTCGCCCATTCGTCGCACCGCTCGGGGCAATGGTCGGGCGAGCCGTCGTCGACGAGGATGACCTCGAAGTCGCCGAAGCTCTGTCGCGCCACACTCTCCAGACAGCGGTCGAGCGTGGCTTCCACACAGTAGACTGGGATGACAATACTCAGTTTCACGCCACAAAATTACGAAATAATTTGCAATTTCGTAATAAAATGCGTACTTTTGCGTTTGATTTGGTAGAAAAAGATGAAAAAAGAGGCTACAGGCAGCTATAGCCATGTATTGAAATATACCGGCATTTTCGGCGGCGTACAGGGACTGAACATCTTGGTCAGCCTTGTGCGCAACAAGCTGATAGCCGTCATCCTCGGGCCTAACGGCATGGGACTGGCCTCGCTCTTCAACACCACCGTCAATTTCATCTCGCAGGCTACGAACCTCGGCATCTCGTTCTCGGCCGTGAAGCACGTGTCGGAGCTCTTCGACCGTGGCGACGAGGCCGCGATAGCCAATTTCGTGCGGGTGGTGCGTGCCTGGTCGCTGCTGACGGCCCTCTTCGGCATGCTGGTTTGCATCGTGGCGGGCCCGGCCCTGAGCAACTACACCTTCGCGTGGGGCGACCACACGCTGCATTTCATCCTGCTGTCGCCAGCCGTTGGACTGCTGGCCATTACGGGCGGCGAGACGGCCATCCTGAAGGGTGCGCGCCAGCTGCGGCCGCTGGCCGTCATTCAGGTCTACACGGTGCTGGCGGCGCTGGTCATCTCCGTACCTGTCTACTATTTCTTCGGCCAGACGGGCATCGTGCCGGTCATCGTGCTGATGGCCCTGGTGTCGATGCTGCTCACCGTCCGCTACAGCTACCGCCTCTATCCGCTCCAGCTGCGCGGCGGGCGCGGCGTCCTCGGCGAGGGCATGGAGATGGTAAAGCTCGGCGTGGCCTTCGTCGTGGCGGGCGTCATGGGCAGCGGTGCCGAGGTGCTGATACGCTCGTTCCTGAACGTCAGCAGCGGCGACCTCGACGTCGTCGGACTCTACAACGCGGGCTTCATGCTGACCGTCACCTACGCCGGCATGGTGTTCTCGGCTATGGAGACCGACTACTTCCCCCGATTGTCGTCGGTCAACCACGACGCGGCGGCCACCAACCTCACCGTGAACCGCCAGATTGAGGTGTCGCTGCTCATTGTGTCGCCCATGCTGGCTACGCTCATCATCAGCCTGCCGGTGCTCATTCCCATACTGTTCACGTCGAAGTTCCTGCCGATGGTGAGCATGGCCCAGGTAGCCGTGTTCTCGATGTATATTAAGGCCCTTTCGCTGCCCGTGTCGTACATCATGCTGGCCAAGGGCGACTCCATAGGCTACATGGTGCTCGAGGGCATCTACGACGTGCTGCTGGTCGTGCTCATCGTCTTCGGCTACCGCCACTGGGGACTCTTCGGCACGGGCGCGGCCCTGTCGCTGAGCTATCTGCTCGACATTCTGATGGTCGGTGCCTACGCCTACCTGCGCTATCAGTACCGCCCGTCGGTGCCCGTCATCTACTACGCCGCCCTCCAGTTCTCGTTAGGACTGGCGGCCTATACGGTCACGCTCATCGACAATCCTTTCATCTACTGGACGCTGGGCCTGCTTATCTGCCTGGTCAGTCTGCTCGTCTCGGTCTACATTCTCCACCAGAAGACTTCGCTCTGGGCATCGCTCACGGGCAAGTTGAAGAAGCGTTTCCGCAAGAATGGCTGAAGTCACCGTCCTCGTTGCCGTCTATAATGCGGCGGCGTTCCTGCCCCGCTGCCTCGACTCGCTGACAGGCCAGTCGATGAGCGACATACAGATTGTGTGCATCGACGACGCCTCGACCGACGGCTCGCTCCAAGTGCTCAGCGACTACGCCGGCCGCGACTCCCGCATAGAGGTCGTCCATCTGGCCGAGAACGGCGGACAAGCCCATGCCCGCAACGTCGGACTGCAACGGGCCCACGGGCGCTACGTCTGCATGGTCGATGCCGACGACTGGCTGTCGGCCGACGCCCTGGAGCAGCTCTGCGCGGCCTTCGACGCCGAGACCGACTGCGTGCTCTTCGACGTGGTGAAGGTCTATCCCGACGGCCGCGAGGAGCCATACCCCATGCCTGACTTCGCGACGCTGACGGGCCAGGAGGCCTTCCGACTGAGCCTGACGTGGCAGATTCACGGCCTCTACGGCGTGCGTTTGGGCATTCATCAGCAGTACCCTTACGACGAGACCTGCCGGGCCTACAGCGACGACAACACCACCCGCCTGCACTACCTCGCCTCGCGCCGTGTGAGCCGCTGTCCGGGCCGCTACTACTACCGCCAGCACGCAGCCTCGGTCACTCATGCCGCCACCGTGCGCCGCTTCGACTACCTGCGGGCCAACGAGAGCATGCGCCGCCAGATGCTTGAGCAGAACGTAGAGCCCGCGCTGATTGACCTCTACGAGAACCACCGCTGGCTGAACCTCGTCGACGTCTATATGTTCTACCACGTCCACGGCCGCCGTCTGCCCGCAGCCGACCGCCGCTACGGCCTCAGCCTGCTGCACCATACGTGGGCCACCATCGACCGCCGCGCCTTGCGAAAAGAGACGACAGCCAAGTTCGGCTATCGTCCCTGTTCAACCTGGGCTTTGTTCCGCCTCCAGGAGTGGCTCTACTTCACCCTCCGCGGACTTTTAGGCAGAAATTCGTAGCTGACGTGACTTCCAGGATTCTGTTCTTAATCGTCAATATCGATAACCTGGAAATAACTATTGAACTCCAGTTCCATGCCGTTATTCAACTTCACATCGTATGTGCCTCGACGGTCACGGTCAATCTTGACGATAGCGGCTCCTGGGAAGGTCTTCTCTACGCCGGCCTTGATCTGCTCGGGGATAAGGGCAGTTGGTACAGCCGACATCCTGCAGTCGAATTCTCTCCAGTTCCCTCGTTTGTCAAACTCTGCCTTCTCACCACTCTGGTACCTCACGGTGTAGTCGTCCCAGTCTGCGGTGACAACGAGGGGCACCTTGTGGGCGAAATTCTTCTTCAGCAGTGTCTGTACCTGTGCGGGGAGCTGCTCGAAGGTTATTACTCGGTCGCTATCGGCCATTACGGGGGCAAACATTGTCAGTGAAAAGTGAAAAGTGAAAAGTGAGCTCGTGTGACAGTTACAGTTGTGACAATTAATTTCTGAGGTTCTCTCAATCCCGCTAATAATATATAAGTTACTGATATATAGATAGTTACATATAATATTAGAGCCAGAGAGGGCGAAAGAAAGCATACTGTAACAACTGTAACTGTAACGGGCAGGCTGGTATTAATTCATTTAAAAAGCTTATAATCAATGAAATACGATATCACAACAAACAAGGCTCCCGGGATGCCTAACCTCGGAAAGGGCACAGAATGCATCAAATTACTGCTCTCACAGGCCTCAAAAGACATGCATGAACCCCTGGTTCCGATGCTTTTCCCCTCACTTGGCGCACATATCAGCGATGCGGAATTTCAGTATCCTGACCGCAGTTGGAAGGAAATGTGTGGATTAATGGCCCAACTGGTGGGCGATTCCGGCGATAACAAGTTGAACATTGAACGTTTAACATTGAACTCTCAACGTTCTTTGCAAGCAAAGCGAGCAAGCTCCCGGCTGCAAGGACTTCAGCGACTACTATCTGCAGACAAAAGCATAACCACTTTGCTCCGACCAGACTTGCACTTTATTCCGACCACCCCCCGCGTTTACCCGTAGTATTCTCCCCCTGAGTCAGGGGGAGCCAGAGGGGGTCTG